>JAOPZV010000264.1 GCA_025963935.1 Solirubrobacterales bacterium
GTCCGGCCACGGAGGACGGGGATCCGTCGAGCTCGACGACGAGCACGTCGCCGGCGCGTATATCCCGCTGAGGAAGCGCCGCGGTCGCGCTCAGCCGCATCGCGCCGCTCACCGGGGTGGCTCCGGCAGTGCGGGCGAGCACCAGCTGACCGACGGACAGGCCGCCCCGCGGCTGCAGGTAGTAAAAGCTGTGGCGCAGTCCGAGCGCACGGGCCTGAGAGCGGAGCATTCCGCGCGTGCGCATCCATCGCAAGGGCGCCGACCCGGGCACTTCGGGCAGCAGTTCGTCGGCGAGCAGCCGCAGGGTCTCGATGCGGGGGCGCGACGGAACGCCGGCGTCGTCTGCGAAGGACACGTGAATGCCACGGCTGGCCAGCGTGGCGGCGACCGTGGCGATATCGGTTGAGGGCACGTGCACGATGACGCCGACCTCCGGCCTGTTCGTCTTGACGTGAGTGAGCGGATGGACGTGCAGGACCTTCGACGCCAGGGCGGTCACCTCGTCGGTCGACATCATCCACGAGCCGACGCCGAGGAGCAGGACGAGCTGCATGGCCGCCGCCGCCAGCCGCAGGCGCCACAGGGGGATGGGTCGCACGCGCCGCGGGACGTCGAGCACCACGTCGACAGCATCCTCGCCCAGCCGCGGGCCGTTGCGCGAGAGGAGCGGCTCATCCGCGAGCGACGCGAAGCTGGCCTGCACGTGCCTGCGGAGCTCGTCTTTGTCGTTCGCCAGCCGTAGGAGGTCGAGGGCGGCCATCGCCCGCGTGTTGAGGCGGGCGTGTCCGACCGGCAGGCCGTAGGAGACGACCGGCGTTCCCGCTGCGCGAGCCTCCAGGCATGTGACTCCGCCCGTGGAGTGCACCAGCACGTCGGCGGCGGCGAGCAACTCGGGCATCTTGTCCGTGAACCCGTAGACGTGCACCTTCGCCTCCTTGGCGAACGCGGCGCGGAGCTTCTGCGCCAGAGGGTCGTTGCGGCCGGCGAGGCAGACGATGCTGCTGACCTCCGGCACGCGCGTGAACTCTCTGACGGCCCCCGCGATGTCCCCCACGCCCCCACCCCCGCCGGATACGACCCCCCTGCGGCCCTCCTCGGGCAGCCCGAGGGCGCGCCGGGTGTCGAGTGGGCAGCGCGGCTCGAGGAACTCGGCGGATATCAGCGGGCGCACGAGCCGCGCGCTGCCGTCGCCGGCGATGCGCTGGACCGGGTTCATCGACTCGTCGTACATCACCAGATGCATGTCGATCCCGGGCTGCGCCCAGAAGAACAGGCCTGTCAGGTCGGTTATCGTCGCGACTGTCGGGCAGTCGACGGCGCCTCTGCGACGCAGCCGCGCGAGCACGACCGTGACAGCGGGATAGGTGGAGACGACTACGTCGGGGGCATGCTCGGCGATGCGGCGGGCGAGCGGACGGGAGCCGAGCCGGCAGAGCGTCTCGCGCGCGACGGCCCGGATCGGTGCGACGTGCTCGAGCAGCCAGTAGATGATCGTGTACGTCCACGGGAGGAAGCGCAGCTGGACGCGATAGCCGTCCTCGACCACCGGCCGCAGCAGGGGACCCATGGCCGCGAGCCCGTCGATCACGGTGACCTCGGTCCGCCGCGGCGCGCGTTCGATCTGCTCGGCAAGCGCGCGGGCGGCCGCCGCATGTCCCTCGCCGACATCGGCGGACAGGATCAGCACGCGGTGGGGTGCCTGTGCCGGCTGTGTGTGCTCGACGCCGGATCTTTCGCGGATCCGGCGCGTAAAGCGTTTGCGGTCGGTACGTCGCATAGACGGTGCGCCCTCGCCGGCCTCTGGCACGGGGTTCGGTTCACCCGCGCCCAATCCTCCCGGCAGGGATGGCAGCTGCCACAGGCTACCGCGCGCGCAGGACGCCTGCATGTCGCCTAGACGCAACAATGACCGTCATTCAGGCCGCGACACCGACAGCCCCCGTGGGAATCGGCGCAGCCACGCCCTCCGGGACGCGGACTGACGCGCGTACGCCTCCCCGCCTCCTGCGGGCGCTCGGCGCGCTCGGCGTCCTGGGGGTGCTGAGCACTGCGCTGCTACTGAGCGCGGACGCCGCGGCGAAACCGTCGGAATACGTACCGGCCCGCATCGGTGGATGGCCGGACTGGATGGCGGGCCCACTTCGAGGCATCGGCGCCAACCTCACGAACACCCGCTTCCAGGCATTCGTGCTGATCATGTGCGCGAGCTATCTGCTGGTGCTACTCGCGGCCAGGACGCTCCCCTGGCGCGCGCTGCTCGCTGCCATCGCCGTGGCGCACCTGTTCGTGGCGCTCGGGCCGCCGCTGATCTCCCAGGACGTGTTCGGCTACCTGGCGTTCGCGCGCATGGGGGCACTGCACGGTCTGGACCCGTACACCCACGTGGCGGCCGAAGCGAGCGCCGACCCGGTCTTCCAGTTCATCGGCTGGCCGTTCAAGAGCTCCCCCTACGGCCCGCTGTTCACGCTCGTCAGCTACGCCACGGCGCCGCTGGGCCTGGCCGGCGGCCTGTGGGTCCTGAAAGCGCTGGCCGCTGCCTGCAGCCTCGGCGCGGTCGTCCTGATCGGGCGCGCGGCTCGGCGGCTGGGCCAGTCAGGGCGATGGGCTGCGGCCTTCGTGGGACTCAACCCCGTGCTTCTGGTGCTCGCGGTCGGCGGCGCTCACAACGACACGGTGATCCTTTTCGTGATCGCTCTCGCACTCGCCCTGACGGCGGGCGCGAGCCCGCGGCTGCGGGCCGGCGCGGCCGCCCTCGTGGCGGGCGTGGGCGTCAAGGTGACGGCCGGCATCCTGCTGCCCTTCCTCGTGCTCTCGGCGCCGAGCAGCCGCGAGCGGGCGAGGGTGGCCCTCGGCGCGGGCCTCTGCCTGTTGGCGCTTGCAGCAGTCGGTGTCGTGGGATTCGGCGTGCACGCGCTCGGCTTCCTGAACGCCGTCGGCGAGCAGCAGCAGCTGGTCGCGACGCACAGCATCCCGGCCGAGACGGCGCGCCTGGTGGGGTTGAGCGGCACTCCGGCGTGGTGGCGCCATCTCTACGTTGCCGGCTTTCTGCTCGTGCTGGCGACGGCGCTGTGGCGCACCGCGCGGGGCGCCGACTGGCGGGTCGCCGCCGGCTGGTCGATGCTCGCGCTGCTGCTCTCGACCGCGTGGCTCCTGCCGTGGTATGCGATCTGGCTGCTGCCGCTAGCGGCGGTCGGCGGCGATCGGCGCCTGCGGGCCGCCACGCTCGCGTTTTGCGCCTATGCCGTCCTCATCCACCTGTCGCTCGCCAACCCCATCCTCAGCCCCGCGAGGCCCCGCTCCGCCGCGCACCTGCACATCGCCGTCCCCGGCGCTCGACACCGCCTGGAACTCGCCGGTTTCCAGGTGCTTGGTGACGTCCAGCTCAATCTCCGCTGGTGAGGCGTCGGGCCGCAGAAGCTTCACGCGCATCGCGTCCAGGCGCCTGAACTTGAGGATCTCGAGCACGTACACGAGGTAGACGCTGGCGGCGGCGGCGACCAGGCCGAGACCCACCACGACGAGCGTCCAGCCGGCGTGCAGGTGGCCTTTGTGATCGCTGTAGGGAACGAAGCGCAGCGCGAGCGCCAGGCCGGCGAGCATCAGCGTCCACGCATAGAGGTAGGCGATCGTGCGCCTGTTGCTGAAGCCGATGCGCGCCATGCGGTGATGGAAGTGCTCGCTGTCGGAGCGGTAGATCGGCTGCTTGTACTTCAGGCGCTTGAGAACCACGAAGGTGGTGTCGAGGAACGGGACCGCGAGCAGGATCAGCGGCAGCACGAAGGAGACGACGGCCGCCGTCTTGACCGCGGCCTCGACGGTGATCACTCCCATCAGCAGCCCCAGCAGGTTGGCGCCGCAGTCGCCCATGAAGCTCTTGGCAGGCGGGAAGTTGTAGAACAGAAAGCCCAGCGCCGCTCCGGCAGTCAGTGCGGCGAGCACGCCCGGCTGCGCGCGCCCGAGGTCGAAGGCGATGACGGCCATCGTCGCCGCGATGATCACGTAGACGCCTGCCGCCAGGCCGTCGATCCCGTCGGAGAAGTTGACGACGTTCATCATCGCGACGAGTGCGATCACGGTGAGAATCGGTCCGGCGTTGGTGATGCCGGCGTTCGGGAATGCGAGCTGCCCGACCCAGGGCAGGGTGATCGCCTTGACCGCGACGCCGAAGTGCACGGCGATCACCGCGGCGACGAGCTGGCCGGCGAGCTTGACGATCGGAGGCAGATCGAAGCGGTCGTCGAGGGCACCGACGAGGGTGATCACCCCGGCTGCGAGCAGCACCCCGTGCCACAGCTGGTGTTCGGAGTGGTAGCCGCCCGGCAGCCAGATCAGCGCGGCTACGAGCGTCCCGGCGAAGATCGCAAGCCCTCCGAGCAGCGGCGTGGGGCGCTCGGACAGGCCGCGCTCGCGGGGCTCGTCGATCGCGCCGACCGCCGTGGCGAGCCGCACCGTGACCGGCGTCAGCAGCGCGGTGACGACCGCGGCCGCCACGAAGGCGTAAAGCGCGTCGAGCTCGTTCGGATGCGCCATCGACTCGCGCACAGCATCGCAGGCGCGGGGGTCGCAAGCGACGAGGCGCTCGCCTACACCACCGCGGGGCTCGCGAGGCTCTCGTAGAGCGGGTGGCGATCGACGATCGCGGCGACACGCTCGGCCAGCTCCGCCACGCGCGACTCGTACTCAGGCGTGAGCGCGACCGCGAGGATCTGGCCAACCTCGCTGAAGTCCTCCTCCTGCAGCCCGCGCGTCGCCAGGGCGGGCGTGCCGATGCGCAGCCCGGACGCCTCCATCGGCGGCCGCGGGTCAAACGGGACCGCGTTGCGGTTCACGGTTATCTGGATCTCGTGCAGCCTGTCCTCCGCCTGCTTGCCAGTCAGCGTCGGCTCGCTCTCACGGAGGTCGACCAGCACGAGGTGAACGTCGGTGCCGCCGGTCAGCACGTTCACGCCGTGACCGGCCTTGAGCAGCTCGGAGGCGAGCGCTCGCGCGCCCTCCACGGTGCGACGCTGGCGCTCGGCGAAAAGCTCGCTCGAGGCGATCTTGAAGGCGACCGCCTTGGCCGCGATCACGTGCTCCAGCGGCCCGCCCTGCTGGCCGGGGAAGACCGCCGAGTCGATCTTCTTGGCGAACTCCTCCTTGGACAGGATCACGCCCGCCCGCGGGCCCCCGAGGGTCTTGTGCGTGGTCGTCGTGACCACGTCCGCGCCGAAATCGAGTGGGTTCGGGTGAAGTCCGGCGGCTACCAGGCCGGCGAAATGGGCCATGTCGACCATCAGCAGCGCACCGACCTCGTCGGCGATCTCGCGAAAGGCGGCGAAGTCCAGCTGGCGCGGATAGGCCGACCACCCGGCGAGCAGCAGCTTCGGCCGGCGCTCACGCGCGATCCGGGCGACCTCGTCCATGTCGATCAGACTCGTCTCACGATCGACCTCGTATGCCGCGATCTCGTACAGACGTCCCGAGACGTTGAGCCTCATGCCGTGCGTGAGGTGCCCCCCGTGAGCAAGCGAGAGGCCCATGATCGTCTCGCCCGGCTCGAGCAGGGCGTGGTAGACGGCGGCGTTGGCCTGCGAGCCGGAGTGCGGCTGGACGTTCGCGTGCTCGGCGCCGAACAGCTGCTTCGCGCGGTCGATGGCGAGCTGCTCGGAGACGTCGACCCACTCGCAGCCTCCGTAGTAGCGGCGTCCCGGATAGCCCTCGGCGTACTTGTTGGTCATCACCGACCCCTGGCATTCGAGCACCGCGCGCGGCACGAAGTTCTCCGAGGCGATCATCTCGAGCGTGCGCTGCTCGCGCTCGAGCTCTCCGCGTAGCGCGTCGGCGACCTCGGGGTCCACCTCCGCCAGCGGTCGGTTGAAGTAGTCGGGGCTCAGCTCGGACACGGCGCTCTCCTTACGTCGGCGACTTGTGCCCAGGCGCGCGGCAGTTCGGCTCGCCGCTTCCCGGTGGTCGATTCCACCTCACAGCGCCAGTCGCGGCAGCTGCCACGAGGCTAGCACCAGCGGAGGATCCCCGTTGGCTCAGCCGGCCGAGGCGAGGAGCTGCTGCACGGCGTCGCTCCCCAGCGCCCCCTCGCGCAGCACGTGCCAGCGGCGTTCGCGGGCGTAGTCGCGGAGGTCGATCACCGTGGACGGCGTGCCGGGTAGCTCGCCGCCGTCGAGCACCAGGTCGGCTCCGTCGAGCAGGCTCGGAGGCACCTCCGCGAGGGTCCGGGCGTCGGGCTCGCCGGAGATGTTGGCGCTCGACTGCATCACCGGACGGGACACCCCGGAGAGCGCCGCCTGGTCCTCGGGCAGGCTTGGCACCCGCAGGCCAAGCGTCGCGGGGTCCGTCCGGCAGGCGGCGGCGAAGCGAAAAGCGGGGTTCGCAAGGAGCACCGTGACCGGGCCGGGAAGCAGCGCCTGCAGCGCTAGCCGCACCGCGCCGGGCAGCTCGCCCAGTGTCTGCAGGGCGGGCTCGAGCGCGAAGAACATCACCGCGCATGCGCGCGTCGGCGGCCTCCCCTTGAGCTCGTAGAGCCGCCGCGCGGCCTGCTCGTTGTCGGGGTCGCAGCACACGCCGTACACGGTGTCGGTGGGAAACACCGCGACGCCTCCGCCGGACACGCAGTCCTGTAGCCGTGCCGCGTCGTCGGCGTCGAGCCTGGGCGTCATCGCTCCCTGCCCTCGCCGACGACCACGCGCTCGATCCCGGCGAGGTCGCGCTCGCGGCGGACGCTCCGAAAGCGCGCTGCGCGGGTCATCTCGCTGACCGCCGCCGCCTGGCCGGCGCCCACCTCGAGCGCCACGAGCTCGACGCGCTCGCGCTCGGCTAGCGCTGCGAGCAGCGACCGGATCGCCCCAAGTCCATCGGCCCCTGCGAACAGGGCGCCTGCGGGCTCGTGCCGCGAGATCTCGGGAGCGAGCGCCGCGCGGTCGGACTCGGCCACGTATGGGAGGTTCCCAAGCACCGCGTCGAACTCGTCGGGCACCCCCGCGAGCAGGTCGGCATGGAGCCAGCCGACGTCCAGCCCGAGGCGACTGGCGTTAGCTTGCGCAACCGCGAGCGCCGCCTCGCTCAGCTCGCTGCCGGTCACCTCGAGGTCTGGCCGCTCGTCCTTCAGGGCGAGCGCTACCGCTCCGCTGCCGGTGCCCACGTCTAGCACGTGTGCACCGTAGCTGAGCCCGAGAGCGGCCTCCACCAACAGCTCTGTCTCAGGCCGCGGGATCAGGACGCGCCGGTCGACGGCGAGCTCCAGATGACGAAAGGCGCGGCGTCCGATGATGTAGGCGACGGGCTCTCGTTGCACGGCTCGCCGGCGGACGGCGTCCTGGAAGGCGCGGATCGCCGGCCCTTCCACCGGCATTTGCGGATCGGTGATCAGCCGCTCGCGCCCGACGCCCAGCACATGGGCGAGCAGCAGCTCGGCGTCCAGGCGAGGGGTCTCGCACCCGGCGGCGGTGATCGCGGTGAGCGCACCGTCGAGCGCGTCCCTGGCGGTGTGTGCGCCCGGCGCGCTCCGCCGGGCGACGGGACCGTCCGCGGCGGCGTCCGCGCGCGGCTGCGGGGCAGTATTCAGGCGCGTGTCGAAGGTGCTGTGAGCCATCACACGGCCGCCTGGGCCTCGAGGCGGCGGCGCTTCTCGTCGCCCTGCAGCGCGGCGGTCAGCTCGTCGAGCTCGCCCTCGAGGACCTGGTCGAGGTTGTGCACGGTCAGCTTGATGCGATGGTCGGTCACGCGACGCTCGCCGTAGTTGTACGTGCGGATCTTCTCCGAGCGGTCGCCGGTGCCCACCTGCGAGCGGCGGTCGGCGGCGAGCTCGGCCTGCTGCTCGGCGAGCGCCCGCTCATACAGGCGGGCCCGCAGCACCCGCAGCGCCTTCTCGCGGTTCTGCAGCTGAGACTTCTCGTCCTGCATCGAGACGACGATCCCCGACGGCCGGTGGGTGACACGCACGGCCGAGTCGGTCGTGTTGACCGACTGGCCACCCGGCCCCGAGGAGCGGTAGACATCGATCTGCAGGTCGTTGGGATCGACGTGCACGTCCACGTCCTCGGCCTCGGGGAGCACCGCGACGGTCGCCGTGGAGGTGTGGATCCGCCCCTGCGACTCGGTCTGGGGCACCCGTTGGACGCGGTGGGTGCCGCCCTCGAACTTGAAGACCGAGTAGGCGCCGTCTGGCGGGCGGGATCCTTTTATCGAGAAGGTGTACTTCCCGTCGCCGATGTCCAGCGACTCTGTCTGGAACCCGAGCCGCTCGGCGTAGCGGGTCAGCATGCGATACAGGTCCCCGGCCCACAGGCCGGCCTCCTCGCCGCCGGCTCCGCCCTGGATTTCGACGATCACGCTCTTCTCGTCGTTCGGGTCGCGCTCGACCATCGCCAGGCGGATCTGCTCCTCGAGCTCCTCGATCCGCTCGCGCGCGCCGGTCAGCTCCTCGCGCATCTCGGCATCCTCGCCCATCTCCGAGAGGAGCTCCTCGGCGCCGGCGGCGTCGTCCTGTGCATGGCGCCACTGCGCCGCGAGCGCCGCGGCGCCCTCGAGCTGGCGGTAGGCGCGGCCGACCTCCGCGTAGCGTTCCCTGTCGGAGATCACCGCGGCGTCGGTCATCTGCTCGCCGAGCTCGGCGAAGCGCGTCTCGATCTGCGTGACGAGATCTTCAATCATGTCGGCCAGTCTAGGTGGCCGAGCGGTGCGGCTGCCAGCTCTCTAGGCGGTGGCGCGCTCCCGCTGCGCGAGCTCGATCAGCTCTGTCAGCGTCGCCTCGATCAGCTCGCGCGCGTCATCGTCGAGCGGTAGCCCGTCGGGCCCGAGGGCCTCCTCGGCCTGCGGTATCGGTATTTCGCGGTCGACCACCCGCGCGCCGATCGTGCTCAGCACCTTGCGCGTCTCGGCCTGGGCCCAGACGGCGCCGAACAGGCTCGTGCTGGCGCCGATGACCGCCGCCGGCTTGCCCAGCAGCGGCGTGCTCTGCACCGGTCGCGAAACCCAGTCGAGGGCGTTCTTGAGCACGCCTGGAATCGAGGCGTTGTACTCGGGCGTCGCCACGAGCACCGCATCTGCCCCGGCGATCGCGGCATTCAGGGCCGCGACCGCCGGAGGCGTCTGTTGCTCCTCGTCCTCGTTGAACGGCGGGATCGCCCCGAGCTGGTCGAACATCTCCAGCTCGGCGCCGTCCGGCAGGAGGCTGCCGGCGCCGCGCAGCAGGCGCGTGTTGTGCGACTCGCGTCGCAGGCTGCCTGAGATTCCGAGGATCCGCATCGTCCTTACGCCTGCCTCACGAGCTCGAGAGAGACCTCGAGCTTGACGTCGTTGTCAACGGCGAAGCCGCCTTTTGGCAGCGGCGCGTTCCACTCCAGGCCGAACTCTCGCCGGTCCACGACGGTCTCGAGCTCGACGCCGAGTTTGTCGTTGCCTGCGATGTCCTCGTGCGGGCCGCTGATCGTGCCGCGCGCGGTGACGTTGTGCGTGCGGTCCTTGATCGTCAGCTCACCGTCGACCTCGAGCTGGCCGTCGCCGAGCACGCGCACGGCACTCGAACGGAAGCCGATCTGGGGGTACTTGGCGCTGTCGAAGAAGTCCGGCGTCTTCAGGTGGCCGGCGAGGTTCTCGTCTTTGACGACTATCGAATCGACGGCGACCGTGCCCTCGAGGCGCGGCTCGCCGTTCTCGCCGACGGTCAGCGCGCCGTCGTAGTCCTCGAAGCGCCCGCGAAACGTCGATACGACCATGTGCTTGACGGCAAAGCCGACATGCGAGTGGACCTTGTCGATGCTCCAGGTCCCGGTGGAGATGTCCTGCTGGGTTGCAACGCTCATTGGAAGCTCCTTGTCGCGATTTGGTTGACCGGACTTCAGTCCGTTTCGCATAACATAGCACCTAATCGGACCACGGTCCGGTTAGTAGTAGTATGTGACACATGACCCCCGCATTCGAGCTACCGCAGATAGCGCCCGAGAGCTTTGAGCGCGCCGACGCTGCGCGCAACCGCGAGCGCATCCTGTGCGCCGCCAGGCGCCTGTTCGACGAGCGTGGCGCGGGCTGCGTGTCGATGGACGACGTCGCGGAGGAGGCGGGCGTCGGCAAGGGCACCCTCTTCCGCCGCTTCGGCTCGCGTGCCTCGCTCGCCGCCGCTGTGCTCTCAGAGCGCGAGCGCAACTTTCAGGAAGCGATCATCCGCGGAGAGCCGCCCCTCGGTCCCGGCGCGCCGCCGTGCGAGCGGCTGGTCGCCTTCGGCGAGTCGCTGCTCGACACGCTCGAGGCGCACACCGAGCTGTTCCTGGCGGCCGAGATCGGTCCCGGTCGCTTTGTGCACCCCGCCTACGTGGTGCACCGGCTTCACGTCACGCTGCTGCTCCGCGAGGCCGACCCGGTGTGCGACGCGGAGATGCTCTCCGACACGCTGCTCGCCGCGCTCGGCGCCGATCTGTTCATCCACCTGCGGCGGGTGCGCGGCATGTCGCTCGAGCGCCTGAAGCAGGGATGGGGCGAACTGGTCGGAAGAACCGTCCCCGCCCCTGAGCAGGCCGGGGTCTAGGCAACGACCTCGACGCCGACGAGGTCCTCCGCCGAGAGCTCGCCCGGCGTCTCCAGCGCGAGCACCGCCTCGAGCGCAGCGATCGCCACGGCGAGCTCCTCCAGATCCGGCTCGCGCGTCGTCAGGAGCTGCAGCTTCAGCCCCGGCCACATCACGGCCTGCACCCATCGCCTGCTGCGGTTGCGACCGGCGAACTTGATCAGCTCGAAGGAGATGCCCGCGATCAGCGGTACCCCGAGTATGCGCGTAGCCACCAGCCAGTACCACGCGGGAAGGCCGATCGGGGCGAACACGAAGATCGCGACGATCATCACCACCAGCAGGAAGCTCGTGCCACAGCGCGGATGCAGCCTCGAGAAGCGCTGCGCGTTGGCGGGCGTCAGCGGCAGTCCGGCCTCGAAGCAGGAGATCGTCTTGTGCTCGGCCCCGTGATACTCGAACACCCGCCGCAGATCGCGCAGGCGCGAGAGCAACAGCAGGTAGCCGAGAAAGATGGCGGTGCGCAAGACCCCCTCGACCAGCCAGAACAACACGGAGGAGCCGAGCTGATGCTTGATCAGGCTCGTCAACCCGACGGGGATCAGGAAGAACAGGACGATCGCGACCGCGAGCGCGAGCACCACCGTCCCGGCCCAGACCCCACGCGGGATCTCCTGCGGCCCCTCCTGCTCCTCCGCCGGCGGCAGCTGCGCGTTGGCCGAGACCTCCAGCGCCTTGAAGCCGATCGCGAGCGATCCACCGAGCGCGACGACCCCACGGATGATCGGCAGCCGCAGGACGCGGTGGCGGCGCATCGCCGAGACGAGCGGGAAGGTCTTGACCTCGATCTCCCCGAGAGCCGGCTCCTCCGGCGAGCGCTCGTGCTCGCTCAGCTGCTCGGCAGTCGGCTTGCGCACAGCGACCGCCCAGTTGGAGACGCCGCGCATCATCACGCCCTCGAGGACCGCCTGGCCGCCGACCGGCGCGTCGCGCTGTGCTCTCAGCTCACCGGTTCCGTCGCTCTGCGTCGCGTCAGCCGCGGCCCCCGCCGGGGCCGGCCCCGTGCCATCGCCGGCGGCGGGCGTCGTCGACGAATCGGCGGCGACGGGCGCGGACATCGAGCTACTGGTCGGAGCGAGCTTGCGCCGTATGCAGGCGGCCCTTAGCGACGCGGCGCTGGAAGCGCTCGACACGTCCTCCGGTGTCCATCAGCTTCTGCCTCCCGGTGTAGAAGGGATGGCAGTTCGAGCACACCTCGACGTGCAGGTCCTCACGCGTCGCGCGCGTCGTGAACTCGTTGCCGCAGGTGCAGCGCACGTGTGACTCGACATAGCTCGGATGGATCTTCGCCTTCATCGTCCACCCATTCTAGCGGCCCAGCTCAGGCGGCTGGCGGCGGCACCGCGGCGCTGGGTGCGGGGGCCGCGGGCGGAGGTGCCGGCTGCTGACATCTCTGGGTGCGCATCTCCGCCGCCTTCATCAGCCTGCCCCGCGCGTTCAGCCAGCGGAAGCGAACTGCCGCCCTGTAGAAGGCCGGCGCCGAGAGGTTGCTCACCTGCTTGAGGTACTTGTAGACCTTCACGCCCGGCGCCGAGCCGCGCCACACGCCCAGTCCCGGCGCGCTGACCGTGTGGAACAGCGTTTCTTCCGGCAGGCGCTCGAGCACATCGATCCTCATCTCCAGGTGACTCGATCCGGCGATCGCCGTCATTTCGCCTGAGAACGTCGCAGAGCGTTCGGCCTGGTCGACGGCCGTGACGCATTGGACGAGCGTCGCCGAGAAGACTGGCTTGGCGACCGACGCTGCGCTCTGGCGGCTCGGGCCAGGCACCGAGCTGGCCGACGTGGAGCTTGCGGCGGTTGAGCTGGAAGCCGCGAAGGGCAGCGAAAGGCAGGCGAGCGCCACGGCGCAGCCGAGGGGCGCGGTGGCCCGGGTGAACGCGTGCGGGCGTGCGAGCGCGGATGCGATCAGTCTCATCAACTGCCTGTAACACGGCCGAACCGCGCAGGTTTCGCGCTGTTTGCGACTTGCGCGGGCCGAGTTGCTCGCGGCTGAGCGCTCGCGCGGGCGCTCAGGTGACCTGGTAGAGCGGTCCGTCTCCGCCCTCGGGGGTGGTGAGCCGCCCGCCCTTGGCGGTGATCGCGCCGCATTGGACGCAGTTGGTGTAGTTGACGATGACGTCGACCTCGCCGTGCTCCGGTGCGTCCTCGGGGATCTCGTACACGCCCGCGGGGCACATCCAGCGCCAGGTCTCGGCTATCTCCCGCGGCACGCGTTTGCGCACCCGGATGTGGTTCGGTGCGTCGTCGCGTGTCGCGTTGCCGGTGATAAACACCGAGGAGAGCTTGTCGAACGTGTATTTGCCGTCAGGTTTGACGTAGACATCCTTGGTCTTGCCGATGAACATCTGCTTGAGGTCGTTGCGATGCCACGCCGCGCGGCCGGGCAGCTTGCCCTTGGTGATCTGCTGCAGGCCGCTGAGCGGCCCTCCGAGCAGCAGTCCCTTCTGCAGGGGCTGGCGCGCGTTTCGGACCTCCCACAGCTCTTTGCCGACCGAGGACTCCTCGATCACCTGCTCATAGGACTCGAAGCTCTTCTCGCCACGCTTCAGGGCGGCGTAGATGGACTCGGCCGCGAGCATGCCCGAGCGGATGCAGTGGTGCACTCCCTTGAGCGCCATCGTGTCGACCATCCCGCCGGAGTCGCCCACGAGCAGAGCGCCGGGCATCGTGAGCTTCGGCATCGACCAGTAGCCGCCGCCGGGGAGCGCCTTGGCTCCCCAGGCGATGCGCTCGCCGCCCTCGAGGATCTTGCGCACCAGCGGATGCGTCTTGAACGTCTGCAGCAGGTCGTGGGCCGAGGTGGTCGCGTCGGCGTACTCGAGCTCGACGACGAAGCCGATCGAGACGAGATCCTCGCCGGTCTTCTCGTTCTTCATCGGGTAGATCCACGTGCCGCCGATCTGGCCGTACTTGTGCGAGATCTTCAACGGCCACGGGCCCATCGTGTGAATCAAGCGGTCGAGCGGCTTGGGGACCTTCCAGACCTCCTTGACGCCCAGCTCCCAAACCTGGGGCTCGCGTCCCTCGGCCAGGTCGAACTCCTTGATGGCGGCACCCGTCAGATGACCCCAGCAGCCCTCCGCGAGAACCGTCGCGTGAGCCTTGATGTCGGTGCCAGGCTCGAAGTTCCCGAGCGGCTCGCCGTCCTTGCCGCGGCCCTTGTCGCCGGAGCGCACGCCCACGACGCGCCCGTCCTCCACGACGAGCTGCGTGGCGGCGGTCTCGGTGAGGATGTACGCACCTGCCTCTTCTGCCTGCTGCTGCTGGTAGCGGGCCAGCGCCGCGACCGAGACGACCTCGTTGCCGTGGTTCTTGAACGGCGGCGGCGTGGGGATGCGAACAGCGAGCTTCGAGGTGGGCGTGAGGTAGACGGCCTCCTTCTTGACCTCGCCGAAGGCGAAGCCTTTCTGGCGCCAATCCTCACGGCTCAGGTCGGGGAACAGCTCTTCCAGCGGGCCCGGGCGCATGACCGCTCCGGAAAGGCTGTGGCCACCGCATGTCTTGGCCTTCTCGACCACCGCGACCGGCACTTCGCCGAGGCGCTCCATCGTCTCGGGGTCCTCGGCGAGCAGCTGCAGGAGGCGATTGGCGCAGGCGAGCCCAGCGGTCCCGCCGCCGACGATCGCGACACCCACCTCGATCAGCTCGTCCTCAGCGTCCAGCCCGCGCTTGATGAACTCCTTCTGCGAGTCGACCGGCGGCGGGAAGGCCGCCGGAGCGACCTTGCCGTTGCTCGCACCGCTATCGCCGGACATGCTCTGACCTCCACCCGTGCTCGGGCTCGACTTGGGCGGTGTGGACGGCGCCCGTCATCGTCAGCTGGCCTTCTTGGCCTTCACAGCCTCTGTCAGCTTGGGCAGGATCTTGTTCAGGTCGCCGACGATCCCGAGATCTGAGAATTCGAAGATCGGCGCGTTGGCGTCCTTGTTGATCGCGACGATGTTCTCCGAGGCCTGCATCCCGACCTTGTGCTGGATCGCGCCGGAGATCCCCGCGGCCAGGTAGAGCTTCGGCGCGACCGTCTTGCCGGTCTGGCCGATCTGCGCCGCATAGGGGTACCAGCCGGCGTCGACCACGGCTCGCGTGGCGGCGACCGCTGCGCTCGTGCCGAAGGCGGCCGCCAGCTCCTCTGCCAGCTGAAAGCCCTCGGCCTTGCCGAGACCGCGACCGCCGGCCACGAGGATGTCGGCGCCCTCGATGTCCACGTCGGCGCCCCGCTGTTCGCCGCGGGTGATCATCGTCGCCTGTGAAGCGTGCGGGCTGAGCTCGAAGCTGAGCGCCTCGACCTGCGCGTCGGCGCCGCCGACGTCTTTGATCTCGAACGCGTTGAGGCGCCCGATCACGATGCCGACCTCGGAGCGGTATTTGACTTCGGAGATCGACGAGTCGCCGAGGATCGGGCGCTCGGCGATCAGCTCGCCGTTCTCGGCGCGCACGTTGGTGACCTCCATGACGACGCCCGCCCCGAGCCGCGCGGCCAGGCCGGCGCCAATCTCGAAGCCGAGCAGGCCGCCGCCGAACAGGGCGTACTTGTAGTCGCCACCGGAGATAGCGGCTGCCATCGCATCGACGAGCGGCTGCGCGAGCCCCTCGGGGCCCTCCGCCACGAGCGCCTTCTTTGCGCCGTATTTGCCGAGCGAGGCCGCCAGGTCCTGCGGGACGTTCTCCCCGAGCAGGATCGCGTGCGCCTCGCCGCCGAGCTGCTCGGCCAGACGGGCGCCCTCGGAGACGGCGCCCAGCGAGTTCTTGTTGATCGCGCCGTCGTAGTGCAGCGCGTAGACCAGGATGTTTGCCATGTCCGTTCGAATCTCCTTAGATCAGCTTGCGCTCGTCGAGCCAGGCGACGATCTTTTCGACCGTCTCACCGGTGTCCTCGTCCTCGATGATCTCTCCGGCGGACTTCGCCGGGGGCGCCTTCGCGGCCACCCATTGCGCTGCCGAGTTCTCGCCGCCGACCTTCGTCGCGTCGATGCCGACGTCGCCCACGGTGACCGCGTCGAGGGGCTTCTTCTTGGCGCCCATGATCGCCTTCAGCGACGGGTAGCGCGGCTCGTTGATCGCATCGCCGACCGAGATGACCGCGGGGAGCCTGACCTGCACGGTGTCGTAGCCGTACTCCGCCTGGCGCTCGCAGCGCAGGGCGTCGGCCTCGATGTCCATCTTGATCACCTGCGTCAGCGAGGGCATGCCGAGATGCTCCGCGACGACGGCGCCGATCGTGTAGCACTCGCCATCGTCGGACTGCTGCCCGAGCAGCACGAGGTCGGGGCTCTCGCGCTCCAGCGTCTTGGCGAGCGCGTAGCCGGTCGCCGCGACGTCCGAGCCGGCGACCACCTGATCGCTCAGATGCACGGACCGGTCGGCGCCGAGGGACACGGCCTTGTGGAGCGCGCGCACGGCGCTCTCGGGGCCCATCGTCACGGCGACGATCTCCTCGACGGGAATTGCGCCACCCTCCCTTATCTGCATCGCCGCCTCGATGGCGTGCGTGTCATACGGGTTGAGGTTCTTCTCGCCGCTGCGGTCCATGCGCCCCGTCGATGGGTCGATCCTCTTCTCGACGGCGGCGTCCGGAACCTCCTTCACCAGGACGCATATCTTCATTCTCAGGCAACTCCTTGGGTTCTGTTGAGTGAGATCCTACCTGGTCCGGCGGTTGACTGACGAGTCAATCAGCGACCGGATGCCGCCGCCCGGCGGTTGCCCCGCGGATGAAATCGACGATCGCCTGTGTCGGGGCGCCGGGCGTGAACACCTCTGCCACGCCGAGACCCTTCAGCTCGGGGATGTCCTCCGCTGGAATCGTTCCGCCGACCGTGATGACGACGTCATCGATCCCCTGCTCGCGCAGCAGGTCGACTACGCGCGGCACGAGCGTCATGTGCGCTCCTGAGAGGATCGACAGACCGACTGCGTCGGCGTCCTCCTGGATGACCGTCTCGACGATCTGCTCGGGAGTCTGGTGCAGTCCCGTGTAGATCACCTCCATGCCCGCGTCGCGGAGGGCGCGCGCGATTATCTTCGCGCCGCGGTCGTGGCCGTCGAGCCCCGGCTTCGCCACCACGACGCGGATCTTGCTCTGGGTGGGTGACGTGGCGGGGGGCATCGCGGCATACATTATGCGGCGCGGGGTTCATCGGAGCGCCCGCGCATCACCGGCCCCGCCTGTCGCGAGGCCGCCACGGGGCGCCGGCGCGAGGCCGCCCGCGCGTCTGCAGCACCCCCGGTCTTCCGCGCGACGCACGAGCGGTGTCCCCGCGTGCCCCGTCGCTGTGTTCGCGCACTACCCGTCCGAGAGACGCCAGCGCGGTGCCCGCGCCCAGCGCGGCGAGCATCTTCAGCCGGCGGCCCAGGCGATCCAGGTGCAGGACCTCCCAGCCTTCCTCGCCGGCGATGCGCCTGAGATGCTGGTCCGGGTTGACGACGACCGCGTGCCGCACCGCGCGCAGCATCGGCAGGTCCGACTCGGAGTCGGAGTACGCGTAGGAGGCCGCCAGGTCGATGCCCTCCCGTTCGGCGGTCTCGCGCATCGAGAGAACCTTGCCCTCGCGATAGTTGAAGGGACCGGCGGGCCGGCCGGTGTAGCGCCCGTCGACGATCTCCGAGCGTGACCCGAGCCCGCCGTCGAAGGCGAGCACGTGCGCGAGCAGGTCCGCCATCTCCTGGGAGGCGGCGGTGAGGATGTAGACGAGCTCCCCTGCGTCCTGGTGCGCGTATGCACGCGCAAGCATCTCGGGGTAGAGGCGCGGGAGCACCCCCGCGAGCACGCGCGGGGAGAGACGCTCGAGGTCGCGGACTCGCACCCCGGCGATCATCTTGCCGACCCGCTTGCGCACGTCGTCGGCGCGATCGTCGGTCGAGCCGCGCAGGCGGAAGCGCAGGTTCTCGTATACGTCGCGGGCCAGGCGCGACCGGGTGATCATGCCCGTCTCGTAGGCCGCCCGGGCGAAGAAGATCCCCGAGGACCCCGCCATCAGCGTCTTGTCGAGGTCGAAGAACGCTGCCGCCCGCGGCTTGCCGTTCGGAGAACCGGCGGCGCCGTGTCCCTCCTCAGTCACTAGACCTTGAGGATCACCGCGTCGCCCTGGCCGCCGCCGGAGCAGATGGCAGCGCAGCCGAGGCCGCCGCCGCGGCGGCGAAGCTCGAGCACGAGGCTGCCGAGGATGCGGGCCCCGGACGCGCCGATTGGATGGCCGAGCGCGACCGCTCCCCCGTTGACGTTGACCCTGTCCTCGTCGATGCCGAGCATGCGGATCGAGTTGAGCGTGACCGAGGCGAATGCCTCGTTGATCTCCCACACGTCGATGTCCCCGGGCTGCAGACCGGCTTTCTCCAGGGCCTTCCTGGCGGCGCTCGCCGGCGTGGTGGCGAGGTAGGCGAAGTCGTTGGCGCTCTGCGCGTGGGCGAGGATCTCGGCCAGGGCCTCTCGACCGTTGGCGTCCGCCCACTCATCGGAGGCGAGCACAAGGGCGCCGCCGCCGTCGTTCACGCCGGGGGAGTTGCCAGCCGTGTGCGAACCCTCCTTGGCGACGAGCCCGGGGAGCGAGGCCAGCTTCTCCAGGGAGGTGTCCCGGCGGGGTCCCTCGTCCACCTCCACGACGGTGTCGCCCTTGCGATTCTTGATCGTGACCGACACGATCTCCTCCGCCAGGCGCCCGTCGTCGGTCGCCTTCAGGGCCAGTTCGTGCGAGCGCAGCGCCCAGCGGTCGAGGTCTGCGCGGGTCATCTCGAGCTCGTCCCCCACCTCGGTCGCCTCGACGAACATCTGCTTGCCCGAGAACGGGTTGGTCAACCCGTCGTGAACCATCGCGTCGAGCATCTTGGCGTCGCCCATGCGGTAGCCGAAGCGGGCCTGCGGCAGCAGGTAGGGAGCGCTCGACATCGACTCCATCCCTCCGCCAACGCCAACCTGCATGTCGCCCGCGCGGATCGCCTGGTCGATGATCACCGAGGCACGCAAACCCGATGCGCAGACCTTGTTGATCGTCTCCGAGGAGACCTCCTTGGGAATGCCGGCCTTGATCTGCGCCTGGCGGGAGGGTATCTGCCCCTGGCCGGCCTGCAGGACCTGGCCCATGACTACGTGTTCGACCTGCTCCGGGTCCACCCCGGCACGCTCGAGCGCGGCGCTGATCGCCACGCCGCCCAGCTCGGTGGCATCCACGGAGGACAGGCCGCCGCCCATCTTTCCGATCGGGGTGCGCGCGGCGCCGAGGATCACTGTCTTGGGCATGGGGGGCAGTCTCTCCTGTGGGTCGTGCGAGGGGACGGGAGATCGAGAATGGTAGTGCAACCCCCCGCGAGCCCTCGGGCGGATATCGTGCGGCGCGGATGAACGTCTCTGCGATCACAGACCCGGCAACGAGCAGCGACGCCGACACGATCGGCGTCGGGGTGTTCGAGGGCGAGCAGCCGCCGGCCGACAGTCCGCCGGAGCTGGGCGCGCTGCTGGCGAGCGGCGAGGCCCGCCGCTCGTTCAAGAAGCTGGCGCTGACGCACGCCGCTGGAAAGCGCTGGCTGCTGGTCGGACTCGGCGCCCGCAAGGACTTCACCCCGGAGCGCGCGCGGGTCGCCGCCGCGGTCGTCGGCGAGCGCGCCCGGGAGATCTCCACGCGGACGCTCTGCTGGGTCGTCCCGGGAGACGGCGGCGCGCCGCTCGCCGCCGCGCTGGTCGAGGGCACGCTGCTCGGCGACTACCGCTTTGAGCAGCACAAGTCGGGACCCGCAGAGGGCGATGATGGCGAGGATGCGCCGAAGAACATCGAGCGGTTGATCGTCTCCGGCCCTGGCTCGCTCGAGGCGGCCGTGGCGGACGCAGCGATGCTCGCCGAGGCGGTCAACCGCGCGCGCGACCTGCAGAACAGGCCCGGAAACGACCTCACACCGACGGCGCTCGGCGAGTACGCGAGCGCGCTCGGCGGGCAGATCGATGGGCTGTCAGTCGAGGTCGAGGGGCGCGAGCGGATCCTCGAGCGCGGCATGGGCGCCTTCGCAGCGGTCGCGCAGGGCTCCCACGAGGAGCCTGCGCTGATCACGATGCGCTACGACGGCGCGGGCGCGAGCGGCCCGACCCTCGGCCTGATAGGCAAGGCGGTGACGTTCGACAGCGGCGGCATCTCGCTGAAGCCCGGAGCCAAAATGGCCGAGATGAAGTTCGACATGTCCGGTGGCGCGGCGGTCATCGAGGCCGTCGCGGCGATCGCCAGGATGCAGCTCCCCGTGAAGCTCGTGGCGGTCGTCGGCGCCACCGAGAATCTCCCGAGCGGCCATTCGGTGAAGCCCGGCGACATCGTCACGGCGGCCAACGGGAAGACGATCGAGGTCAACAACACAGACGCCGAGGGACGGCTCGTGCTGGCCGACTGCCTGTGCCACGCGCGAGCTGAGGGCGCGGAGCGGATGATCGACCTCGCGACGCTGACGGGGGCGGTGATCGTGGCGCTCGGCTCCACCTACTCCGGCCTGATGAGCAACGACGAGGAGCTCGCCGAGCGCGTTGTCGCGGCCGGCGAGCGCACCGGCGAGATCGTCTGGCGGCTGCCGCTGCACGAGGAGTACGACCAGCTCGTCAAGGGCAAGTACGGCGATCTCGACAACGCGCCAGAAGCGCGCAAGGCCGGCACGATCGTGGGAGCCGCTTTCCTGTCGAACTTCGTCGACGGGGTCCCCTGGGCTCACCTCGACATCGCCGGCTCGGCGTGGGACCTCGACCGCGCGTATGTCGGCAAGGGCGCCTCGGGCTACGGCGTGCGCCTGCTCGTCGAGCTCGCGAAGTCCTACAGCTCCTAGCGGCTCGGGGCGTACGTGGGTAGTCGCCGCGTGACGGCCGCCCACGCCGCGCCGCGCGGATCGAGGTGCGCCCTGTGCGCCCCCGCGGCGCCCTCGATCTCCACGAGCTCAACGTCCGCGCCGCTCGCCGTGGCGGCGCGCTCATAGCTGCGACTCAGCTTGACCGACACGGTCCTGTCGGCTGTCCCATGCACCAGGAGCGCCGGCATGCTGAGCGGAACCAGCCGCACGGGATCACCGACGTCATAGCGCTCGGCGACCTCCTCGGGGCCTCCGCCCATCAGGGCTGCAGCGGCCCCCCCATCCCATCTTCGGTAGGCGCCCGCCAGATCACAGACGCCCGCCTGGGCGATCACCCGGCCGGGGAGCAGCGGTGCCCCGGCGGCCGCGAATCCCGGGGCGCCCTGAGGCAGTCTGTCGCGGCCGGCTGCCCACAGCGCGAGGTGCCCCCCGGCCGAGTGCCCCATGAAGCACACGTGCTCGAGATCGACGGGCGCGTCCATCTCGAGCACGCGATCGACGGCCGCGGCGACATCTTCGAAGGTGGCCGGCCAGCCGCCGCCGTCGCCGAGGCGCCGGTACTCGATGTTCCACGCCGCCCAGCCGCGCCGCACGAGGTCTCCGACCAGGGCGCGCATCACGATCCTGCCGTAGCGCGCCCGCCAGGAGCCGCCGTGGATGACGACCATCAGTGGATGTGGACCATCCGTGCGGGGCAGGTGCAGGTCGGCGAGCTGCGATCGATGCGGGCCGTAGCTGAAGGTCCGACCGCGACTGAGCAGGTCGAGGATCAGGCGCCGGCGGCTCACTCGCGGCAATGCTAGATCACGTGACATGTGAGAATGGGCGCGCGATGAACTTCGACCTGACCGCCGACCACGAGCTGATCAGGCGCACGGTCAGGGAGTTCGCCGAGGGCGAGGTCGCACCCGTCGCCGAGGAGCTCGACCGGACCAAGTCGTTCCCGTATGAGATCGTCGAGAAGCTCGGCGGGCTGAACCTGATGGGGATCCCCTTCCCCGAGGAGTACGGGGGCGGCGGCGGGGACACGCTGGCCTACGCCCTGGCGGTTGAGGAGCTCGCGCGGGTGGACTCCTCCGTGGCGATAACGCTCTGCGCGCACACCTCGCTTGGAACCCAGCCGCTGTATCTGTTCGGCGACGAGCAGCAGAAGCGCGAGTGGCTGCCGCGCCTGTGCTCGGGCGAACGGCTCGGCGCCTTTGGCCTGACGGAGCCGGAGGCCGGATCCGACGCCGGCAACACGCGCACGCGCGCCCGCGCCGAGGATGGCGAGTGGGTGATCGACGGGGCCAAGCAGTTCATCACCAACGCCGGCACCGACATCTCCGGCGTGGTTTGCATCACAGCGGTCACCGGCCAGGACTCGGCCGGCGCCAAGGAGATCTCGAACATCATCGTGCCCAACGGGACGAAGGGCTACGAGCAGGGACAGCCCTACAGGAAGATGGGCTGGAACGCCTCGGACACCCGGCCGCTGACGTTCAGCGACTGCCGGGTTCCCCACGAGAACCTCCTTGGCCCACGGGGCGCCGGCTTCAAGCAGTTCCTGCACATCCTCGACATCGGCCGCATCGGTGTGGCGGCGATGGGTGTCGGCCTGGCCCAGGGTGCGCTCGACGAGGCGCTCGCCTACGCCAAGCAACGACGAGCGTTCGGCAAGCCCATCTCGAAGTTCCAGGCGATCCAGGGCAAGCTCGCCGACATGAGCACCGAGCTGGAGGCGGCGCGCCTGCTGGTCTACAAGGCCGCCCTCGAGAAGGACTCCAAGCGAAACTTCACGCTCACCGCGGCCCAGGCGAAGCTCAAGACGGGCCGCCTCGCCGTGCGCTGCGCGGAGGAGGCTGTGCAGATACACGGCGGCTACGGCTTCATCGAGGAGTACCCCGTGTGCCGCTTCTACCGCGACGCAAAGATCCTCACAATCGGCGAGGGCACCGACGAGGTGCAGCAGATGGTTATAGCTCGCGCTCTCGGGGCATAGACGCAGACGACATGGGGGATGTCGCTTCGACCGACCGCTACACCGCTCCCGCGGACGCGGTTCGCACCGCCCGCAGCGATGGTCCGGCGAGGCTGGCGGACTGCCTCCGCGAGTTTCTGCGTCAGCCCTCTCCTCCCTACCTGCTCGGCGCGGTCGCTGTCCTGCTGGCGCTGCGTATCGCGCAGGGCAACTGGAGCTGGCGCGACGCGGTCATGGCGCTCGGCCTGCTCGCCGCAACGCCGTTCGTTGAGTGGGCGATTCACGTCTACCTCCTGCATGCCGGCCCGATCGAGCTGCGCGGACGCCGCATCGAGATGCTGACCGCGCGCGAGCATCGCGCGCACCACGAGTCGCCGGCCGTCCTCGACGGCGTGCTGCTCCCGGTGTACGGCGTGCTCGTGTTCCTGGCGATGATCGCGGCGGTCAACTGGCTTGTGTCATTCCCGATCGCTGTGCTCCTCGGAGGCCCGCGAATGGCCTACGCGACCGGCGGCGTGCTGGTCAGCTACGCGATCCTCGCGGCCTACGAGTGGACGCACTTCCTGATCCACGCCCCCTACAGGCCTCGAGGGCGGTACTTCAAGGCGATCTGGCGCAACCACCGTCTTCACCACTTCAAGAACGAGCGCTACTGGTTCGGCGTGACGTCGACGATCGGCGATCGCGTGATCGGCACGCTGCCCGACCAGAGCTCGGTGCCGCGTTCGGCGACGGCCCGCTCGCTGCGCTCGTGAGCTGCTCGAGACGCCGCGCGGCGGGGCGAGGAACGCTCCGCCTCCTGCGCCGGGCTCGCGGCTAGCGAGGCGCGAGGATCACGAGCGGGATCTCGCGCTCGGTACGGCGCTGGTAGTCGTCATAGCCGGAGTAGACCTGCACGACCTTCGGCCACAGCCGCTTGCGCTCCTGCGGATCGGCCACGCGCGCGCGTACAGGCTGGCGGCGGGAGCCGATCTGCACGACCACGTCCGGGTTGGCCATGAGGTTGTGAAACCAGGCAGGGTTCCTGGGAAAGCCGCCCTTCGAGGCCACCAGGATCACGTCTTCGCCATCGCGCGCGTAGACGAGCGGGCTCATGCGCCGCGTGCCGCTCTTCGCGCCGACGTGGTCGAGCAGGAGCATCGGAGGCGAGCCCGGGAAGCGGTGGCCGATCAGCCCGTTGGTCGCTCGGTAGACGGCGGCATGACCGCCCATCAGCCGCGTCAGCAGCGGCCAGCTGCGATCGGCGAGTTTCAGGTAGTCCACGCCGGCTGACGCTACTCGATCGTGCCCTGCCCGGGTGGCGCGCGTTCCAACAGCGCGGTGGCGGCGCTCGCCGGATCCAGCTTACGCTTGACGACCTCCTCGAGCAGGCGCTTGAACTCCTCGTCCTCGGCAAGCTCCTCCTCGAGACGACGGCGCATGCGCGCCGTGGCGATTGCGAGCACCTCGTTCTGGAGGTTGCGCCTGCGGCGCTCGGCCAGCTGACCGGCGGCCTGGATGTGGGCGCGGTGCTCCTCCAGGCTGGAGACCAGCTCCGAGACGCCCTCGCCGCGCGTCGCCTCGGTCTTGATGATCGGCACCCGCCAGCTGCCGCGCACCTCCTCCGCCGAGCGATCGAGGTTGGCGAGCGACAGCACACCGCGGATCTCGCGGACCATGGTGTCCGTCAGCGGGTGGTCGGCCTTGTTGATCACGATCACGTCCGGGATCTCCATCACGCCCGCCTTCAATGCCTGGATCGAGTCGCCCGACCCCGGCATCAGCACCAGCACGATCGTGTCGGCGTGATCGATGATGTCGATCTCCGCCTGGCCGACGCCGACGGTCTCGACGAAGACGTCCTCGCGCCCGGCCGCGTCGAGCAGCAAAGCGGCCTGCAGGGCAGCCTCGGAGAGGCCGCCGAGCGCCCCGCGGTTGGCCATCGAGCGGATGAACACGCCCTGGTCCAGGAAATGCTCGGACAGCCGGATCCTGTCGCCGAGCAGCGCACCGTGGGTGAACGGCGAGGACGGGTCGATGGATAGGACGCCGACGGTTCGCCCGGCTGCGCGCCTGGCCTTCGTCACAGCGCCGATCAGCGTGGACTTACCCACGCCCGGTGGCCCGGTGAAGCCGACCACGGCCGCTTGGCCGGTGTGCGGATAGACCTCCTTGACGAGCTCCCAGCCCTCCGGGCGATCATCCTCGACGAGCGTGATGGCGCGCGCCAGCGCGCGGCGGTCGCCGTCGAGCAGACGCTGGGCGAGGGTTCGGTCGGTCATCGCGGCGGAATCATCGCAGGGGTCGTCCTGGCGACCCGCCCACCGCAAGGTCGCTTACGATTCGGCGGCGATGGAGCTGGTCGCCGACCCCTCAACCGAGTCCGCCGCCCTGGACGTCGCCGATGCGATCCGTCGCGCACCGGACCGACGGCACGGCGGACCGCTGACGCTCCTGCGCTTCATGCGTGCCAACCACATGCTGGCCCCGAGCTACGGCCTGCTGCTCGTCCGCTTCGTCCTGCTGAAGCTGCGCTTCGGCAGCCGGCTGCAGACCGACGGCATCTGCTTCATATGCCCGGGCGTCAAGCTCGAGATCGGGCGCGGCGCGACGCTGCGCATCGGCCGCTGGGCGTGGATCGGGCACGGCGGCAAGATCCGTGTGCACGAGGGCGAGGTGAGCATCGGAGCAAAGACGGTGATCGGTCAGGAGTGCACGATCTCGGCCTTTCAGCGGGTCTCGATCGGACGTGAGTGCATCCTCGCCGACCGTGTGATGCTGATCGACTTCGACCATGGCGTGACCGAGGTCGAGCGGCCCATCCGACTGCAGGGCATCTACAAGCGCGACGTTCGGGTCGGACACAACGTCTGGGTCGGGTACGGAGCGTGCGTCCTGCGCGGCGTCACGATCGGCGAGAACAGCATCGTCGGCACGAGCTCGGTGGTCACCAAGGACTTCCCCGCCAACTCGGTGGTAGGCGGCGTGCCGGCGCGCCTGATCCGGATGCGCGAGGCCCCGCGCTCGATGCGCTTCGAGTAGCCGCCCCTACGGAACGAGCCGCAGGGACGCGGGATCCGCATCGACGGCGAGGTTGCGCAGGGCGGCGAGGTCCGGCTCATCCCCGCCGTCCAGCGCCTGTTCGAGCGCGCGCCTGTGCCCCTCGAAGCGCTCCTCGGCGTAGGGGACGGTCAGACCGCGCGAGACCATGAACGGCCAGTCGCTGGCCTGCAGGGCGAGCAGCTCGCGCACCGCCGCCTCTCCGGCTGACGGCGCGGCGAGCACTCGCAGCTCCGCGGCGCGGGCGCCGAAGGCCATCTCGCACACCGGCGGCCCAGACCACGTGGAGAGGTCGCCGCCCGTGCCCCACGTGCTCGCCTCGGGGATCTCCGCCTGATCCTGCACGGCTGCAGGCTCGATGCGCTCGAGCGCATCGTCGAGGCGAAGCAGCTCGAGCCCCTGTCTCGAGCACTCCTCCACGACCGCTCCGAGCCACGCGATCCCCTCATACCACCAGTGGCCGAGCAGCTCGGTGTCGATCGCGCACACGACCAGACCGCCCGCGGGCAGGCCACCTGGCGTCGAGGCGTTCGCGTCGTCCAGGCGAGCGATCGTCCGGGTCACGAAGTGCGAGGCGTCGGCCCGCGCCTGTGCCACGGCGCGCGCGTGGTCATAGGCCCCGCCCCCGTTGTCCCACGGGTTGTGGTGATGAACGGTGTGATGGTGATAGTCGCGGTACACGGGCCTCGCGGGATAGCCGTCATCGCTCCACAGCAGCGCGATCGTCTTACGGTCGATCGGCACGAGAGTCAGACCGGACTCGGTGGCGAGGGGCCGCAGGTGCTCGCTGGCGCCGAGCCCGTAGCAGCCGGTCAGCTCCACGCAGACGGAGCTCACGCCTGACTGTGCGAGCTCGCGCTCGAGTGACGGCGAGTACGCGCACTCGGGCAGCCAGAAGCCCCCGCGCCAGTCGCCGAAGCGACGGCGATACGCCTCCACGCCGGTCTGCACCTGGAGGCGGACGCCGGCGTCGGTGGCGAGCAGCGGCAGCACCGCGTGGGTCGCCGAGGAGGTCCATTGCGCGTGCGCTGCGAAGGCTTCGCTCAGGTTTCCGCCGCGGCGCTTCATGCCATCCAGGGCGCGCGCGTAGTCCTCCCAGGATCGGTCGATCTCGGCTGCCAGCTCGTCGTGGCCGGCGGCGCGCAGCCCCGCGGCGTCCTCGCCGTGGGTGTGCCTACGGACCTGCTCGACGAAGCTCGCAAATCGCTCGGGCACGCCCGGCGCCTCGAGCTGATCGCACAGCACCGGCGTAAGCGACAGCGTGAGCGGGGCGCCCGCGTCGAGGATCTCGAGCAGCGGCAGGTAGGAGCCGGCCATCGCCTCCCACAGCCACTCCTCCCCGAAGGGCCACGTCCCGAAGCCCTCGACATAGGGCATGTGGGTGTGCAGGACGATCGCGAGCGCGCCGCGATCGCGGCCGGAGCTCACGGTCTGCACACCGCTATGAAGTCGAGCGCTCGATCCAGGTCGCTCTCGCCTGCGGGCCGCAGCGCGAAGTCGGCCGTTGAGATCGCCGGCGTGAACCAGCCGTAGAAGGGCCGCGTGAGCCCGGTCCGCGGGTGCACGCGATCCCACCCGAGGCGCAGGGCGAGCTCGTGCGCGCGCAGCTTGCCCGCGTGGAAGAGCCCGTGCATCTCCACCGTGGTGAAGCAGCCGCGGCACAGCGCCTCGAACTCCGCCGCGCGGTACTCGTGGACGTGCCACGGGTTCCCCGACCGCGACGCGCCCTTCGGCGCGAGCGTCAGGACGTTCGGCGTCGAGACGAACACCGCGCCACCCCCCGGCTCTCCTGCCTGCGTGCTCTCGACGAGCGAGCGAAAGTGCCCCAGCACGCCGCGGGGCTGCTCGACATGCTCGATCGTCTGCAGGAACACGACGGCGTCGGCTGGCTCGGAGAAGCGGTCGACGAGGTCGCGCACGAAGCGCAGGTTGCGCCGCCGGTAGCGCAGGCGGGCATGGTCGTGCGCCTCGGGGTTCGCGTCGACACCGACGACGCTCGAGGCCGCCCCGGCGAGCACGTCCGAGCCATACCCCTCGCCGCAGGCCATGTCGAGGACCCGCGCGCCACCCACGCGCGCGGCGATCCACTCGTAGACGACGAGGTGCCGGCGGAACCAGTAGTTCTCCTCGGGGACGTCCGGGAGCGTTCGCTCGCCGGTCAGCGCGAGGGGCGGGACGCCCTCCGGCTGGTCTCGCTGGACGTAGGTGCTCGGTGTCAAGGGATACGCTCGTTCCAGTCGCTCAAACGAAGTGGGCAGGCGCAGGCACGGCGCGCGAGTATATGGTCCCGCCCCGTGCCGCCGACCCTCAGTGCCGAGCAGATCCGAGATGCGAACACGCGCTACCACGACGTCGCGGCGCACCACTACGACTCCAAGTGGGGCATCGACTTCGGCGAGCTCGGCTGCGAGCAGGTCTCGGCCAAGGTGCGCAAGGCGCTGGGCCGCGAGCCGGGGCATTTCCGGCGCTCGCTGGAGATCGGGGCTGGCACCGGATACTTCACGCTGAACCTGCTGCGCGCCGGCCTGATCGCGGAGGCGACCTGCAGCGACATATCGCCCGGCATGCTCGAGACGCTGCGGGCCAACGCTGAGAGCCTCGGACTGCGGGTCACCACCGAGCACGCCGACGCGGAGCGGCTGCCGTTTGCCGACGAGAGCTTCGACCTGGTGCTGGGGCACGCCGTCCTGCACCACATCCCCGACCTCCCGCGCGCGTTCACGGAATTCGAGAGGGTCCTCGCACCGGGCGGCACGATCGTCTTCGCGGGCGAGCCCTCCCGGTACGGCGACCGGCTGGCGCGCGTCCCGAAGCGCGTGGCGACGGCCGCAGCCCCGCTTTGGCGCCGCGCCATCGGCGCCGGGAAGGCGCCGCTCGCCGAGGGAGGTGCGCCGGACGCGGCGCTCGAGGGAGTGGTCGACGTGCATGCCTTCGCCCCGAGCGAGCTATCCGGCGCGGCCGCCCGGGCGGGTCTTCTCGACGTGCGCGTGAGCGGCGAGGAGCTGCTGGCGAACTGGTTCGGCTGGACCAATCGGACCCTCGAGGCAAGCGCCCACTCCGACGACGTGCCGTGGGCCTGGCGACTCTATGCATACCGGGGGTACCTGCTCCTGCAGGACCTCGACCGCCTGCTGCTCGAGCCGCGGCTTCCCCCGGCGATCTTCTACAACCTCATGCTCAGCGCGCGCAAGCGCACGAGCCCGTAGTCGCGGGCGGGATTCCCTCTGAGGGGCGCAGCCGCCTGCACCTAAACTCAGCTGGATGCCCGAGCAATCCGCCGTGGGCTTTCCGCTCTTCCCGCTGGGGATCGTCGCGCTGCCGAGCGAGAGCATTCCGCTGCACATCTTCGAGGACCGCTATCGCAGCATGATCGAGCGGTGCCTGGTCGGCGAGCCGGGAACACTCGGACGCCAGTTCGGCATCGTGTGGCTGTCGGAGGAGGAGCTCAAGCCGGTCGGTTGCGCCTGTGAGGTGGAGACCGTGCTCGAGCGGATGGACGACGGCCGGTTGAACATCCTCACGCGCGGGACGCGGCCGTTCCGCCTCATCGAGCGCCAGGACGACCTGCCGTATCCCGCCGGCATCGTCGAGTTTCTCGCCGACGGCCCGGAGGAGCCTGATGATGAAGCGGTCTCGGCAGCGCACGCGCTCTACCAGGAGCTGGTCAAACAGGCGACCGACAGAACGCTCGAGGGTGACGAGCTCGGCGAGCTCGACGCCTACCGGATGGCGGCCACCGTGGAGTTCCCGGCGGAGGCCAAGCAGCAGCTTCTGGAGCTGCGCTCCGAGAACGCCCGCATGCGCCTGCTGGCCACCCTGCTGCGCGAGGCGCTCGAGCGTCTGGAGCTCGTCGAGCGGGCCCAGGCACGGGCTCGCTCGAACGGCAAGGTCAGGTTCGGCTAGCGACGCGGCGGCGCCGCAGGTCAGGTGCCGGGCTATTGCTGCAGGTGGCAGACATCGCGGGCGGTCTGCAGGACGAACAGGCCCAGCTGGCGCAGCACCTGCGGCTGGCCGGGCGAGTTGTCGCTGAAGCGCACGGTGCCGTCGACGTCGCGCACGTTGTAGCTGAGCACCGAGCCCGGCTCCCCGCGCAGTGAGAGGTGTCTTGAGGCCGGCCCATGGAGGTCTTCCTGGATGACGCGCGCCTTGACGATCTGGGAGTCGGTGAGCTTCAGCGTCCGCCCGCCGTTGCAGTGCACCCCACCTTCTTCGTTCACCAGCAGCGTCAGCCGCTCGGGCCCCGGTCCCGTG
Organism: Solirubrobacterales bacterium; assembly: GCA_025963935.1. Classification (GTDB taxonomy): domain Bacteria; phylum Actinomycetota; class Thermoleophilia; order Solirubrobacterales; family Solirubrobacteraceae; genus Palsa-744. The sequence continues at coordinate 29,619 of JAOPZV010000264.1, forward strand.
CGATGGACGATGAACAGGTCGGCAGCGCGAAGTCCCCCGCAGCCGCTGCTCGCCAGCGCCACCGCGAGCGCAGCCACGGCGATCGCAGCCTTCACACGCTCACCGCCACCCCACCTCGCCGCGGGTCGCCCGCCCCCGTGGTGGAGGACCCGCTGCGCTGAGCGGCCTGGACGCCGCCGAAGAACAGGTTGCGCTCGCCGAAGCGCACGATTCTCGTCTCGGTGTCGAGCTGTTGCAGGTCGATGCCCGGCTCGGCGAACAGCACGCCGTCCTCGAGGTGCACGCGCGGCGCATAGACCGCCTCGCGGACGGCCATGCCATGGTCGACGACCGCGACGATCGTCTGCAGCAGCGCCGATCGTATGCGGTTGGACCCAGCGCTTCCCAGCACGAGCTCGACCTCGTCGTCGCGCATCACGACCGAGGGGGCCATCATGCTCGGCATGCGCCGTCCGGCGGGGTGGCGGTGAAAGCCGAGCGGGTTGAGATCCTCCTCGCCCATCACGTTGTTGATGTGGATCCCCGTCCCCGGGACCACGACCCCGGAGCCCTCCCCGTTGGTGCATGTCGCACTGCATGCGCAGCCGGCGACGTCGATCACAGAGATGTGCGTCGTGGAGCCGAGACGGGTTGCCAGAAAGCGCTCCACAAAGCCATCCTTGTCGAGACCTTCGACGAACTCCGGCGTTCGCTCCGACTGAGCGGCGGCCATCGCCGCGACGACGCCGGCGAGCGTCGGCGGCGATGGTTCGCGATCGAGCAGCGCGAGCGCGTAGGCGAGCAGCGTCCCGCCGGCCGACGGGGGCGGGTTGGTGAGGATCTGGCGGTCGCGGTAGCCGATCTTCACGGGCCGGCGATCGATCGCGCTGTAGTCCGCGAGATCGCTGCTCGCCAGCGAGCCGCCGTGGGCGCGCAACCAGTCGCAGACCGCCGCGGCGATGTCGCCTCGGTAGAACGGCTCGGCCCCGTCTGCGGCCAGACGCATGAGGGCGTCGCCGAGCTCGGGGTTGCGGAGCATCTCGCCCTCGCGCAGGACGTGGCCGTCGGGCGCCCACAGCGCTGCACACTCGGGGGTCGACGTCAGCAGATCGGCGAGGATCTTCGCGACGTACGCCTGGCTGGCGTTGAGCACGACGCCGCGGCGAGCGAGGCTGGCGGCCGGCGCCGCCAGGTCCTCGAGCGGGACCGTGCCCCACCGCCGCACCGCCTCGCAGACGCCGGCGGGCGTCCCATACACGCCGCAGGAGGCGGCGCCGATGTGGAACACCTGGGCGGCGTCGCCGAAGGACACGTCGATCCCGCGCAGCTCCGCCTCGCTGCCGTCGCCGAGTCGCGTGGGGGCCTCGACGAAGAAGTCGAGCAGCGTCGGCTCGTGCCCGTCACCGGCCACGAGCATGTAGCCCCCGGCGCCGAGCCCGGTGAGCAGCGGCTCGGTGACGAACGACGCGAGCATCGCTGCGACCGCCGCGTCGACGGCGTTTCCGCCCTCGCGCAGGACGCGCGCGCCGGCCTCGGCCGT
>JAOPZV010000269.1 GCA_025963935.1 Solirubrobacterales bacterium
ATCATTCGCATGACCAGGCGCCCCGTCGGCGTCGTTGTGTCGAAGCCCTCAGCCACCGATGCAAAGTGAGCGCCCCTGTCTTGGATGCGTTCCAGAGCCGACAGAGCACCTACCAGCGAGCGGGCGAAACGGTCTGCCTTGGCAACCACGATGCCCTGCGTGTGGCCAGCCTCAATGCGAGCCATGACTTGATCGAAGATCGGTCGGCTCATCTTCCCGCCGCTCTGGTCTAGCTCGGGCTCATGCCACACGATCTCATGCCCATAGCCGCTAGCCCATTGTTCGATGCGCTGCCGTTGCTGGTCGGGCGACAGGAAAGAATCGCCCTCGCGTCCCCGCGTCTGGCTGACTCGAATGTAGGCGTCGAGCTGCACAGGCCGATGCTAACTACTAAGTCTGATGCTGTCAAGGAACAGGACGCCGTTGTGGGCCAGCACGACCTCTCCGATCCATCCGCGCCGTGCTCCGCCGATCAGGCCCGCTGCGGTGACCGAGTGGTGGGGCGCCCGGAACGGCCGGCTCCTCGAGAGGCGCCCAACCGGCTCGCCCATCACGCTTCGAATCTGCGCGACCTCGATGGCCTCGCTGCGTGTGAGCGGCGGAAGAATCGAAACGATGCGCTGCGCGAGCATCGTCTTGCCGGTGCCCGGCGGCCCGCTCAGCAGGCAGTTGTGTCCTCCCGCAGCCGCGATTACCAAAGACCTCACGGCGTGTCGCTGGCCCCGCACGTCGGCAAGGTCGGCGCCGGACGCATCCGCAGGATGCCGGCTCGCTTCACACTCCCGCGGGGCGGGCAGGCGATCGCCAGGCCCACCGCTCAACGCGCGCATGGCGCCTGTCAGCCGCTCGACGCCGAGCACCTCGATCCCATCGACGAGCTGCGCCTCCCGCGCGCTGGCCCGCGCGATCAACACGCACCGAAGCCCCGCTCGTCGCGCAGCCTGTGCCACTGCGAGGGCGCCCCACGAGGGTCTCACGACGCCGTCGAGCGCGAGCTCGCCGTACAGGGCGCTGACGCCAAGCCGCTCGGACGGGAGCTGTCGGCTCGCCGCGAGCACAGCGCAGGCGAGCGCGAGGTCGATGCCGGGGCCAGCCTTGCGAACGTCTCCCGGGGCGAGGTTCGCGGTTATGCGTCGCGCGGGGAACTCGTGGCCCGAATTGAGGATCGCCGTGCGTACGCGCTCGCGCGCCTCACGTACGGCTGCGTCGGCAAGACCGACGATCGTGAACGCGGGAAGGCCCGGCCGGATGTCGACCTCGACGGTGACATGTGTGGTCTCGAGTCCTTCGATCGTGAACGTGTGTGCCCGCGCAAGCATCGCCTGTACCTCGGCCGCCCGAGATTCGGCGCCGAGGAGGGCACGCTAGGGAGCGCTTGGGACGGGACAGCGCGGCAGTCAATGGGGGCAGGGGCCCGCCCGTCCGCCGCACGGGCCGGGCGGCCCGCACGGCTTGGCCGACGTCGCGAACCGCTCAGTATCCGGCGGGATGGCGTACTACGTAGCCGCCGCTAGAGGTCATGCTCCCCGACCAGCGTGAGCCACCTTCCTGCTGGGCGACCGTGTCGAAGCGCCGTCCGTCGACGACCATGTAGACGTGTCCGGAGTTCGCATAGATCGTGATGTGGTTTCCGGGCCCGGGTTCACCGTAGGACTCAAATCCTGTGGAGTCCATCGGCGAGCTGAGCAGTCCGCCACCGTGCAATGCGTAGGACACAGAGCCCGAGCAGTCGTAGCCGGCCGACTGGAAGGAGCCGTGCCCGCCACCGTAGACGTACGGGCGGGTGGCGATTTCTTCGCCAGCTGCGATCACCCTGGCAACAACGCCCGAGCTTTCGCCCCCACCGGTGCTGCTGCTGCTGCCTCCACCGCCGCTGCTGCTGCCTCCACCGCCCGATCCTTCGGAGCTTTCATGAACGATCGCCGAGGCGGGGGGCTTCAGTTCGGGCTCGCTGTTGATGCCGAGGAGCGCCCACGTCGCAGGCCCCACCACGCCGTCGACCGTGAGGCCGTGACGTGCCTGGAGGCGACGGATCGCGGCCTCGGTCGCAGGACCGAATTCGCCGTCGGGAGCCATACGAAGCGCCGACTGCAGGCGCGTTATGGCGTTACCGCCGCCGGACGTCGCTTCGCTTGAACCGGCGTCGTTGGAAACCGCTGCGATCCTGGCAGTGGCGTGATGGTGGTGCTGCGGCGGGGTTGGCAGCGCCGAAGGAGGAGGCGTCAGCGTTTCCTCGCCGTGGACGTGGATGACGCTCCACGTGGCCGGACCGACGGTCCCATCCACGGTCAGCCCGTGGCGGGCTTGCAACCGTCGCACCGCCGCCTCGGTCTGGGGGCCGAATTCACCGTCAGCGGTCAGCTGCAGCGCGGCCTGGAGGCGCGCGACGGCACCGGCCGGCGAGCGTTCCTTGGACGCTTCCGGTTCGTCGGTGGCGCTTGAAGGAGCCTGCAACGGGGCTTCTTCGGTGCCCGTCGTGCTGGGCGCTTCGGTCGCGCTCGGCGCAGCGGCCTGCGGAGTCGAGCTGCTCGTGGTGAGGACGGCCGGCACGACGGCGCCTTCGCCGGTGGAGGGAGCTTCACCGGGGATCTCGCTGCTGACGCTGGCCAGCGCTTTCACCGCGGCGGTGCCGCGCAGGGCGGCGCCCGTGAGCGCACCGACGACGCCGTCTGCCGTCAAGCCCTTGCTCGACTGGAAGCTACGCACCGCTTCTTCGGTTTCCGGCCCGAAAACCCCGTCCACGGTCACCGCGCCGAGGGCCTGCTGGAGGAGCTTCACCTGCCGCCCTTCACTGCCGGAGCTCAACACGATGACGTGTTCGGTGGTGGTCGCCGGTTCGGGGTTCGGGCCAGCCGCGCTGACGGTTGCCTGCCCGCTTGCGAGACTGGCCGTTGGGCCTACGGTGAACGCAGCGAGCGCGCCGAGCGAGGCGCGCTTGGCGCGCGAACCGGAAGGCACGAAGTGCAGCTCCGCCGCACGACGGCGCGCACGTGAGCGACCAAGCGAAAGCTGCCACGCCTGCTGGTCGGCGAGGTCCCGCGTTTCGGTGAGGCTCGAGCCGCGGTTGAGCAGCACGGCAAGCGAGGGGCTCGACTGAGCACCGGCGCCGCGTGTACGTCCACGACGTGAGCGCGCGCGGCGTGCACGCGACCGTTCCAGTGAAGCGTTCCAGGGGTCCACAGCTGCAAGATCACGCGGGCATCCCGACATGCGAGGCGTCCTTTCTCCATTCCATTGCATGGCGCCTACGGGGTTAGCTGTCGGGCTCGCGTAATACGCTACGCCACACTCCGTGGCGATTCGCCCCCGCAGCCTCTCGGCTGCATTGGGTCCCCCGATCCTCGACCCCGTGGGGTGAAGGACTCGGCACGACGGGCGGCAAACTAACAGATTGCGCTGCAAGATGCGTTACAGCGGAAGGTCTGCAAGCATTTTTGCCGACGGGACCTGCACCGCCATCGCTCCGTCGCTGATAACTTCGTCGTGATGCGCCCAAAGGGGATCGACGTGCGGCTAATGATCGCGCTGCTTGCGCTCGTCGTCGTCGCGGGGGTCATTGCGCTGCTTGCCGTCGGCGGATCCTCGGCCAAGAAGACAAGCGGCGCAAAGGCCGGCTTCCATGCCGCCGGGCTGCTCTCGCCGGCGCAGGCCGCGCCTCCCCTGGCCCTGCACAACTATCTGGGCCAGCCGGTCAATATCGCCTCCTACCGTGGCAAGGCGGTTCTCGTCACCTTCCTCTACACGCACTGCCCTGACGTCTGTCCGTTGATCACATCAAATCTCCGCGTCGCCCAGAACCTGATGGGATCGGCGACTGCGGCTAAGGCGGAGATCATCGCAGTGTCCGTCGACCCCCGCGGGGACACGCCGAAGGCGATCGCCGCGTTCCTGGCTCGTCACGAGATGGCTGGACGGATGCAATATCTCGTTGGCTCGACGAAGGAACTCGCAGGAGCGTGGAAGGCCTGGGGCGTAGGCTCAGAACGTGACGCGCAACAGCCGCAGTTCATAAACCACTCAGGGCTCATCTTCGGGATCGGCGCGTCGGGCAAAAGGCTCACGCTGTACGCGTCGAGCTTTCAACCAGCCGACATCGCCCACGACGTCCCCCTGCTGGCAGCACGCTGAGGATCACGATATGCCCAGGCGGCGACTGCTCGGTTGGACCGTTGTGACGGGGAGTGCGGTGGCCGTGCTCGTGATCTTCGGACTGACCTCAGATCACGCCACCACCGGCGCCCGGGCGGCACCCGCGCTGCCGCGTGAGAACCTCGCAGGACCGGCGATCACCCTGCCCGGCTTGCTCGCCAGCGCCCGCGGACGTCCTGCGCTCATCGTCTTCTGGGCCAGCTGGTGCGGACCCTGTGTGACGGAGGCGCCTGCGGTGGAGCGCTTCTCTGTCAGTCCAGCCGGACGGGGGCGAGTCGTAGGGGTCGATTGGAGCGACGGACTGGAAGGCGCACGATCGTTCGTCCGGCGGTTCTCATGGACGTTCCCGAACATGCGTGACGCGGAAGGGACTGTCGGCAGCGCCTACCGCATCACCGGCCTACCGACCACGTTCGTGATCGACGGGCGAGGGCGCATCCGCACCCTCCTACGCGGGCCGCAGAGCGAGGCATCGCTCGCACACGCTCTGGACGCTGTGGAAAGGGCTTGAGAGCGGCTCGGTGACCTCTAGGACTGTTCGGGGACCGGCCTTCATGTGGAGGCCATCGAATACGGGCAGCGGTTAGATCCCGCAGTGAAGTAGAAACAAACGGAGGCCCCGCCGCCCGCGGGACCTCCGGCGTTCGGGAGCTTGCGCACGCCCGGTGTGCGCCACGCTCCGGCGACGAGCCCGTCCAGTCGCTCTCTGCTGTGAAACGGCGTGATGCTCGTCCTTACCCGCGACTCGGCCTGCTTTGTTTCCCGAACAGCGTTCCCTGTACGTCTGCTACCCGCGCCGGCGGGCGCCTAACGGCCTGGAGTCGGGAGGCGCCCGCGGTCGGCAGGTGCGTCTTTGGCCTGGTCGCCACGGCGACCGCATCGCTTGCTCAGCCAGCTCCAGCAGCCGAACACGCCCAGGAATCGGCTGGTAAGCTCGGGGCTCGGCCGT
>JAOPZV010000275.1 GCA_025963935.1 Solirubrobacterales bacterium
GAGCACCGGCCGGCCCGCGTAAAGCACCGTCTCAGCGAGCTCGGTGGCGCGATCGTGCGGAACGGCGACGATCGCGGCGTCGTAGAGCTCGGGCGAAACCTGCGCGATGTCGGTGTAGTGCGCCGCTCCGGTTTCCCCGGCGGGGTCGGCCGCATCCGGGTCGACGGTCCCGGCCAGGCAAACGCCCGGCAGCTCTCCCAGCGCCGCGGCGCGCTGGCGACCGATCAGTCCATATCCGATGACCAGTACACGCAGGTCTGCCGGGAGCTCGCTCACGGGAGCGACGGGTCCTGCATCTCGACCCGCGCGCCCTCTGCATCGTGTTCTCTCGTCACGCTGATCCGGTGACGCCGCGCTGAGCCTCGCGGATGTTCGAGTCGATGGAATCTGTCAGGGCCTCCCGGGAGCTGAGGCGACATTCCCAGCCGCGGGCCATCAGCTTGTCGCTGTTGAAGCGAACCACCGGAACATCGCCCTTCCAGCCGCGCGCGCCTCCGGCGTACTCGTATTCCACGCCGCTCAGCCCCATCCGCTCGACCACCTGGTCGGCGATCTCGGTGACCGTGATGTAGTCGCCGGTGCCGGCGTTGAATACATCAAATCCAGAAGGACCCTGATCGCTGAGCATGAGCATCGCTGCGACGACGTCGCTGACGTGAATGTATGACTTGCTCTGCGTCCCGTCACCCAGGATCCGCAGCCGTGTGGGGTCCTCGAGCAGTTTACGCACGAAGTCATAGGTGACACCGTGGGTCTGCTTGGCGCCAACCACGTTCGCGAAACGGAATACCACCGCGTCAATGCCGAACATGTGCGAGTACGCAGCCAACATCGCCTCACAGGCGAGCTTGCTGGCCCCGTACGTTGAGACCGGCACGAGTGGCCCAAATGCCTCGTCCACCGTTTCTGTGCCACGGTCGCCGTACACACCGGAGCCGGATGCGTAGGTGATCAGCTAGACCTCGTTGATGCGCATCGCGTCGACCACATTGTTCGTCAGATACGTCCCCTGCCAGAAGTCGATCGTCGGCTCGGTCACGGCCTTCGCGATATCGGGGTTCGCCGCAAAGTGGAACACCTGGGTGCAACCGGCCATCGCCCCCGTGACCTCGGCCGCGCTCTGCAGATCGCCGACCACAAGCTCCAACCGCGCGTCCTCGAGAACGTCCGCCAGGTGAGCCTCGTCGCCCGAGGAGAGGTTGTCGAATATGACGACTTCCTCGTCTGGCCGGCGGAGCAGCTCGTGAGCCAGGTGGCTACCTATGAATCCGGCGCCGCCGGCGATGAAGGAACGGCCCATGGGGCGGCAGGTTACCCGACAGCCGTCGGCCTGGAGGCGCCCCGCCAGGCGGGGGGCTAGCCGGCCGCAGATGCCCCGATCGCGCCGTCCTCGACTGCCGTTCCGCGCGGGGATGTCGAGGGTGCCGGCTGCTGCCCCGGCTCGACAGCCACGCCAAATATCTGCGTTCCCCACGGAGATCGCGGCAGGCTGACAGCAAGCAGCGGCCTGAACGCGAGCATCGCCAGTCGCGCGGAAAGGCTGAGCTTTCCCCCGCTCGCGAATACGTCTTCGATGACCTTCTCGCCTCGGGTTACGACAAACCACCTGTAGAAGTTAAAGAAGGGATAGCCCGCTCCGCCGACCATGATCGACTCGAGACCCGCGTCCACGAAGGTCTGCTCGAGCAGCTGCGGCGTGTAGTGACGACGATGGCCGATATGCCGGTCAAAGGCGGACATCGTCCCCCCCGGGACGGTGACCACCAGGCGCGCGCCCGGCTGCAGGTAGCCGCGCGCGTTGCGCAGCAGTGCGACTGGATCGTCGACGTGCTCCAGCACCTCGGAGCATGCGGCGTGGGTGCCCCAACCGACGAATCGCTCGTCCGTGGCATGATCTGACTCCAGATTGGCCCGTATGAAGTCGGCGCGGGGAACCTTCTCCTTGGCCAGCTCGATTCCCGTCGCGCTCAGCTCGAGGCCGAGCAACTCGGCGCCCGGCCAGCGACGCGTCGCATCGTCCAGCAAGTCGCCGGGCCCGCTGCCGAAGTCCACGAGCCGATTTGGCGTCCCACGTCGCTCGAGCAGGCGCAATGTCAGCCAGCGCCGGTAGATCTGGGTCGGGCTGTACTTGGCGGCAGCCGCGTAGTGCTCCCAGTGATCGTCCCAGTCGTCGTGGTCGTTTGCCTCCGTCATGCAGCGCATCAGATTAGCCTTCCGGGCCCATGGCCGCTGTGTGCAGGGGAGCGTTCCGCAGCCACCACGGTGCGGGCGCGAGAGCTTCGCGCGGTGAGCGCCGTGGGCGCGAGGCTCATGCCGATGGCGCCCTGGGTGGCTCAAGCGAGCGCAGAAAGCGGTCGGCCTCCCCCAGCGACTCGCGCGTCCCGATCTCGAAGAATCTCTCGGTCGTCTCGTATCCGCACAACTCTCCATGCTCGGCCAGCTCCTGGTAGAGCACCGCCAGATCGCTCGTGTCCGGATTGCGCTCCAACGCCCGCTCGGTTAGGCCACCCAAGCCGTAGTCGATCCAATGCATGTCGGGCGTTTGGCGGTACTTGTCATAGCGCTCAACGAGCCCATCGCCGAAGACGGCGTTTGACGTGTCCCAGCGACCTTCGTTTTTCAGCACCGCCATTAGCGCCGCGCGGCGGCTGGTGTCCCACGCCGCAGCAGCCGCGCGGTAGTCCATCCGCAGGTAACTGTCGCCGTACATCACAAGAAAGCGACTGCCGAGCAGCGGCAGCGCGCGGCGAATCGCCCCCAGCGTCCCCACGAGCTCGGGGCCGTCGTAGCTGTAGGCGATGCTCATGCCGAACTGCTCCTCGCCTATTCGCCGCTCGATCTGCTCTCCGAGATACCCCACCGAGAGCACGATCCGGACGGCGCCCTGTGAGCGCAGGAGGCGCAGCTGGTGTATCAGGAACGGCTCGCCGGCGACCTCGAGCAATGGCTTCGGGACCTCAGTGACGAGATCGCCCAGCCTCGTGCCGTAGCCGCCGGCCAGAATGCAGACCGGCGGGAGCTCATCAGTCGCGCTCACTTCCGACTC
>JAOPZV010000282.1 GCA_025963935.1 Solirubrobacterales bacterium
AGCACGTTCGGTGCCTTCCGTACCGCTGCCTCGATCTCCGCTTCGAGGGTGAGCAGAGTTGGGTAGTCGAGTGGCCCGTTCACGGCCAGGATCGTCCGCTCGCCGGCCTCGGTGACCGCAATTGGCAGATGGCTAGTGTCGCCTTCTCGCGCACGGCGCCGGTCACGCCGCTCGATGACCTTGACGAGGATCGCCATGATCACGACCGGACCGCCGAAGACGGGCAGCGAGACATACCAGTGACCAAGATGAGCGACGATCGGCGTGTAGCTCACCAGCCCGGCGGAGGCTCCCATATACCGAGGCTAGACCATGCAGAGGAGCCGCGATCGAGCGGAGCTCGCCGTGTTCATCCTCGGCGTAAGCTGTGCGTCGCATGTCCCGACGAGCCCTGTACTTGCTTGTCGCCGGGAGCCTCCTAGGCGCTGTTTGGCTGATCACCGGGGATCTCAGCGGCCTCAGCGGCGGGTTCTATTTCCTCGCGCCCGCGATCCTCCTGGCGATGCCGCTGATCGCAGGTCGCTACGTCGGCGCTGAGCGGCTGACGCGCATTGTGCGGTCACTGACGCGCTCGGGTCGCAGGCGACCAGCCCAGAAGACCGGCCACGCTCCGCGTGCATCGCGACGTGTGGCTGATCGCGGTGGTCTGCTGATCGCCTCGTCTCTGGCGGTTCGCCCGCCGCCCCTGGTTCTCACGCGGTAAACCGACCGGCTCGCAGCTAGCTGCCCATCGCGTTTTTTGCCGGCGGCGTGAAGCGCAAGCCGTTCCGGCCGCATCTCCATTCGCGGTGAGATAGCCAACCAGGAGGTTTGATCAATGTCGCGCAATACCCGCATCGCCGTCCTTGTCGGTGCCGTCGTGGTCGCGGTCGTGGCGTTCGTGCTGGCCAAGGGCGGCAGCACGAATAGAGCGACGCACACGAGCGGACACGCGTACATCTACATCATCGGAGGCAAACCGAAGGGCGGCGTCCAGACCCTCACCTACAACAAGGGCGAACAGGTGCTCTTCACCGTCGTGTCCGACGTGGCAGACGAGATTCACGTACACGGCTTCAACTTCAAGAAGGACGTTTCCAAGAACGGCAGCGTCAGCTTCGCCTTCCCGGCCACCGACCAGGGCGGCCATGTGATCGAGCTCGAGCACCGCGGCGAGCAGATCGCCAACCTGGAAGTCAGATGACTCGCCGACCGGGGCACAACGGCCGCGTGAGGGCACGCCGCCTGGCGCTTGCAGTCGCCCTGTCGCTCCCCGTTTCGCTCGCGGTCCCGGCCTCAGCGCTCGCGCATGGGATTGGAGGCAAGACCGACCTGCCGGTACCGGCGTGGCTGACTGCCTGGGCCGCATCCGTGGTCTTGATCTTGTCCTTTGTCGCGTTGGCGACGTTATGGCCGGCGCCGCGCCTCGAGTCGGCGCGCAGCCGCGCTGTGCTGCGTTTCCCCCGAGTGCTTGATCCGATCTGTGGCGCACTTGGCGTTGCGCTGTTTGGCGTTGTGATCTATGCGGCGCTCGCAGGCGAGCAGGAACTGCCGACCGCCAACCTGGCGCCGACGTTCATCTACGCCCCGTTCTGGGTTGGCCTGCCGATTCTCAGCCTCTTGTTCGGCGACGTCTTTCGTGCCTTCAATCCATGGCGTGCGGCCGCTCGCGCGGTCGCGTGGACGGTCGGCAAGGTGGGCGTCGCGCGTAAGCCGGCGGGTTATCCATCGTGGCTGGGCCGGTGGCCTGCGGTGGCGGGCATCCTCGGGTTCACATGGCTGGAGCTGGTTTACGTGGAAAAAGACGTGCCAAGCAAGCTGGCATGGTTGGCCATCGCCTACGCGGCCATCCAGTGGATCGGGATGGGCCTTTACGGGATTGACAAGTGGACCTCGCGAGGCGATGCCTTCGCGGTTTACTTCAACCTGTTCTCGAGACTGTCCCCGCTCCACTGGCTGCGAGACCGGCTCGAGCTACGGCCGCCGTTGGCAGGTGTGAGCACTCTGGAGCCATTGGCGGGCACCGTTCCGCTCCTCGCGGCGATGATCGGCTCGACCAGCTTCGACGGACTTCAACAGGGTTCGCTGTGGATCAACTCCATCGAACCGGAACTGCGAAGCTTCTTCTCGAATTTCGGCCTCGGGGAACTCGCTCCTGAGGAGCTCAGCGCCACGGTCGGACTACTCGGGATGGTGCTCCTCATCGGAGGGTTCTACCGGCTGGGCATTCGAGGGATGCACTCGATCGATCGCAGCACCTCGGATCGCGTCCTGGCCGCACGCTTCGCACATACGCTCGTCCCGATCGCTCTGGCCTACGTCGTGGCGCACTACTTCTCGCTGCTCGTCTACCAGGACCAGGCGATCTGGCGCCTGGCATCGGACCCGCTGGGCAACGGTTCGAATATCTTCGGCACGGCGGGGGGGCAGATCGACTTCAGCGTGCTCACGCCGAACTCGATCTGGTACGTACAGGTCGCCGCGCTGCTACTCGGCCACATAGCCGGGCTGACGCTTGCCCACGATCGTGCGCTCGTGCTGTACCGGAACGCTCGCGACGCCGTCCGCTCGCAGTATTGGATTCTGGT
>JAOPZV010000293.1 GCA_025963935.1 Solirubrobacterales bacterium
GCGGTGGGCATCCCCGGTCACAGTGGCGGGTCCGCGCCGGATTCGCACCGGCTTCCCTTCACCACCGACCGTATGAAGCTCCAGATCCTACTCCACGCGAACGGCGCTCGGCATTACGCGTCCGCGAGCCGCCGCCGGCCGACGAGGGCTAGCGCAGCACCGTCTCGAGGTTCGCGCCGGGGTCGCCCAGCGCCGCGCGGTGTGCGTCATCCATTTCGCGTCCGTCGTTGATCAGCCGCCGCGCGTGGTCGAGGTCCTCGGAGCGGCCGAACGTCAGCGCTGCCTTCACCACCCGGTCCTTCAGGTACCAGATCGTGAACTTGCCCTCGTCCATCGAGCCGCGCACGATCTCCTCGTCCCACTCGTAGGCCGGCCCGACGTACTCCAGTTCGCCCCAGTCGGCGAACACGGAGTAGAAGTACGGCACCTCCTCGTGGGGGATGTCGTGCCCGAGCATGTTCATCGCGGCGGTCTTTCCGTGGTTGAACGCCACGTCCCAGTGCTCGATCCGCATCGGCTGGCCGCCGTGGACGATCGAGTCGTACTCGCAGATGTCCCCCGCGGCGTACACACCCGAGGCCGATGTCTCCAGGCGCGAGGAGCAGCGCACGCCCCCGCGCTCGCCGATCTCGAGGCCGGCTCGCTGTGCCAGTTGCACGTCGGGCGTCACCCCGGCGCCGATCACGACGGCGTCGGCGTCGAGCTCGAGGCCGGCCCGCGTGATGACCTTCGAGACGCGGCCGGTACCTTCGAAGCGCTCCAGCTCATCCTCGCCGTGCACCGTCACGCCGTGCGATTCGAGCAGCCCCTGAAAGAAGCGTCCGGCGCGGGCGCCGAAGCTCCGTTCGAGCGTCGTGTTCTCCTGCATGACGATCGTGCAGCGCTTGCCGATCGCGGTCAGCGAGGCAGCTACCTCGCAGCCGATGTAGGAACCGCCGATCAGCACGACCTGCTCGGCGTCGGCGACGCCCTCGCGGATGGCGTCGGCGTTCCCCAGCGTGCGCAGGTAGTGGATCTGCTCGAGGTCACACCCGTCGACGTTCAGGCGGCGCACGTTCGCCCCGGTCGCGATCAGCGCCTGGATGAACTCGATCTCCTCCTTCGTGGAGAGCTTCACGGTGCGCGTGCCGACATCCAGCGCGGTCACGCTGGTGCGCGTCATCAGCTCGATGTTCTGCTCCTCCCACCAGTCGTTGGGGCGGAAGTAGGTGTCCTCCCGGGACTCCTCGCCGCGCAGGTAGCCCTTCGAGCACTCGGGGCGGTTGTAGGGCGGGTCGGGCTCGCGACCGACGAGCACGATCTCTCCCGCCGTGCCCTCCTCGCGCAGCCAGCGGGCGCAGTTGGCGGCGGCGAGGCCGCCGCCGATGAGCAGGTGGTCGACCCTGCGCTTGGCCATGGCGCCAGCCTACAGCTCAGGCGGATGGCGGACCGAGCGAACGCACGCCGCCCGAGTCAGCCCGTCAGCCGCCAGCGTCAGGCTCCTTGAGCTCGGAGCGAGCCGCGTCGCTCAGATCCGCGAGCTCGTCCTCGCTGACACCTTCATCACCCTTCAGGACCTCGCGCGCCCGGCTGAGATCGGCCTCCTCGACGTAGATGTCACGCGCGCCTGAGTAGCCCCATTCCGGCCCACCGATGCTCCGCTGGGCAATCGCCTGTATGCCGGCTTCGGACAGCCGCGCGGAGACCAGCTCCGACTCCGGCTCACTGCTGACCGAGGCGACGACCTTGAGCACCGCCTCAGCGTAGCGCGCACGTTGTTTGGGAGCACTTGGTCGCCGCTTCTGCGCGCTCCAACCTGCCGTGGGATCGAGCCGCGCTACAGCCCGTGAGCGTTACCGCGGCACGCGTGGAGTCGCCGATCACGCCGCGTCTCGACTCAGCGCTCGAAGCCGAACTCGAGGCTTTCCGATGGCTCAGCCGCGCTGCCGGCACTCGGCCCCGCCGCCACGCGCACGGGGTCCCACGCGGTTCGCGCCCCGGCGGACACTTCCACTGCGTTTCCGGATCCACGCCGCTGTCCGCGGGCGGACGATCTGCCCTGCGAGCCGGCCAGCCGCGCCAACGCCGGCCCACGTCGCACCTGGGCCCCCTCGGCGGCCGAGCCGCGCGGCGCCGGTATCGCTGTGCGGATGCCCGGCCGGAGCCGTGCGACGCCGGCGCGTGGCGCATCTCGCCGGAGGCCGTGCACGACGGACGGCATGTTGCGAGCGACGATCAGGCCGCAGGCCACCCCAACGCCGGCGACGAGCAGGGCCGCGCTGAGCGTGCGCATCGCGCCTGCCCGCTCGCCCGGCTGCGTGGCCGGCGCCCGCACGTCGGCGACCCCGGCGGGTCCGCTCGTCCACCTGTCACCAGCGTGCTCAGCGCCGGTGGGCAACTCCTCTTCACCCGCGAGAAACGCCTCCGCGCCAAACACGCGGTAGACCTCGCGCGGCTCGCGCCTCAGGAGCGCCATCACGCCGTCTCCCGTGGCTGCACGCGGGCGACCGGAACCCGGGAAGGGGGGCTCTCCGGATCCCGGTCGCTTGCGCGCGGATGGACATCGCCGTGCCGTCGTCCGTTCGACCGACGGCCGGCGGGCCAGGGGACGCGCCTATGAGTGGGGGGAGAGTTAGTCATAGGTGGGTCCCTGGCACCCGTTCCGACGGGCGGGCGCACGGTGGGACATGCTGGTCCTCGGCCGACATCAGGCTCCTCAGCCGGGCGCGCGCACGCTGGGCGACCTTGCGGTACTTCTCGGCAGACCATCCAAAGCGCCGGCAGAACTCGGAGCGGCTCATCTGACCGAGCTGCGCGGCGAGCACCAGCCGCTGATCTACGGTGAGCTGCTCCGCGAGCACCTGCAGGCGTCGCAGCTCATGGCGAAGCATCACCAGCCGCTCGAGCTCGGCGCGCACGTCGACTACCTCGATCTGCTCATCCTCTGCGCCGCCGATGGACATCGCGGTCTCGAGCGCCGCGTGCATCGGGCTGCGGCCGGCGAGCGCTCGGCGGCGATCGTGGATCCGCGATAGGAACCGTTGCTCGAGCGCGTTCTCGATGTGAGCGCGGCTGGCGAAGCGCGCTCCCCTCAGCGCTCGCGCGAGGAGCTCGAGCGTCGCTTGGCTGTAGCAATCCTCGAGGTCCTCCCAGCGCAGCCGGTAGCGATGGGCGCGGAGCAGGAGGTCGCGCCGCGAGCGTGCGATCAGCGCCACCTCCTCGGCTTCGTTTGAGCGACCGGGTGGCGGCACGCTGAGGCGAAGCGGCGGCTTGCCGGGCAGCTCTTCGCGTGCGGGGGATCGTGCGTGGCGCTCAGATCGGGTAGACACATACCGGTGTCGAGCGATCGCCCAGCTGCACCCCCCTCCGTCTTTGCGCGCACACGGGCGCGCGCGTGCATCACGCGGCGCGGGCCGAGCTCGGCCAGGCCTCGCAGATGAGCATCACCGACCGCCTTCGCCACATCGACCGCTTTCAGCAGCAGCGCCCCGGCCTCGGGTTCGTCGTCGCGGTGATCAAGAAGTTCAGCGACGACCAGGCAGGGCAACTCGCCGCGCTGATCTCCTACTACGCCTTCGTCTCGATCTTCCCGCTGCTGCTGGTGCTCGTGACCGTGCTCGGCTTCATCCTCCAGGGAGACCCGGCCGAGCAGCAGCGGATCCTCAACGGCACTCTGGGACAGTTCCCGATCCTCCGCGACCAGCTGAAGCTGCACTCGCTGAAAGGCAGCACAGTCGCACTTGTGATCGGCATCGTCGCCTCGCTGCTCGCGGGGCTCGGCGTGACGAACGCGGCGCAGAACGCGTTCAATCGGATCTGGGACGTGCCCTTCAAGCACCGTCCGAACTTCCTGTTCGCCCGCCTGCGCGGACTCGGCACGCTGGCGATCCTCGGCACGATGTCGATCGCATCGACCGTCGCCGCCGGCTTCGTCGGCGCGAGCACCCACGGCACGCTCGCGGTGCTGGCCGGCGTGCTGATCGCCTTCGTCCTCAACTTCGCGGTTTTCATGACCGCCTTCACCCTGCTCACCGCGGCCGACGTCGGCTGGCGTGAGCTGCTCCCGGGAGTGATCGTCGCCGCGGTGTCCTGGCAGCTACTGCAGCACCTCGGCGGCTACTACCTCGATCACGAGCTGAAGCGGACGGGCCCCCTCTACGGCGTCTTCGCCTTCGTCCTCGGGCTACTGGCATGGCTTTACCTGGGAGCGCAGATGACGATCTTCGCCGCTGAGATCAACGTCGTGAAAGCGCGCCGCCTGTGGCCGCGGAGCTTCCTCAACGATCCGCTGCTTGACGCGGACCGGCGTGCGCTTACTTCCTCTGCTGAGGTCGAGGAGCGCGTCCAAGATGAGAACGTCGAGGTCGACTTCCACGGTCCCCAGGGCTGATCTGCTGCCTTTTTTGGCTCTGGAATGCGGCTTTACGGGGTGACCAGAAGTACTTGTACACGCAACCACAGCGCGCTATACTAACTAAACTTTCGTAAGCTCATATGGAGTCTTTACCTATGTCATCTCCCCCCGAGAACAACCCAATTCAAGCCTCAGAGCCCAGGCCACGCCTGCGGCTGATTCCCCTTGAGGACACCGTCGTGTTCCCCAACATGGGCATCACGCTGACGATCGACGTCGGCGAGGACAAGCGCGTGGTCCTCGTGCCACGCCACGAGAACGAGTTCCTTGACGTCGGCACGATCGTGGAGGTCTCCGAGCAGATCCGTCTGCCCGGTGGCGGCCGCGCCGTCGCGCTGTCCGGCGAGCATCGCGCCCTGATCGGCGCCGCGCAGACCGGTCCCGGCGGCGAGCTTCGCGTCGAGGTCGACGAGCGTCCGGACGAGCATCCCGTCGACGGCCGTACCCGCGAGCTCGAACGCGAGTATCGCGCGACGGTCGAGGAGATCCTCGAGCTTCGCGGCGACGATGGCCGCATAGCGGCGTTCCTGCGCGCGATCGCCGAGCCCGGCGCTCTCGCCGACTCCGCCGGCTACTCGCCGACGATCTCATACGAGCAGAAGGTCGAGCTGCTCCGCACGCTCGACGTGACCGAGCGCCTCGAGCTGGCCATCAGGCTGCAGCGCGAGAGCCTCGCCGAGCTGCAGGTGCGCAAGCGCATTCGCGAGGACGTCCAGGAGGGCGCCGAGCAGCAGCAGCGCGAGTACTTCCTGCGCAAGCAGATGGAGTCCATCCGCAAGGAGCTCGGCGACGACGAGGCCTCGGTGGCGCAGGAGTACCGCGCCAAGATCGAGGACGCCCACATGCCTGAGCCCGTCGAGGAGCAGGCATTGAAGGAGCTCGGCCGCCTCGAGCGGATGGGCGAGCAGACGGGCGAGTCGAGCATGATCCGCACGTATCTGGACTGGCTGATCGCGGTGCCGTGGGGCAAGCGCAGCGAGGAGCACCTGGACCCGACCGCAGCGCGGGCGGTGCTGGATGCCGACCATGCAGGGCTTGAAGACGTCAAGGACCGGGTGACCGAGTACCTCGCCGTGCGCAAGTTGCGCCAGGAGCGTGGTATCGAGGCTGACCCCAAGTCCGGCGCGATCCTCACCCTGATCGGCCCTCCCGGCACCGGCAAGACCTCGATCGGCGAGTCGATTGCCCATGCCACCGGACGCGAGTTCGTTCGGATGTCGCTGGGCGGCGTGCGTGACGAGGCCGAGATCCGCGGCCACCGGCGCACCTACATCGGAGCCCTTCCGGGGCGACTGGTGAGGGCGCTTCGCGACGCGGGCACGATGAACCCCGTGATCCTGCTCGACGAGGTGGACAAGGTCGGCGCGGACTGGCGTGGAGACCCTTCGGCGGCATTGCTGGAGGTGCTCGACCCCGCACAGAACCACTCCTTCCGCGATCACTATCTCGACGTCGAGCTGGACCTCAGCCAGGTGATGTTCCTGGCCACGGCCAACGTCGCCGACACGATCCCCGGACCGCTGCTCGACCGCATGGAGGTGATCCGTTTCGACGGCTACACCTCCGAGGAGAAGCTCGCGATCGCCAAGGGCTACCTGTGGCCGCGCCAGCGCGACCGCAACGGCCTGCGCGAGGACGAGGTCGAGGTCTCAGACGACGTGCTGCGCACGATCATCGCGGAGTACACCCGCGAGGCGGGCGTCCGCAGCCTGGAGCGTGAGCTCGGCAGGGTGCTGCGCAAGACGGCGACGAAGATCGCCTCGAGCCAGCCGAGTGCCGAGAAGACCACGCCTGCAGGCAAGGAGGCTTCCGCCACAGGTGGTGAGGCCATCGCCGCAGAGGGCACGGCCGAGCCGTCTGCCGAGGAGGCCAGCCCCGCAGAGGGCAAGTCCGAGCCGGCGAAGGACGAGGCCAAGGCCGCCGAGGGCGCTGAGAAGTCCGCGAAGACGGCAAAGCGCTCGAAGGCATCCAAGTCCAAGACGGCGCACGCTGCACCCGTGAAGATCGATCTGGAGGTCGTGCGCGACGCGCTCGGTCGCCAGAAGTTCTTCCAGGAGTCAGCGGCGCGTACCGCCACACCAGGTGTCGCCACGGGGCTTGCCGTGACCGGCGCCGGCGGAGACGTGCTGTTCGTCGAGGCTACTGCCATGAAGGCCGGCTCAGGCGGCAACAGCCTGGTGCTCACCGGCCAGCTCGGCGACGTGATGAAGGAGTCGGCGAGGATCGCCCTCTCCTACGTACGCGGGCACGCCGAGGACCTCGGCATCGACGAGAGCGCGTTCGAGAACAAGGAGTTCCACGTGCACGTGCCGGCCGGCGCGATCCCCAAGGACGGGCCGAGCGCAGGCGTGACGATGGTCACGGCGCTCGCCTCGCTGCTGTCGGGACGCCCCGTCAAGCACACCGTCGGCATGACGGGTGAGGTCACGTTGCAGGGCCGCGTGCTGCCGATCGGCGGCTTCAAGCAGAAGGCGCTGGCGGCCAACGCAGCCGGCCTGACCGACGTGATCCTGCCCGAGCGCAACCGGGGCGACCTCGACGAGATCCCCAAGGACGTCCGCGACCAGATGACATTTCATCCGGTGATGACGGTCCAAGAGGTCCTCGACCGCGCACTGGAGCCGGCTCGCGATGTCGCGCATGTCTCGTAGGTGCGAGCCAGTGCCGCTGGAGGTCCGCCAGATGGCGGACCTCCTCGAGCGGCGGTGGCAGCTGTCGATCATCTACGCGGCGCTCAGTGGAGCGCTGCGCTTCAGCGAGTTCGCTGAGGCCGTCGCCGGCATCTCCCCACGCATGCTGTCCGAGCGGCTGCGCGATCTCGAGGCGGCGGGGCTCGTGCAGCGTAAGGTGATTCCCTCGAGCCCGCCGACCGTCGAGTACCGGCTGACCGAGCGCGGGCGCAGGCTCGGGCCGATCATCAAGGCGATGCAGGACTACGCGAGCGAGCCCGTCGGCTGAGCCCGCTCCGGGATCTGTGCGCCGACCCCCACGAACTGACCCTGGGGACATTCCTCCGCGCGGACCCGGCCGCGCGGGTTGCGGATCCCGAGCGCGCCGATGAGGCCGCCGGCGGCGAGCAGGACCGCGGCGATCATGAGGCCGAGGTGGAAGCTGTGCACCGAGGCCTGTTCCGCCGCGACCCTGAGCGCTCGCGCCTGGGCCGCCGGCAGGCCGTGCGCTTCCGGCAGCCCGAGCGGGAGGCGCTTGGCCTGTTCGACGGCAGTCCTGCCGGCGCTGCCGAGCGGAACGTTGGATAGCCGCTGATCGAGCGTTGAGGCGAACGAGGCGGCCACCACGGCGCCGACGGCGGCCGTGCCGATCAGCCCCGCGACGCGGGCGATGGCGTTGTTGACGCCGGAGGCGATGCCGGCCTGTGAGCCGTCGACCCCGGCGAGCACGGCGGCCGTGAGCGGCGCGACCGTCATCGACAGGCCGACTGAGAACACGAGCAGCGCCGGCAGCACGTCGGTCACGAAGTCCACGTGCGCGCCGACGCGCTGGAACAGCAGCAGCCCGGCCGCCCCCACGATCGGGCCGGCACCCATGAAGAAGCGCGGCCCGTAGCGGTCGGCGAGCGCCCCGAAGCGCTTTGAGGTGAAGAACATCACAACGGTGATCGGCAGCAACACCAGGCCGCTTTCGAGAGGCGTGTAGCCGCCGACCTGCTGCAGGAACAGCACGAGGAAGAAGAAGAGGATGGACAGGCCGGCATACATCGAGAACGTCTCGATGTTCCCGGCCGCGAAGTTGCGATGTCGGAAGAGGCCGAGCGGAAGCATCGGATCGCGGGCGCGCGACTCATAGGCCAGAAAGGCGCCCAGCAGCGCCACGCCGGCGATGAGCGGCACGATCACGCCGGACCAGCCGAGGCGCGGCTGCTCGATCAGCGCGAAGACGAAGGCGCCAAGGCCGCTGGAACACAGCAGCGCGCCCGGTACGTCGACCCGCCTGCTTCCCGGCGCGCGCGGCTCGGCGCGCGGGATCACGACCATGATCAGCGTCGCGCAGGCGATCACGAAGGGGATGTTGATAAGGAAGATCAGCCGCCATGAGCCGATCGCGAGCAGCTCCCCGCCGAGCAGCGGACCGAGCACCCCGGCGATCGTCCCCCACGCGGTCCAGCTGCCGATCGCCCCTCCACGCTCGGACTCGGGGAAGGTTCGGACGATCACTGCAAGCGACGCGGGCGTGAGCAGCGCGCTCGCGATTCCCTGCAGCGCGCGCGCGCCGATCAGAAAGCCGATCGAAGGCGCGATCGCGCACAGCAGCGAGGCGACGCCGAAGCCGATCACGCCGATTGCGAAGATCCGCCGCTCGCCGTAGAGGTCGCCGAGCGAGCCGCCGATCAGGATCAGCGAGCCGAGCGTCAGCAGGTAGCTGTTGGACACCCACTGCTGCCCCGCGAGGCCTCCGCCGAGCGAGCGCTGGATGGTCGGCAGCGCGACGTTCACGACGGTCCCGTCCAGCAGCGCGATGCCCGAGCCCATGATGGTGGCAATGAGCGTCAGGCGCTTGACGGACGCGTCGCTGCGCGCAGGCATCGGGACTCCGGTCAGGCCGCTTCTCGTAGGGTGGGCTCGCGGACCACGGCGACCGTCGTGCAACCGCTGAGCGCGATCGTGAGTTCGAGCTCGGCAAGCACGCAGCGCAGCACGTGCT
>JAOPZV010000294.1 GCA_025963935.1 Solirubrobacterales bacterium
CAAGGAGCGCGTGCCGATCCAGGAGGAGAACCAGACGCTCGCGACGATCACCTACCAGAACTACTTCCGCCTCTACGACAAGCTCGCGGGCATGACCGGCACGGCGCTCACCGAGGCGACCGAGTTCATGAGGATCTACGAGCTGCCCGTCGTCCAGGTACCCACCAACATGGAGATGGTGCGCGCCGACCGCAACGACCAGGTCTACAAGACCAAGGAGGGCAAGTGGAACGCGGTCGTCAAAGAGATCGGCGAGCGCAACGAGGCCGGACAGCCGGTGCTCGTGGGAACGATCTCCGTCGAGGTCTCAGAGCTGCTCTCCGAGCGCCTGACCAAGCGTGGGATCACGCACACCGTTCTGAACGCCAAGCCCGAGCATGCAGCGCGTGAGGCGGAGATCGTGGCCGAGGCCGGACAGCCCGGCGCGGTAACGATCGCCACGAACATGGCCGGCCGCGGCGTGGACATCAAGCTCGGCGGCAACCCCGAGCACCTCGCCCGTCTGCAGCTCGCCAGAGAGGGCGTGGAGCCTGGCGACTCCGAGGAGTTCGAGCGGCGCCTGCAGCAGGCGCTGCCGCAGCTCGAGGAGAAGGTGGAGGGTGCCCGCGAGCAGGTGGTCGGGGCCGGCGGGCTGTTCATCTGCGGCACCGAGCGCCACGAGTCGCGACGCATCGACAACCAGCTGCGTGGTCGCTCCGGACGCCAGGGGGACCCCGGCGAGTCACGCTTCTTCCTGTCCGCCGAGGACGACCTCGTGAGACTGTTCGCCGGCGACCGCATCTACCGGATCCTCGACAAACTCGGCGGCGTCGACGACGAGGGCAACGAGGAACCGATCGAGGCCGGGATGCTCTCCAAACAGATCGAGAAAGCCCAGAAGAAGGTCGAGGAGCAGAACTTCCTGATCCGCAAACGCGTGCTCGAGTACGACGACGTGATGAACGAGCAGCGCCGAGTCATCTACGCGTACCGCGACGAGGTGCTCGAGGGCAAGAGCATCGGCGAGGAGGCGCGCGGCGAGGTGGTGAAGGTGATCGAGCGGACGATCGAGGAGTACACACCCGGAGACTTCGTCGAGGACTGGGACCTCGATGGCCTGTTCACCGCGCTTGGCCAGTTCTTCCCCGTCGACCTCGGAGACGAGTTCGACCGCGAGACGATCGACCACAACGCGCTGAGCGAACGGATCATCGAGCTGGCCGGCGAGCGCTATGACGCCCGCGAAGAGGCCCTCGGCGAGGAGCTGATGGGGGCGCTGGAGCGCTTCCTGCTGCTGCAGATCATCGACGAACGCTGGCGCGAGCACCTGTTCGACATGGACTACCTGCGCGAGGGGATCCACCTGCGCGGCTTCGCACAGATCGACCCGCTGGTCGCCTACAAGAACGAAGCATTCACGCTGTTCGGCGACCTGATGAACAGCGTCTGGTCTGACTACGCGCGGATGATCTTCAACGTGCAGGTCAACGTCGAAGGCGAGAACGGCGGCGGAGCACCGGCCCCGTCGTTCGCCGCGGCGGGCAGCTCCACGCGCGCCGGTCGCGTCTCATACTCCGGCGGGCAGAGCGCGGCCGGAGCCGGAGCGCTCGCGCAGGCCGCCGCAGCAGCCGGCATGGGCGGCGCCGAGGCCTATGACGCCGAAGGCGAATCGGTCGAAGCGATGCCGGTCGTCGAGCAGCGGGTCGTCGACGACGAGCATCAGGTCGGCCGCAACGACCCCTGCTGGTGCGGCAGTGGCAAGAAGTTCAAGAAGTGCCACGGCGCCTAGCACGGCCGTAGGAGGAGGGGGCGGCTCGAGGGAGATGGCCAGCTGGGAGGACGTTCGCCGGACCGCCCTTGCCCTGCCGGAATCGAGCGAGGTGTCCTCGCGCGGCCGCGCCTCGTGGCGCGTGCGGGACAAGGGATTCGTGTGGGAGCGGCCGCTTCGCCCTGCTGAAGCAGCGGCTCTCGGCGAGCAGGCGCCTGAGGGCCCGATCCTCGGTGTGCGCGTCGAGCATCTCGGGGCGAAGGAGGCCCTGCTGAGCGATGATCCGGACGTCTACTTCACCACGTCGCACTTCGACGGCTATCCGGCGGTGCTGGTGCGCCTCGACAGGATCGCGGTTGACGAGCTCGAGGAGCTGATCGTCGAAGCGTGGCTATGTCGCGCACCGAGGCGACTTGCCCAGCAGTACATCGACACGGAGCTCTTCCCGCCGTAGGCCGCGCCGCGGTCACTCGGATGGTGCAGCGAAGGCGAACATGCGCTCCGCGTCGATCCGGGCATAGACGACGCCCGAATCCAGGAAATCCTCCCAGTCGGGCCCGTAGCGCGGGACGTAAACTTCGAGCAGCGTCTTGCGGAAGCCTGCGCTCGACTCGGCGCGGACGTCGAGCGGGGCGGCGCGACCATGCACGGTCACCGCGAGCTCCTCACCGGGCAGGTGCGTTGCGCTGACATGCGGGCGGGCGCGGATGTGGCGAAAGCGAGTCGAGTCGGGCGCCGAGCCGAAATGGAATGCGCCGCGATAGAGGATTCCGTCGACCGGTCCCACGACCGGCCGTCCGTCCGCCGTGACGGTCGCGAGCGCCAGCAGGCACATGCCGCTGAGCCGCTCGACGATCTGCTCGGCGTTCAGTCGCCGTTCGGGTGTGTGGATGCGCAGCAGGTGCGGGCCTGCTGCCGCGTAGCTGCTGTCGAGCAGCTTCTGGAGCGCGTCGATGTCGCCGGAGGACTCGTGCACGCGCGCAAGCACATCATGTATTCGTCCGCGGCGTCGGTGCGCCGCGCCTCAGTGCTTGCGTAGCTTGCGTGAGCCATGCAGGCCGGCCGGCCGCTTCGGCGATCCGGGTTCCTGGCCGGGCATCGCCTGCGGCGGGGGTGGCAGCGGGTAGGGGGCGACGGTCGGGAAGTTCTGTTTCACGTAGCTCGGCGCCTGCGTGGGGCAGTTGCTCTTCACTACCCGCGGGTCCGAGTGGGACGGGGCCGGAAGCGGCGGAACCGATCTGTTCGGGGCAACGAAGTTGAAGGCGCTCGTCAGATCGCCCGTGACTCCGCGCCGCCAAGCGGACAGATTCGGAACCTCTGGGCCGAACCGGGTCTCGAGAAAGCGCAGCATCGAGGTGTGGTCGAAGGTGTCGGGGCACACGAAGCCGCCGCGTGAGAACGGCGAGATGACGAGCATCGGGACGCGGAAGCCCAGCCCGATCGGCCCGCGGATGCCAAGGGCCTCGGGCGGCAGCTGCGCCGCCGTGAGGTACTCGCCGGGAGTGCCGGGGGGCGCGACAGGCGGGGGGACGTGGTCGAAGAACCCGCCGCACTCGTCCATCGTCATGAACACGGCCGTCTTCGCCCACACCTTGCGGTTTGCCGTCACCGCCCTGATGATCTGCGCCGCCGCGACCTCTCCGAAGGTCACCGGGGCGGGCGGGTGCTCGGTGTCGATCAGCGGGGCGAGAACCCACGAGACCTGTGGCAGCCGTCCGCTCACGCAGTCGGCGTGGAAGCTACCCGGAAAGCTTGATCCGAACGCCCTCTTTGCCAGCCTGGGATTCTTCTGGTAGGGCTTGAAGTAGGTCAGCAGGTTGTCGCCGAGGTTCGCCTCCGGGCTGGCGTACACCTTCCAGCTGATGCCTTTGGCCTGGAGCTGCTCGGGGTAGGTCGTCCAGTGAAACGCTCCGGCCTTTTTCGACTTGGCGACCAGGCCTTCGGTCGTCAGCACGGGGCCGCCGCGCGTCCCGCCGGGGTCCAGCGTGGCGCTGATCGCGTACAGGCGGTTCGGGTTGGTGGGTCCGATGACCGAGCCGAAGTAGCGATCGCAGATCGTGAACGCGTCGGCGAGTGCGTGGTAGAAGGGGAGATCCGAGCGCGTGTAGTAGCCCATCGTGTTGATCCCGGATGCGGGGCCGTCTATCCGAGGGTCGATGTCCACCTGGAGGAAGCTGTCCATCTTGCCGCCGTTCCAGGCCAGGTGCTGCGGCGCCCAGTCGTGCGAGACGTCGTTGACGCACTCGCCGTTCGTCGTGGTGTCGAAGTGGAACGGCAGGAGGTGCCCCCCGTAGCCGGCAGAGGCGGCCCCGAACGGGCTTCCAGCGAAGCGCTGGGCAAACACCGGCGTGCCGTCCGCCTGCCGGGGCACTGCGGGGTCGGCGAAGCCGCGAACACCCTTGTAGGTCCCGTAGTAGTGGTCGAACGAGCGGTTCTCGTTGACGAAGATGACTACGTGCTCGATGTCGGACAGCCGACCGTGGGCGGGCGCCGCCGCCAAAGCCTGCTGGAGCACGTTGACCGGCGACAGCGCCTCGAGGCTCGCAAGCGCGCCGGCAGCCGCCGCGGTGCGGAGCACCTCGCGACGGGTTACCCCCGACGTCATCCCCCATTGACGCACAGCGCATTCCTACTCGGTTCGCACGCCCGAGTCAAGGACCGCTAGCCGGCGGCGGGACTTCGCGACGGCCGCTATGGTGTGCCATCGCAGGGGGACACGGGGGGTTTGGCACGGCGGCGGTCAAGCTCCCGAGACGCGGGGGGCGTCGAGCGATGACTGAAGAACATGGCTAGAGACTCGGCCGGCGCCGGAGTCGCGTCTGATTCGCCGCCGGCGATGCCCTCCGGGCGCCTCCCCGGCCGCTGGCCGATCGCTCCGCGCTGGATCCCTGGCCTGGTGGTTCTGCTTGTTCTCGCCACGATCGCCGCCCTGCTGGCGCTGAGCCTCTCCGGGTCCTCCACGAAAGCCAAGGCTGAACCTCCCTCGGTCGGCGTCGGCCGGTCGAGCCTGGGGAAGATCCTCGTGAACGCGCGGGGGCTCACGCTCTACATGTACACACACGACACGCGGGATGTGAGCGTGTGCACCGAAGCCTGCGCGCGGGTGTGGCCTCCGGCCAGGGCGCCGGGGAAGCCGACGTTGGGGGCGGGGCTCTCGCGCGCCAGGCTGAAGACGATCAGACGCTCCGATCACAGCACACAGCTCAGCTACGCGGGGCACCCTCTCTACACCTTCTCCGAAGACCCGCGGCCCGGTCAGATGGGAGGCGAGGGCTTTCTCGGCGCCTGGTTCGTCCTGTCACGGGCCGGGCGGCCCATCAGGCAGCGCGGCTACGTGGCGCCCGCCGCGGGCTACTGATCCGGCGTTGCGCGGAGCGTCAGGCGCGCGAGCGCCGTTTCAGGCTCCAGGCGACCAGCAGGAAGAACCCGACGATGAAGCCCGCGAGGATCAGGTAGGTCGTGGTGCGGTGCAGCGTGAAGTAGTGCGTCCCGAAGCGGCTCACGCGGCTGTAGTTGTGATCTTCGGCGATCCGTCCGTTCATGTCGATCGCCGCACCGAGGCCGGCGTAGGACCACTGTGTGACGACGATCTTCGTGACCGCTTTCAGCGGCGCGCCCATGTCGGCTGTGGCAACGATCGAGCCTCCGAAGAACAGCTGGGGGATCAGAACGAGCGGGATGAAGCTCGTGGCCTGATCCTGGTTGCGAACCACCGCCGAGACGAGCAGCCCCATGCTGACCGCGGCAAAGGCCGTCAGCACGACGATGATCAGCACGGCGGCGTAGACGTCCAGATGCGAGTGAAGCGGCTGGAAGAGCAGAACGATCCCGGTCAGGATGAGCGCCTGTATCGCCGCCAGCGTGAAGAGCACGATGGCCTTTGACATCAGATAGGCGCCGAGTCTGACCCCGACCGAGTGCTCTCGAGAGAAGACCCCTTTCTCCTTGATGATCTCGCGGGCGGCGTCGATCATGCCGATCCACACCGTGGTGACGAGCAGCAGAAACGTCAGCTTGACGGCCTGGCCCCCGTCAGAGCTGGGTCGGCTGAACACCGATATTTTGAACAGCCCCGCGATCGCCAGGGCCAGGATCGGGATCTGCCCCAGCAGGATGAACATGTTTCGGCGGTCGCGCAGGAACAGCCGCGCGTAGCGCGAGGTGAGCACCCGTGCCTGGTGGGCGACCGACCCGCGGACCCGGCGCGGCTCGCGCGCGGGCCGGGCGCCGTTGCGCCCTGCCGGCGGGGCCGGCGGCGGCTTGCCGGCACCGAAGCGTCGCTGCCAGTCGCGGGGGTCGCTCTCCTCTAGCGCGGGATAGATGTCGTCGGGGCTCTTCGCGTTGAAGAAGTCGAGCGCCTCGTCGGGTGCCCCTTGAAAGCACAGGATGCCTCCGCGTCCCATCACGACGAGCCTGTCGCACAGGCCGAGGCTCTTGGTCGCGTGGGTGACCACGACGACCGCGCGAGAGTTGTCCGAGAGCTCGCGAAGCAGCAGCATCATCCTCGACTCCAGCCCGGGATCCAGCCCCGTCGTCGGCTCGTCGAGGAACAGGAGACTGGGGCGGCTGAGGATCTCGGTGGCCAGACCGACGCGCTTGCGCTGTCCGCCGGACAGCGAGCCGATGCTCGTGTCCGCGTGGGCGGTCAGGCCCAGCTCCTCGAGGGCGCGAGCCACGGTCGCCTCGATCTCATCGTCTCCGCTGTCCTTCGGCAGCCTCAGGCGTGCGGAGTAGCGCAGCGACTCCGAGACGGTGAGAGCCGGGTGGACGATCTCGTCCTGCGGCAGGTAGCCGATGTCGGTCAGCCGCGCGCCGACGGGCTCGCCGTTCACGCTCACCGAGCCGCTCGACGGGGTCGTTACGCCGGCAAGCGCCTTGAGCAGTGTCGTCTTTCCCGAGCCGCTCTCGCCGATGAACGCCACGAGCTGCCCGGGCTCCACGCTCAGCGTCGTCTCGGCGAGTATCAGCTTCTCGCCAATCCGCATCGCCACGTTCTCGGCGTCGAGTCGTAGCGCACCCTGCTCGGAGCGCGCGACGAAGACGGTGCCGTCAAACACCAGCCGGTATGGCCCGATACCGACCTCGGACCCGGGCTCGAGCAGCGCTGAGCGCACCAGCTCACCGTTGACCCTCGTTCCGTTGCGAGAGCCAAGGTCGCGTATCGCAACCCGCTCATCGAGTCGCGCCACCTCGGCGTGGAATCGCGAGACGTTGGGATCCTCGAGGACCACGTCGTTGGCCCTGTCGCGGCCGAGCGTGAGGTGGCGCTTTGTCAGCTGGACGATCTGAGTGCCGCTGAGAGGCGCCTGCGGGGCGGCCCCCAGTCGCGTCTCCTCCCCGCTGAGGAAACGAAGCACCTCGCCGCCGATCAGGATCGTGTCTCCGTTTGCAAGCCATCGCGACTCGTCTCGGAAGCGCTCGCCGTTGAGCTGCGTGCCGTTCTGGCTGGCGAGGTCTGCAATCCGGTAGCCGCCCTGCACGGCCTCGATGCGCGCGTGGTAGCGAGACACGGCGTCCTTGGCGATGGTGAGGTCGTTGTCGGGCAGCCTCCCGATCGTCCAAGACGTCTTCGACAGGATGAACCGCTCACCAGCGTGCAAGATCGTCGCCGGAGCGCTCGGGGCTCCGGTCGGGGCTGCAGGCGCGCCGTGTGAGCCGAACTCCATCAGCCGGCGCTCCGCCAGACGGCACTGCATGGCCGGCGATCCGCCGCGAGGCGCATGCCCAATGGGAATCTGCTCAACTCCGGAGCTGCCCCCCAAACGTCAACGGTGCGACGCAAGCCGCGTCTCCTTTCCCCCCGTGAGGCGAGACTATCCGAGACCGGGGAGCCGTGCAACCACTCGTCCGGGCCGCGCGCCTACCTCAGGCGCGCCCGCACGGTGAGCAGGTAGTTCTGTCCGTGCAGTTCCGCCCCAAGGCTTTCGACGAAGATGCGCGGGTCGCTGAATACGGTGATCCTGGCAAGCGATCCAAGCGGTATCCCTTCCGGGTGCGCGATCACGCGGCCGGAATCGGCGAGCACGGCAACGCGCGCACCGAGCCCGTGGCCGAGCGCGGAAGCCGTGACCCGAGCGACGATCCCGTTTGCCGAGCCGGACAACGGACGGACGCCGACGAACCCGGGAAGCGCGGCGCTCAGGTCCTTTTGCGTGAGTCGCGCATGGCCGATCAGCAGGTCGCCTTCCTTGCGCAGGCTGACGTCGTGAAGCGTCACCAGTTTGGACGTCAGCGTGCCCACGCTGATGTTCAGCACGCTCGTGTTGCGCGTGGCGCTGAGGGAGTCGGCGAGCGAGCCGTGCCCACCAGGTTTCGAGCGGTAGCTGTCCATCGCCAGTTCGACGCGGTCCGCCTTGTGCCAGAGGAGCTTGATCGCGGGCGATGACTCGAGGTGCACTCGGCGCACGAGACCGTAGCGCCCGAGATCGGAACGAAGTTTCTGTTCGGCGACGCCCGGCAGCAGCAGCTGAGCGATGCCGATGATGGCCGCCGCGCCGACGACGAGGAGCGCCGCGACCGCGCCGCGCCTTCCGATGCGGGCCGGGAGAAACCTCCTCGAAGGGGCAGCAGATGCATCCGGTGCCATCCGAGGAGCGAGCCCGTCCTGGGCAACCCGGATGAGCGGAGGGGCCGGAACGCCGGTCTCCACCCGCAGCTGCTCGTTGCCGAACCGGAGGCGCTCGCCCCCGGTCAGGGCGCGTGCGCCAGACAGCCGCACGCCATCGACGAACGTCCCGTTGCGCGAGTCGAGATCGCGCAGAACGACGCTCCCGCCATCGTGGAGTTCGATCACGGCATGGTGCCGCGACACCTGCTCGTCCTCGATCTGCACGTCATTCGCCGCGATTCTGCCGATCGTGATCGCGCGGCGGTCGATGTCGACCGCCGGCTGCTCGCGGCCCTTCGACTCGAAGACTAAGAACATGTCCTGCTCACAGAAGACCAGCCCCCCTACCGCGCAGCCTAACGCCGGAGAAAAGCGCCGTCCAGGGTGACCCCCCGCCGGCGCGACCTGAAGTGACCGCTCGCGGGTGGGTTCTCCCTGGCGCGGACGCAGCAGATCGGGGGCCCGTGTGGTTGCCGGCTCCTTGACATTCGCGTAGACTCGCGCTCGGTGGGGGACGACCTAGTTATAGGCGGCCAGCTCGGCAGCTATCTGATCGAGTCCGTGATCGGGCGGGGTGGCATGAGCGTGGTCTATCGCGCGAAGCACCAGCGTCTCGGGACGTCGGTCGCGCTGAAGGTGCTCGCGACGGAGCTGAGCGCGGATGACAGCTTCCGCGAGCGCTTCCTGCACGAGGCGCAGATGGCAGCGGGGATCGATCACCCGAACGTGGTGCCGATTCACGATATGGGCCTGCACCAGGGTTCGCTCTACATCGTCATGCGCTATGTCGCCGGGGGCGATCTGAGGGCGGTGCTGACCAGCTCAGGGCCGCTCGAGCCAGACGAGGCGGTCTCGCTGCTCATGCCGGTCGCGCGGGCGTTGGACGCCGCCCATCGTCTCGGCCTCGTCCACAGGGACGTCAAGCCCGGGAACATCCTGGTTCAGCGATCGGCGGCGGGAGAGATCGATCATGTCTACCTCTCGGACTTCGGGATCGCGAAGAGCTCCTCCTATAGCGGGCTGACGCGAACGGGTGGCTTGATCGGCACCGTGCAATACATGGCTCCCGAGCAGGCAGTAGGCGGCACGGTGACTGCGCAAACCGATGTCTACGCGCTTGCCGGGGTGTTCTTCGAGTGTGTCACGGGGCAGCCGCCGTTCCGTCCCGAGCTGACACCCGGGGCGCTGCCGGCCGAAGCGCCGGTCCGGTCGATCAGCCGCCTGCGACCCGGGGTGCCGGCGGCGCTCGACGGGGTGATCGCCAAGGCGCTCGCGCGGGACCCGAAG
>JAOPZV010000005.1 GCA_025963935.1 Solirubrobacterales bacterium
TGCGCGTGCTTCCGCACCTGCGGCGCGTCAACGCCCACGTCATCCTCGGCGAGGAGGGCCCGCTCGCGGACCGGCTGGCGCAGGCCGGCGTCTCGGTCGAGGTGCTTCCCATCGCCGCGTCGCTTCGAGACCTGCGCAGGGAGAGCGTGCGCGTCGGCGGCGCCTCTCCTGTCGCCGTGTGGCAGACCCTCGCCTACGTCGTGCGACTGGCGCGGCGGCTGCGCCGGCTGCGCCCGGACATCGTGCACACCAACTCGCTGAAGGCCGGTGTCTACGGAATCCTGGCGTGCCGCGCGCTCGGGATCCCGGTTGTCTGGCACGTGCGCGACCGGATCTCTGCGGACTACATCCCGAGACCTGCCGTGCGCCTGATCAGGGCGCTGGTCCGCCTGGCCGATGGCCTCGTCGCCAACTCGACCGCCACACTCGAGACGGTGTCGAGCGCCGCGCGGCAATCCGGGCAATGGGTGATCTCGGACTCCGTCGAGCTGTCCCCCTATCCACGCGAAGCCGATGGCGCGGCGACGACGTTCGGGATGCTCGGACGGATCGCCCCGTGGAAGGGGCAGGATCTGTTCCTGCGGGCCTTCGCCTCGGCCTTCCCGGACGGAGAGGAGCGAGCCGTCGTCGTGGGCGCGCCCATGTTCGGCGAGGAGGACTACGAGCGCGAGGTGCATCAGCTTGCGGCGAGTCTCGGGCTCACGGGGAGGGTGGAGTTTCGCGGCTTCCGCGAGGACATCTGGCGTGAGCTCGCACGGTTTGACGTGCTGGTCCACGCGTCGGTGATTCCGGAGCCCTTCGGACAGGTGGTGCTCGAGGGCATGGCAGCCGGCCTCGCCGTACTGGCTCCCGACGAGGGAGGTCCGGCCGCGGTGATCGCCGACGGAGAGACCGGGCGCCTGTTCCGCAGTCGCGATGCCGGATCGCTGGCGGCCGCGATGCGGGAGCTCAGCGAGGACGGCTCGGCGCGTGAGCGGTTGGGAGCGTCCGCGCGGGGAGCCGTCGAGCCCTACCGCCCGGATGCGGTCGCCGCCCGGCTGGAGCAGGTGTACGAGTGCGTGCTGGGCGCGGCGGCGCGCGACTAGGACAGACTGCGCGCTCGCGGCGCCGCCAGCCAGTTCACGACCTCGGTGTCTTGGGTGAACGCCGAGCGGGAGACGGGGCCATCGCCGGTGATGGCGAATATCCTGTAGTCGAGCTCGGCGAGCAGGTCCCACACGGCGCCCGGCTCGGCGCCATACAGCCTTCCCCTGTGCGAGACGTGCTCGAAGATCACGAGCGGCCGCGTCGCCGACAGCAGCGAGCGACCGCCTTCGAGCACGGCCAGCTCGCCTCCCTCGACGTCGATCTTGACAACGCTCGGGGTCATGCCGGCCAGCTCTGCATCGAGCGTCGAGACCTCGACCGTGATGAATTCCGGCTCGCCCTGCTCATCGCTGATCTCAGGGCTCCGGCGCAGCCCGCTCCAGCCATCGAGCTTGCGGAAGTGACAGAACTCAGCGCTGCCCTGCGAGGCACCCAGCGCCACCTCGCGGCAGTCGACCTCGGGGAACAGTCGCATCACCTCGGCGGCGAGCTGCGGAACCGGCTCAAACGCGACGTGCCGTCCCGCGGGCGCTACCCGCACGGCCTCGCGCAGCACCTGCCCACGGTTCGTTCCCACATCGACGTAGATGTCGTCGTCGCGCAGCGCGCTTGCGAGCACCGCTTCGATCCCCACGTCCTCACGCTGGGCCTGTCGCGCAGCTTGGCTGACGGCAGCGAGCAGCTCCGGGCGCCCGAGGCGTCGTGACGCGACACCCGTTGCCCTCGTGACGAGTCCCATCTGCGCCATTCTTGCAGCAAGCGCCGGCTGGCTCGAAGCCGCCGGGGTCACTCACCGGGCTTCTGCGATGGCGGCGCGGGGATCGCCGGTCGCAGCCGCGAGAAGACGAGCTCCCATGGCCGCTGGAGAAGCGTCGTGACGCGGTAGCGCGGCGGCGGCGACTCGGCCTTTCGCAGCGTGATCGACTCCTGCGACATCAGGAAGCGGTTGCCGCCGAACGGAATGCGGGGCTCGAGCACGGTGAGGTCTGGAACCTCGCAGGGAGCATCGACGCGGCGGAGGATCTCACTCACGACGTGCTCCGGATTCGCGACGAAGTCCTCGTGACGGACAAAGACGCGCCGATCGCGAGGGTGTTTGAGAAACACGAAAACCGAGAGCAGGCTGGTGATCCACAGATAAGCGTTCGTCAGCGCCGTTGATTTGGAGAACCGCCACCCCGGCTGGGTGAATGAGGCCACGACGCCATGTGGATCTCGCACGAGATACACGAGGTAGACATCGACGCCGTCCAGCCTTTTCAACTCACGCGCGCGTAGCGGGTATGACGAGCTGTCGACGACATGGGTCGCCCCGGCGGTTCGTGCTATCGCGACATAGAGCTCCTCTGTCACTCGGCGGTAGCGCTCGCGTATCCGGCGTCGAACGCCCCACATGTGAATGCGGATCAACGACAGCGAACGTTCGATGGCGAGCAGCGCATCTCGACCGAACAGATCATCGGGTGAGTGCACGCTCTGGCGCACCGTCGCCCAGAACTGTTGCCGCTCGACGCCCTTGAGCCTAGGTGTCCCGGACTTCTCCAGCCAGCCGCCCAGCTCGCCCGCGTAGAACACATTCGCGCAGTTGCCGAGTGCGACGCCGAGGATCGTGGAGCCACTGCGCGCCGTGCCCATCACGTAGACGATCTTGGGGCGCACGACACCCGTCGGCGCCTCGCTCGCCTGGTCCTGCGTCGCGCTCATTCCTATTCGACATGCTCGCACACCTCTATGCCGGACGCCGTAGGCCGCAGCCTCGAAAGGATGACCGTCATCGGTAGCTGAATTAAGGTCGTAACCCGGGAGCGAATCCGCGAGCGCGGCGCCTCATCCGCGGTCCGACCGTCGACCGAGACCAGCTCCGAGCGGATCATGCGGTTGCCGTGGAACGGCAGGCCTGTGCTCAGTGCGCTGGCGTCGGGGATCGCGGCGGGCAGATCAACCCAGTTGAGGATCTCTCGTGCCATGCGCTGGGGGTCCGCGACGAAGTCCTCGTAGCGCACGAGCAGCCGCCGGTCGCGCCTCTGACGGAGGAAAACGAGCGTCGACAGCACGTACGTCAGCGCCAGATAGGCGTTCGTCGTCGCGGTGCCGGCGCGCGGCTCGGGGACGTCGTCGCGGCTGAAGGACGCGACGACGCTCCGCGGGTCCCGCACCAGGAAGAGCAGGTACAGCTCGATGCCGTCGAGCGCCTGCAACTCCCGCGCCCGCAGGGGATAATGGGAGGTATCGACGACGTGCGTCGCCCCCGCAGCCCGCGCTACGGCGTGGTAGAGCTGCTCGGCGACGCGCCGGTAGCGCCCTCGCAGCCGGCGCCGGGCGCGCCACGCGCTCGGGCGAAGGAGGTCCGAGGATCGCTCGAGCCGGCGCGCCTCGCCACCGAACAGCCCGGCGGCATCGCCGAGCTCCTCTCGGACGCCCCTCCAGAAGCTCACGCGCTCCGGGTCCTTGAGCGGTGGGACCCCGGCGCTCGAGAGCCACTTGTCGAGCTCACCGGCGTAGAAGATGCCGTCGCAGTTGCCCATGGTGACGCCGAGAATCGTGCTGCCGCTGCGACCGGCGCCCATCACATACACGACCTTCGGCCGCTCCTCCCTGCCGGATCGCGGCGAGCGAGAATCCGGCGCGTTCGCCGCCCCCCCAGAGGCGTTCATCCTAAGAATATTCTCATGCCGCACCGTGAGGATCCTCTCATAGATGCCCCGCGACGTCCTCCCGGAGCCCGCGCCGGCAGCCAGGGCCGGTCGGATAGCATTCGCGGCCGGGTGCCCGACAGCGATAGCACTTCTCCGGAGAATGCTCCCCAGGCTCCGGCGAGCCACGGGGCGCCTGCGCGCAAGCTCGGCTCGGTGCTGCTGATCACACCCCGCTGGGCGAGGGACGGCGGGGTGGGAGCGCATGTCGAGACGAGCGCGGCGGCGCTGGCCCGTGACGGTCGCGAGGTCAACGTGCTCGTGGCACGCGATGAGTCGAATCAGCGAATCGACGGCGTCAACGTTCACACGCACCCGGAACTGTGTAAGCCGCAGGCATCGCTGGACGCGCGGCTCGGCGACATCCTCTCACTGTTGCCGAGCGTCGTTCATCTCCACCAGGTGGACACTCCGGAGATCGTCGACGCGATCCAGCCGAGCGCGCCGGTGGTGATCAGCGCGCATGGTTACACGGCGTGCACCTCCGGCGTTCACTACTTCGCGGCGGGACACGAGTGCACACGCGCCCACGGACCGGGCTGCTGGCCGAACCTGATCTTCCGCGGGTGCGCGCATACTCGCGACCCGACCAGCTTCCCCGCCCGGTATCGGGGCGCCACGGCGAGGCTCGAAGCCCTCAGGAAAGCCGACCTCGCGGTGTCATATTCGAGCGCCATCGACCGCCATCTCGAGGTGAACGGTGTTATTCGCCGGGCGATCGTGCCCTACTTCCCAACGATGGTCGCCACGCAGGGAAGCGGGCATGGGACTCGCCGGAGGGTCGTGTTCGCAGGCCGGGTCGTCCATCCAAAGGGCGTGGGCGTGCTGATCCGCGCGGCCCGCGACGTCGACGGCGAATTCGTCGTGTGCGGCGACGGGCTGCAGTTGGATGCGATGCGCCGTCTGGCGCGCCGCCTCGGGGTCGACGACCGTGTTCGTTTCACGGGCTGGCTCGGCGCCGAGCAGCTCGCGGACGAGCTGGCAAACGCGTCGGTCGTGGTTGTCCCTTCACTGTGGCCTGAGCCGTTCGGCCTCGTCGGTATCGAGGCCTTCGCCGCAGGCCGGCCGGCGGTGGCAAGCGCCACGGGGGGGATCGGTGACTGGCTCGAGGACGGTGTCAGCGGGTTCACCGTCCCCCCCGGAGACTCCGGCAGGCTGGCACAGGCGCTCAACGAGCTCCTCTCCGACCCGGAGCTGCAGACGCGAATGGGCGAGGCGGGACGCAAGACGGTGTCCGACCGCTTCTCGACCTCTCATCACGTTGCGGCGCTCGTCGCCGCCTACGAGAGCGCGCGCTCGAGCTGGGAGTTGCGACAGGGCTCACCGCGGGGGCCGGCTCTGGCGCAGGCGGTCCCGGCGCCCTCCTGAGTCGCTACCTGCCGCTTGCGCTGACAGGTTCAACCTCAAGCGTCCGACGGCACGGGACGCGAAGTACGGCCGGGCCGGTGCTACGCTCCGGCACCATGCCAGATGGCCTGAAGGCGGTTATGCGGCGGATCATGCCGCACTCGGTCTACCGAAGGTACCGCCGCCGCAAGATCGCATCGATCATTGCCGGTTACACGCCTCGCGATGTCACACATTCATACGGTGGGCAGACGCTGAGAATCCGGCTCGAGGACCCGCTTGCGGAGGCCTGGTATGACCGCGACTGGCAGGAGCCGCAGATGATCAGCTTCCTGCGCGAGCGCCACGCGCTGGTGCCGGGCGCAACGGTCTTCGACCTCGGAGCGCACCAGGCAGTGCTCGCCCTGATCATCGCGCGGGCCACCGGCGATGGCGGCCATGTCCTTGCCATAGAGGCCGAGCCGCACAACGCCCGCATTGCGAGCGTGAACTGCGAACTGAACAATGCGGCCAACGTGTCCGTGATCCACGCAGCGGCGGCGGCGTCCGAGGGGTTCACCACTTTTGCCGAGGGCCTTACGGGTCAGGTGGACGAGCGCACGGCAACGGGAAACGTCACGGTTCCCGCCATCACCATCGACGGCCTCGCCGAGCGATATGGCACGCCGGATGTCGTCTTCATCGATGTCGAAGGCTACGAGGACCAGGCGCTGAGGGGAGCGAGCAAGACGCTCGCGAACGGGTCGACGAGCTTCCTCGTGGAGGTCCACGACGCCGATACCCTCGGGACGTTCGACGCGAGCGCTGAGAGCGTCCTCGCCCACTTTCAGAGCTTCGAGACGTATCTCGCGCTGGAGGACGACGAGCCGTTCGTCGCGATGAACGGCTCGCCCCCGAGCCAGCGGTTCTTCCTTGCGGCGATTCCCTCGCCGCGGAGCTAGCCGACGAGCTCGTCGACGAGCGCGCCTACGACCTCGGCGCTGCGCTCGACGCTCATCTGCTCAAAGGCGAATGCGCGACCGCGTGCTCCGAGCGCGTTGCGAAGGCCTTCGTCGGCGAGTAGGCCGCGCAACGACCCCTCCAGCGCCTCGACGTTCGGGTTGACGAGGCAAGCGGCGTCGGCCGCGACCAGGTCGGCCCAACGACGCGGCCCGTCGAAGGCGAGCACGCCCCTCCCGGACGCCAGCGAGGCGGCGAGCGTCGTCTTGCGCGACGTGGGCCCAGAGCGGTCGGCGAACAGCAGGACCTCGCACGACGCGAGCTCGTCCGAGAGCTCCTGAGCCGGGAGTGTGCCCGAGAAGCTGAGCGCGCCGGCGATGGCACGCGCCTGCGCCTCCTCGAGCCACAGCTTCCCCGCCGGCGAGGCGGGGCCGGGCGCGCCGAGCAGCAGCAGCTGCGCGTCGAGTCCATCGTCGCGGAGCCGGTGGATCGCCTCGAGCACGAGCGACACCGTGCCGCGATCGTATGAGTAGCCGAAGATGCCGACCCGCTGCGCCGGGCCCTCGGCAGACGATGCGACAGCGGGGGCGGGGAGATTTGAGAACACCGGTGCCACCACGGATGGCCGCCGGGGCAGCCAGCGCCGCGAGGCGAGCCAGTCGGCTCGGAAGTCGGTGGTCACCACGACTGCCGTTGAGGCGCGCATGACCTCGATCAGCGCCGCGCGCTGCGTCACCGCCCAGATCTTGCCGCGAAGGCCATCCAGCCTCCAGGGAAACGCGAACTCGTGCAGCACTGTGACGAGCGGCAGGCCGCTGGAGCGCAGCGCCGAGAGCGTCGGGCGCACGAAGACCGGAATCCCGCGATGCGCGTAGGCGAACACCGAGTAGTGAAACAGCACGGCATCGCTCTCGCCGGCGACGAGCTCGGAGGCGAGCCCGCGCGTCCATGCTCGGATCTCCGCCCTCGCCGCAAGCGGCGGTGACTCGGTGCGCTGCAGCCAGTGCACGGACGACTGGACGTGCCCGCGGCCCATGGCCTGCGCCAGCAGCACGGCGTGGTCTCTCGCGCCGCAGATCGGTCCGGCTGAGATGCCGACGACGGCCACCCGCGTCTGACGCTCGGCACGGGCGTCTGCGCGATCGCCGGTCTTGCTCGCCGCCTCGCTCACGACAACGACGGCCGCCCGCCGCCGAGGATCTGCCGGCCGTAGGCAGCATCGATCGCCTCGGTGAGCGCGTCGAGATCGCCGGTCGGCAGAACCAGCCCGATGCGATCCGTGTCGATCAGGTCCTTCATGCCGGTGTCCTCGCTGACGATCACCGGGACGGCGCAGGCGAGCGCCTCGGCTGGAGCGTATCCGAACCCGTCGGTGTAGCTCGCGTGAACGCACAGATCCGCGTCGGCGAGATGCGTCAGGGGATCGCCGGGACTCACCCTGATCCGCGGGTCCTGCGCGCCGGACTCTTCGAGGAAGCGGCGCATGCCGCGCGTTCCCCAGCCGCCCACGAGGTTGAGGCGCATGTCCGCATGAGGAAGACGGCGAACCGCGTCCACGAGCAGCGGGACGCCCTTGTCGACCGTGAGGCCACCGATGTAGACGATGTCGAACGTGCTCGAGGCACCGGGCGCGCCGTTAGGCGCGAAGCGCGGGTCCGGGGTGAGTGGAAAGAACGACAGGGCCTCCTCCGGGAACCCCTCCTCGATGAACGACTCGTGCGCGTATCGGGACGTCACGTACACGCGGTCGGCCTGCCCGTACTCCGTGAGGTTCCGCTTGAGCAGATGCGTCGCCCACGGACGCTCGATCGGGTACTGGCGGTGCGCTCGCGCATGCTGGCGCACGACGTGCCGGTAGTGGGCGTTCGCCGACATCAGCCCGAGCGAGTCGAAGCCGAGCCGTCCGGCGGCGCGGAACTGCGCGACGGCGGTGCCGTTGAAGGCAATGAGGTGGCTCGCAGCCTGCAGCTGCCGTGCCGCGTAGGTGTCGAACTCGACACTTGCCATCCAGATGCGCCACGCCGGCGAGACCCTGCCCGCCGGTCGCAGGGCCCTTGCGAGGCCGCGAAACAGCCGCTCGCTGGACGGCGCCGACCCTCTGTCCTCGCTCGTTTCGCAGATGCAGACGCTCGGCTCCCCGCGGCGATCGAGCGCTCCGGCGATCTCTTGGAGGTGGCGTCCGAGGCCGCCGCGCCCGAACGGCGCCGGCGCCGAGACAACCGCCGGGCCCGAGGGGACAGCGGCCTCCTGAGCTCTGGCGACCTCGGCGCGCCACCCGGCGGTGAGCGGCAGCTGCGGCTCGGTTTCCGGCGCGTCGGATTCAGCCGACAGCGTCATATCCCCACTCGGCCACGAGGTCGCGGTCGAGATACTCGCTCAGCGCCACCACCTCAGGCTTGAACCTGGCTCGCAGCTCGCGCATGAAGCTCTCGTCCGGCGGGGGCGGCTCGCGCAGAGAGCCGCGCCGTAGGCTCGCGTAGTAAACGGCCTTCCTGACCCTTATCGATGTGAGCGCCTTGCCGGTCGTTTTCACCGTTCGCACGAGCGGCCCGCGCCCGGTCATCAGGGCGCGTCGCAGCTGGTTTACCCGTTTGGAGCGCACAGTCACCGTCGGGTTGGCCTCCACCAGCTCGATCTGATGGCTGGCATCAACGTCGAGGAAGCGCAACACGCGTCGCACCGTCCCCTCGTTGTCGCGCCGGAAGTCGTCATAGATCAGTATCAGCATCTGGCTCGGGTCGAACACTGAGTGGTAGCGGCGCAGCTGCTCGACGTATCGCACCTTGTCGGAGTAGATGAGCGCCTGCGGCGAGAACGCATGACGCGGAACATGCCGGCCGCGACGGCGATCCTCATCCAGCCCGACGGCCTTGCGGAAGTCTCTCTCCGACTCCGCGTTGTTCTGCAGCAGCTGGAGGTGAACGGAGCGAAGGAAGCTCGCGGGCTCGCGCAGGATGGCGATGATCCGCGCGTCCGGCTGGACCTCGCTGATCCGCCTCGCAGCGAATTGAGACCACAGGTAGAAGGTCGAGGCCTCGCCGACACGCTGGTCGGCCCTCGCGTCCTCGAACAGCCCCAGGTACTCGTCAAATGTCATTCCGCGCCGGCCGCCGCGCGCTCCCGGCTCCTCTCGGCCCCTCAGCGCGTCGAAGTTCTCCGCTGCGAAGAACTGCGGCTCCTTGACATCCGGCATGTAGATCTCGGGAT
This sequence comes from Solirubrobacterales bacterium, assembly GCA_025963935.1. Lineage (GTDB taxonomy): Bacteria > Actinomycetota > Thermoleophilia > Solirubrobacterales > Solirubrobacteraceae > Palsa-744. The sequence goes on from JAOPZV010000005.1 coordinate 9,273, forward strand.
GCCGTCTCAGCATTTCATACAGCGCTGTGGTGCCGGACTTAGCGTGGCCGACAATGAAGAAATCCGGTAAGCGCCTCTGCTCAGCGGCGGCTATTTTCCAAAGTTCACCTGTCGGCTCAGGCAAGGCTGTCATAGCCCCACAGCTTAACCAGGTCGCGCCCCAGGTAATCGCTGAGTGCCACCACCTCGGGCTCGAAGCGGCGGCGGAGCTCGAGCATCAGATTCTCGTCGGGCGCCGGGACCTCGCCATACACCACACGCTGCTTGGTCACTCTCAGCAGATCGTGCCTCCATCTGCGCGGAGTGAGCGACTTGATCGTCTCCTTCACCGCCAGCGATACGGGGCCGCGCCCGACCGATACAGCGTGCACGAGGCCGTGAAGCTGCCTTGAGCGCACCGCGACAGTCGGATTGGCCTCGAGCACGTCGATCGGATGCTCGTCGTCGACGTCGAGGAAGTCGAGCACCTGTCGCACGGCTGCCTCGTTGTCGCGCCGGAAGTCGTCGTAGATCAGGACGAGCACCTGCTCACTCGGGAACACCGCGTGATAACGCTGCAGCTGCTCGACGTAACGAACGTGATCGGAGTACAGCAGCGTCCGCGGCCAGTAGGAGTGTCGCGGGATGCTCCGCCCTTGGCGCCTGGCCGCCTCGAGCTCCAGGGCCTTGCGAAAGTCCGTCTCGGTCTCCACATAGCTCGCGATGAACTGCATGTGAAGCGAGCGCAGGAAGCTCGCCGGCTCGCGCAGGATCGCGACGATTCTCGCGGCGGGCTGCACAGCGGCGATCGCGCTCGCCGCTGTGTGTGACCACAGGTACAGGGCCGAGGCCTCGCCGACGCGCTGCCCGGGGCCTGCGGCGGCGAACAGGGAGAGGTACTCGTCGAGTGTCTTCGGCGTGCCTTCCGGTCGTGGCGGGGTGCGGTCATGCAGCTCATCCGCGAAGTACCACGGCTCCTTGTTCTCGGGCATGTAGATCTGCGGATGCCGCCT
>JAOPZV010000013.1 GCA_025963935.1 Solirubrobacterales bacterium
AGACTCTCCTGCTGTACACCGACGGCGTGCTCGAGGCGGGACCGGCCGGCCAGCAGCTCGGCGAAGATGGCCTTTTCGAGCTGGCGAGAGCCGCCCCCGGCATGGGGCTCGACGGCCTGCTCGAGCACCTCGTGCGCGGCGCCTCCTCGCGCGCAGATGACCGGCTGCGTGACGACATTGCGCTGATCGCGCTGCGTCTGTCGACATCCTGATCCCGGTGCCACAGACCGAGTCGCGCAACGGTCGCCGCGGAGGCGGCTCGCCGGCGCCAGAGCGGGGCAGGCCGGGCAGCAACCGGCCACGGAGGGACGGCTAGACTACCGGCATGGGGGTAGGTGACCAACTCCTCATCGACGTGCGGCGAGAGCCCGATCGCGTGGTGATCCGGCTCGGTGGCGAACTCGACCTGGCGAACGCTCCTTTGCTTCAGGGCGCGATCGAGGACGCGGACGTCCACGGCAGATCGATGCTCGTTCTGGACCTGCAGGATCTGGTGTTCATCGACTCAACGGGGCTGCGCATCATCCTGTGGGCAAGAGAGCGCTGCGAGGACGGCGATCGCGAGTTCGCCATCACTCCGGGCTCTCAGCAGGTGCAGCGGCTACTGGCGGTGAGCGGGGCCGGAGAGCATCTGCGGATCATTCCGCAGGCCGACGACCTGCTCGTCTAGCGGCGCCTGCTAGCTGCCGAGCTCCGCCAGGCGGCGCTCGAGGAAGCGACGCTCGGGGTCCGAGCGCGTCAGCTCGAGCGCCCGCCGGTAGGCAGCGCGGGCGTCCGCCGGGCGCCCGAGCCGGCGCAGGAAGTCCGCGCGGGTCGCGTGGAGATATGGATAGGCGTCCAGGCCGAGGCCGTCGATCGCGTCGAGTCCGTGTTGCACACCCTGCGCTTCTGCGAGAGCAACTGCTCGGTTGAGCTCGATCACCGGAGAGCGGGTCAACTGTGCAAGCTCGCCATAGAGGGACGCGATCTGCGGCCAGTCGCTGCTCCCGGAGGCGTGCAGCGATGCGATCGCCGCCTGCAGCACGTACGACCCACTGCCGCGCAGGGCGAGCGCACGGTCGAGCGCGGCGCGCCCGCTCCGTATCTGCGGCCAGTCCCACAGCCCCCGGTCCTGATCGGCCAGCAGGACCAGCTCTCCGTCCTGGAGGCGGGCGGCGCGCCGCGAGTCGTGGAGCAGCATGAGAGCAACCAGACCGTGTGCCTCCGGCTCATCCGGCATCAGTTCGGCGAGCGAGCCACCGAGACGAATAGCCTGCGCTGCAAGCTCTCCGCGGCCGTCGTACCCCTCGTTGAAGATCAGGTAGACGACGGCCAGAACGGCCGTCAGGCGGTCGGGCAGCATGTGCTCGGGCGGAATCCGGAAGGGGATCGCCGCGGCCTTGATCTTGCGCTTTGCGCGTACCAGCCGCTGGGCCATCGTGGCCTCCGGGACGAGGAACGCGTGCGCGATCTCCTCGGTGCTCAGGCCGCCGAGGGCGCGCAGCGTGAGCGCGACCTGCGCCTCGGTCGAGAGGGCCGGGTGACAGCAGGTGAAGATGAGCTCGAGCCGCTCGTCGTTGAAGATGGGGTCGTGCATGTCGTCCTCGACGGCCTCGGGCACCTCCAGCAGCTTCGACTTGGCCGCCAGCGTCCGCTCGCGGCGAATGCGATCGATCGCCCGGTTGCGCGCCGTGACCACGAGCCAGCGGGCGGGGTGCTCGGGCGTTCCGTCGCGCGGCCATCTCTCCGACGCGATCGCGAACGCCTCCTGCGCGGCCTCCTCGGCGAGATCGAAGTCACCGAGGATGCCGATCAGCGCTGCGAGAACCCGGCCCCACTGCTCGCGGAAGACGTTCTCGATCAGCGCTCCACCAGCGGACGGACCTCGATCGCCCCACCGAGTCGAGCGGCGGGAATGCGGGCGGCGAGCTCGATGGCCGCGTCGAGATCGGCGGCCTCGAACAGGTAGTAGCCGCCGAGCGCCTCCTTGGTCTCGGGAAACGGGCCGTCGGTCGTGAGCGTGCGCCCGTCCTGCACGCGCACCGTGGTGGCGGTCGTGGGCGGCTGAAGCTGCGCTCCGCCCGTCACACCTGGCGCACCGGAGATCGCGAAGTACTCGCCCATCACCGACTGTTTCTCCTCCTCGGTGAGCGTCTCGAACGTCGACATCGAGTCGTTTGAGTAGATCTGAAGCAGATATTGCATTGGCTTCTCCTTGCTGAGGATTATGGTCGCCTCTTGAGACGAACGGCGCGGGGGCGAATCGACAGGAGCACGATATATTTGTTGACAGACATATAACTGTCTGATTAGATGTAGCCATGGCGACCGCCACGTTTGATGCGCTTGCCGAGCCGGCGCGCCGCGAGCTCCTCGAGCTGCTGATCGCCGGGCCGCGGCCGGTCGGCGAGCTGGCGGACGCGGCCGCCCTCAGTCAGCCCAACACCTCCCGCCACCTGCGCATCCTGCGCGAAGCCGGGCTCGTCGAACGCCACGCCGACGGTCAGCGGCGCCTGTACGCCCTGCGGGGGGACGGCTTCGCCGACCTCGTGCGCTGGCTTGCCCCGTACGCGCGTCTCTGGCAGCACAGCCTCGACGCGCTTGAAAGAGACCTCGACCGAATGGAGTGAGATGCCCGAGACGACGCACGCGAAGCTGCAGGAGGAGGCGGGGCGCACGACGCTTCGCTTCGAGCGGATCCTCGCCCATCCGCCCGAGCGCGTCTGGCGGGCGCTGACCGAGAAGGACGAGCTCGAAGGCTTGGGTGTGCCGTCCGCGTGGCTGGAGCTGAACCGCGACTACGAGCAGCGGTTCGGCATCTCCCACGAGCGGGCGACCCCGCCGCCAAGCGCGTAGAACCGCGGCTGTTGGAGCCTCGAGGCGTTCACGGGGTCTGCGGCTGCTCGGCTGCGGTATCCCCGCGCCGCTCGAGCACGAAGGACTCGACGGCATAATCTGGATCGATGTGGTTGTCGCTCAGGAACGCGAGCACGCGCCGGCCGGTGAGCTCTTCGACGCGCGCAACGAGGTCCGGGCCCATCGTCTTCTGGTAGGCCTTGCGACTCTGCAGCACGAGGCTCGCTCCACCATTGCGCACGAGGTTGCGCTCCCCCTTCGTGAGCGTGTCCTGCAGCACGACCGTGATCAGATCGCCGGTGATGTAGGTGCGCGCCTTCGTCGGCCCGCGACCCGTGTACTCGCTCAAAAGGCGCACCGTGGCATTGGAGATGGCCGACGACAGCACACCGGCGGGCGACCCATCTCCTGAAAGCCTGGACAAGCGGACTCGCTTCTCGCCTTCCTCCTGCACAGCGGATCGCGCGAATGGCAGGAAGAAGGCGGCTCGAATCCCCACGCGCGATCCGCGTTTCGCTCTCGTGCCCGTTCAAGCGAGCGGTCCGACGCGAACTCACGTGGCGCGATTGTACTGCGCGCGGCTCCCGGCTAGCCGCCCGGGAGAACGCGCTCGGCGCCGGTGTAGACGTTCACCTTTTTGCGTCGGGCGAACCCGCAAAGAGTGAGCCCGCGGTCGGCCGCGAGCTCCACCGCGAGGGACGTGGGAGCTCCGACGCCCACGAGAATCGGCGCACCTGCGACCGCCGCCTTCTGCACGAGCTCGAACGACAGCCGCCCGCTGACGCACAGGATGTGCCCATGCAAGGGCAGCCGTCCGGCGAGCACTCCCCACCCCACGACCTTGTCCATGGCGTTGTGACGGCCGACGTCCTCGCGCACGCACAGCAGCTCGCCCGCGGAGTCGAACAGGCCGGTGGCATGGAGGCCGCCCGTCCGCGTGAAGCCGGGCTGCACCAGCCGATCGGGGAGCTCGGCGAGCAGGGAGCGCGGGACCCGGGGGCCGGCAGGCAGCGCGGCGCAATGGACGGCAACCTCCTCCAGAGCGCCCTTGCCGCAGACCCCGCACGAGGAGGTCGTGTAGAAGCGGCGCGTGGGCACCGGACGGGCGAGCTTGCCGCGCACCTCGATGGTGTTCGCGGCCAGGTCATCGGTCAGACCGAACCGCAGGGGCTCCCCGATCAGCCCCTCTCCGTGAAGAAAGCCCGCCGCGAGCTCCTCGTCGTGTCCCGGCGTGCGCATCGTCACCGCGATCGGGTCCCCCCCGATGCGGATCTCGAGCGGCTCCTCGACCGCCACCACGTCGCTCTGGCCGTCGTGGCGGACGGACCTCAGAGCGTATGCGGCGGGGTCTGAGGCCGCTGAGTCTCGCGGGTCGCGGGGCGACATCGACGTGGTCGCGACTGGCTCTGACATCCCTGCGAGCACCTTACCCGCCCGCCCGCAGCGCGACCCGTCGGCGTTGTAGGCTGCCTGGGCAATGCCTGGGCAGCCAAAAGCGGACATGTCTCTCGGGGAGGCAGCGGCGGCGATCGGCGTCAGCGTGGACACGCTCCGCCGCTGGGATCGAGCCGGCAAGCTCCGCACTCGCCGCGATGAGCGCAATCGCCGGCGGGTCTCGGGCGAGGAGGTCCAGCGCCTGGCGGCACGTCCCCAGCGCCACCGGACGGGCACGCACGGGTCGGCTCGCAACCGCTTCCCAGGTGTGGTTCGCTCGGTCGAGACAGATGGCGTTATGGCGCTCGTGGAGATCGAGGCGGGCCCTTTCCTGATCACCGCCGCGATCACCCGTGACTCTGTGATCGAGCTCGGCCTGGCGCCGGGTGTGACCGCGAGCGCCACCGTGAAGGCGACGTCTGTGATGGTGGAGCGGAGCGAGGGGTGAGCGCCCTGTCCGGCTGGATCGCGGGGGCGGCCGCGACGCTGCTTGCGGTGATCCTGCTGAGCGGCTGCGCTGGCAGCGGCGCGGCGCCGCAGCTCGAGGTCTCCGCGGCAGCCTCGCTGCGCCGGGCATTCACCGCTTACGCCGAGCAGTTCCGGCCCGCCATGGTCCGGTTCTCCTTCGCCGGGTCCGACGCGCTCGCCGCGCAGATCGAGCAGGGGGTGTATCCAGACGTGTTCGCCGCGGCAAACACTGAGCTTCCCGATGAGCTGTTCGCGCGCGGACTTGTGAGGCGGCCGGTCGTGTTCGCAGCGAACCGCCTGGTGCTGGCTGTTCCGGACGGCTCGAGGATCGCGGGACTGAGCGACCTCGGACGCCGGGGCATCAGCGTCGCGGTCGGCTCGCCGACCGTCCCCGTCGGCGTATACACGGCGAAGCTGCTCGCGCGTCTCCCGGTCGCCGAGCGCCAGCGCGTGCTCGGCAACATCCGCGACCGGGAGCCGGACGTCACGGGGATCGTCGGCAAGCTGCTGCAGGGCGGCGTGGACGCCGGCCTGCTGTACGCGACCGACGTCGCGGCCGCCGCAGGCAAGCTCCGCGCGATCCGGCTCCCCGACTCGCTGCAGCCGCAGATCGCCTGTGGCGCCGCCGTCGTCACCGGTGCCGCGCACCCCTCCGCCGCCCGCGCCTTCGTCTCCGGTCTGCTGCGCGGCGCCGGGCGCGCTGAGCTTCTCCGCGCGGGCTTCCTCCCGGCGCCGGTTCGATGACCGCGGCCGGCGGCGGGGAAGATCCAGCCCGCTCGCCGGCGGAACCCGCGACGGAGAAGCGGGGAAAGGGGCCGCTTCGCGGCCGGTCGCTCGCCGGACGTGGGGGACCGCTGGCCAAGGCGCCGTGGTTCAGTGCGCTGCTCACGCTGGCGCTCGCCGTTGCGCTGGCGTTCCTGGTGCTGCCGGTAATCGCGATCTTCGTCAACACCTCGCCGGCTCGCCTGGTGTCGAGCCTCGGCGATGCCCAGGCCAGAGAAGCCCTGCTGCTGAGCCTACGCACGAGCGCGATCGCGCTCGCGATCATCGTCCTCCTCGGCACCCCTGCGGCCTACCTGCTGGCCCTGCGGCGGTTTCCCGGAAAGGCGCTCGTGATGACGCTCGTGGAGCTGCCACTCGTGCTTCCGCCGGCGGTCGCCGGCATCGGCCTGCTCGCGGCGCTCGGCCCGCACGGCATCCTCGGAGGCGCGCTCGCGAGCGCCCACGTCCGCCTGGTTCTCCAGACGGCGGGAGTCGTCGTTGCACTGACGTTCGTCGCATCGCCCTTCTACCTCCGCCAGGCGCAGGCGGCGTTCGAGGCCGTCGATCGCACCTACCTCGATGCCGCACGAGCACTCGGGGCGCGTGAGCTCGCGGTGTTCCTGCGCGTGGCGATTCCCACTGCGCGCCCCGGTCTGACGGCCGGGCTGGCGCTCGCGTGGGGCCGGGCGCTGGGTGAGTTCGGCGCGACGCTGATGTTCGCCGGCTCCTTCCAGGGAGTGACGCAGACAGCGCCCCTGGCGATCTATGACCAGTTCGCCTCGGACTTCCCGGCGGCGCTCGCCCTCTCCGCGGTGCTCGTCATCGTGTCCGCCGCCCTGCTGGTCACCGTCAAGCTGACCGCTGGCCCACCGGCCGCCGGCGCCGGCTGACTGACCGCCCTGCGAGTGCACCCGGGATGACCGCGCCGGCGCTGAGCGGTATTGCTAGCCGCCGATGTACGACATCTCGATCTTCGGCTCGCCGGGCTGCGCGGCGGCCCTTCCGGCGCGTTCCGCCGAGTAGCGGTCGCTCCTTCCCGCCCAGATCTCGAGCAGACGGCGCTCCAGCTTCTCGGCGCCGCCTGCGCTGCGGAGCACGGCACGCAGGTCATGTCCGGCGTGCGCGAACAGGCATGTGAACAGCTGTCCGTCGGCGGACAGGCGCGCCCGCGTGCAGCTCCCGCAGAACGGGTCGGTGACGGAGTGGATCATGCCGATCTCTCCGCCCCCGTCGCGATACCGGTAGCGGGTTGCCACCTCTCCCTCGCGAACAGGCGGCATGGGCTCCAGCGGCCAGCGGGCCTCGATCGCCGCGAGGATCTCGCCGGCCGGCACCACCTCCTCGGCCCGCCACCCGTTGGTCGAGCCCACATCCATGTACTCGATGAACCGCAGGATCTCCGGGCGATGGCGAAAGTGTTCGGCCATGCCGATGACACAGTGGTCGTTTTGGCCCCGGCGGACGACCATGTTGACCTTTACCGGCGTCAGGCCGGCGTCCGACGCCGCATGGATACCCTCGAGGATGCGCTCGGGCGAGACGGCGGCGTCGCTCATCGACCGCAGGGCGGCCGGGTCCAGCGCATCGAGGCTCACGGTCACCCGGTTGAGGCCAGCATCCCTCAGCCGCTGAGCGCTGCGCGCCAGAAGCAGGCCGTTGGTCGTCAGCGCGATATCCGAGATGCCGGTGACGCCGGCGAGCATCTCGACGAGGCGCTCGATGTCGCGGCGCAGCAGCGGCTCGCCGCCGGTCAGACGAACCTTCGCGACGCCGTGCCCGGCCATCGCCTCGACCACCCGCGTGATCTCCTCGAAGCTGAGCAGCTCCTCGCGCGCGAGAAAGCGAAACCCCTCGCCGAAGACCTCGCGCGGCATGCAGTAGGGACAGCGGAGGTTGCAGCGGTCGGTCACCGAGATGCGCAGATCGCGCATTGGTCGTTGCAGACTGTCGAGCATGCCCTAACGCTACCCGCGATCGCCACGCGCCCATCGGGCTAAGCTGGCGGCTGTGACCAGGGACGAGTGGATCGCCGACTTCGCAGCGCAGGCCGGCGTGCCGCGGCCCTCGCTGCAGGAGATCAGGGAGCTGCTGGACCTGGCGGGCGTCGCCGCACACTCCTCCGAGCGCACCGCCGCCCCGCTGGCCTGCTGGATCGCCGGCCGCTCCGAGCTGGGCCTCCCTGAGCTGCTGGCCGCGGCGCAGCGGGTGGGCCCCGGAGCCTCACCGCCCGACGCGGGCGATCGCCCCTAGCCCTTCGACAGGACGAGCCACGCGGCCGCCGTGCGCAGGTCGGCCCGGTCGTTTACGTTGAAGCACAGGCGCTGAGGATTGCCGAAGCGGCCGAGCTCGTCCTCGGAGACGATTCCAGGCTGGAGCGCCTCGAGCGCCGAGCGCAATGAATGGCGCTCGGCGAGCGCCTCCTCTAGCTGCGCCATGCCGTTCACCGGCACGCGGGCAAGCAGGGGTTGGGCGACACCGTCTAGCTCGGCCATCACCGGACCGTCAAGGCTCGCGAGCCACGCCAGCAGGCGCCCGGTGACGAACGGCATGTCACAGCCGAGCGTCAGGACCGCGACACGCCCACGCGCGGACGCGAAGCGCAGCGCGGCGAGCACACCGCACAGCGGATGGCGTGGCTCCTCGCTCTCGCGCACCACGGTCACCTTCAGCCGGGGTAACCGCGTGCTGGGCTTTGCCACGACGACCGACTCGAGTCCGGCGTCGGCGGCGGCCTGCAACGGATGGCAGACGAGCGGCCTGCCCCCTAGCGAGGTGGCCGGCTTTCCGCCGCCGAGACGCTGGCCGCGCCCGCCTGCGAGGACGGCAACGATTGCACGCTGGTGAGCCACACCCTCAGTGTCGCACTACAGTGGCTGGCGATGAACGCCAGCGAGCTGGTCGAGATCGATGACGCCCGGCGGCGGGTGCTGGCGTCAGTCGCGCCACTTGCCAGCGAGAACGTGAGCCTCGGCACGGGGGCACTCGGGCGAGTTCTGTCCGAAGACCTCTGCGCCGAGGAAGCGGTGCCGGGCTTCGACAGCTCGGCGATGGACGGCTTTGCGGTTCGCGCCGAGGACATCGCCGGGGCGTCCGGCTCGCAGCCGGTCGTCCTGCGCGTGACGGGCGAGTCGCGGGCGGGCGCTCCGGCAGCGCTGTCGCTGTCCGCCGGGGAGGCGATCGCGATCTCGACCGGCGCGGTGGTCCCCTCGGGGGCGGATGCGATCGTGCGCGTGGAGGACAGCCGCCGGGAGGGCGACGCCGTTGAGATCTGCGTAGCGGCGAGGCCCGGGGAGGACATCAGGCGCGCCGGCGAGGACATGCGCGCGGGCGAGACGGTCTTGAGGAAGGGCACCGTGGTGGGAGCGGCAGAGCTCGGTGTCCTGGCCTCTCTCGCGCAGGCGCGGGTTCCCTGCACCCGACGTCCACGCGTGGCGGTGCTCGTCAGCGGGGATGAGCTGCTCGGTCCGCAGGAGCCGATGCGGCCCGGCGGCGTGCGGGACACGAGCTCGTTCTCGATCGCCGCGCTGACGCGCTGCGCCGGCGGCGAGGTCGGACACACCGCGTTCATGCGCGACGAGCCGGCCGCGACCCGAGAGGCGATCGCGCGTGCGCTCGAGGGCGTCGACGTGACCGTTATCTGCGGCGGCGTATCGGTCGGAGACCACGACCACGTGCGCGGCGCGCTGCAGGAACTGCAGGCCACGGAGGTGTTCTGGGGATTGGCGCTGAAGCCAGGCCGCCCGGCCTGGTTCGGCACCCGTTCGGGGAAGCTCGTCTTCGGCCTGCCCGGGAATCCCGTATCGGCGATGGTCACCTTCGTGCTGCTCGTCCGCCCCGCGCTTCGGGCGCTCCTCGGCGCGCGGGACAGCGCGCACCGCGCCACGGCGGTGTTCGATTCCGACTACGCGAAGGCCCCCGGCCGCGCCCATGCGCTGCGCTGCCGGCTGAGCGCACGGGAGGACGGCTGGCACGCCGAGCCGACGGGAGCCCAGGGTTCGCACATCCTCACCTCGATGCTGGGCGCGGACGTCCTCGCGATCGTGCCCAGTGCAGCCGCGGGCGTCCGAGCGGGTGACCGCGTGGAGATCGAGCCGCTCGCGGCGTGGGTCGGGTCAGCCGGATGAGCCAGCCGCCAGAGCAGGCGGGGATGGTCGTGAACGTCCGTCTGTTCGCGATCCTGCGCGAACGGGCGGGCCGGGGCTCGCTCGAGCTGAGACTCGACAACGGCGCCACGGTAGCCGATGCGCTGCGGGCGCTCTCAGAGATGCCCCCGCTCGGGGAGCTTCTGGGCCGTCTGCCCGTCCAGATGGCGGTCAACCGTGACTATGCGAGAGCGGAGACACCGCTCGAGCCCGGCGATGAGCTCGCGCTCATCCCGCCCGTCAGCGGCGGCAGCGCCGATCACGCAGGCGCGGCGCAGGACGCACCGTTGCAAGTGCGCGTGGGAGGCGAGCCGCTGTCGATCGAGCGACTCTCACGGGCCGTGGCCCATCAGGCGGCGGGCGCGATCGTCGTCTTCCAGGGCGTGACCCGCGAGGTGGAACGCCTCGACTACGAGGCGTACGTGGAGATGGCCGAACAGCAGATCGAGAGCATCATGCGAGACTGCATCGCCGCCCATCACCTGCTGGCAGGCGCGGTGGAGCACCGGGTCGGCAGCGTCGCCCTCGGCGAGCCGAGCGTGATCGTTGCGGTCTCTGCGGCACATCGCGCCGAAGCGTTCGCCGGCGCTGCGGCGGCGATCGATCG
>JAOPZV010000045.1 GCA_025963935.1 Solirubrobacterales bacterium
AGATGCTCTACTACCTCGTCGGGTCGCGCGAGCTCGACGGCGGCCTGATGTGCACCGCCTCGCACAATCCCAAGGCCTACACCGGCGCAAAGCTCCTGCGCGAGGGTGCGCTGCCGCTGTCGGGCGACAGCGGCATCCAGGATGTCCGCCGCGAGGTCGAAGCGGAGCTCGCGGCGAGCGGCGAGCGGCCGGAGCCGTCCCTGGAGGCCCCGGAGCGCGGGTCGCTCGAGCAGGTGGACATCTATGAGGACTTCCAGGCAACCGTGCTGCGCTTCATCGATCCGGACGTGATCCGTGGGCGCGAGCTCCCGCTGAAGGTGGTGCTCGACGGCGGCAACGGCATGGCCGGCCCAATGGTCGGACCGGTGCTCGACAGCCTCGGGCTGGACCTCGTCAAGTCCTACTGGACGCCCGACGGCAACTTCCCCGATCACGAGCCCAACCCGCTGCTTCCAGAGAACCGGCGGCTGATCATCGAGCAGGTCAACGCCACCGGCGCCGACCGCGGCATCGCCTGGGACGGCGACGCGGACCGGTGCTTCTTCATCGACGACACCGGCTCCTTCGTCGACGGCGACTTCCTCACCGCGCTGCTCGCAGACTCGCTGCTGCGCAAGGCGGCGAGCGCACATGCAGGGGAAGGCGCCGGACCCGCCGAGGCGATCCTCTACGACGTGCGGGCGTCGTGGGCGGTGCCCGACACCGTCAGGAAAGACGGTGGCATCCCCTACGTCAACCGCGTCGGCCACGCCTTCTTCAAGACGCGCATGCGGGCCGAGGGCTCGCTGTTCGGCGGCGAGGTGTCCGGGCACTACTACTTCCGCGACTTCTACTGCGCCGACTCGGGCACGATACCGGCGCTGCTCGTCCTCGAGATGCTCTCGCGCGAGGGAACGAGCCTCTCCGAGCTGCTGGCGCCCTACCGCGAGCGCTACTTCATCTCGGGAGAGATCAACTCGGAGGTCTCCGACCCCGAAGCGAAGATGGAGCAGCTCGCCGCGCACTACTCCGACGCGCGCCAGGACCGTCTCGATGGCATCTCGATCGAATACGAGGACTGGCATTTCAACGTGCGTCCGTCCAACACCGAGCCGCTGCTGAGGCTCTGCCTGGAGTCGCTGGTCTCGCGCGAGGACATGGAGCGCCGTCGCGATGAGGTGCTCGCGCTGATCCGCTCGTCCGCGACGACCGGTTCGTGAGCGGCCAGGACGGCCCCGCGGAGGAGCAGGAGGCCGAGCGTGAGGCGCTCGCGCTCGCCGCCGAGGCAGGCATCCATCGCCTGGCGATCCCGACGCCGTTCATGGTCGGGCGCGTCAACGCCTATCTGATCGAGGACTCGCCGCTGACCCTGGTGGACTCCGGCCCCAACTCGGCGAAGGCGCTCGACGAGCTGGAGCAGGCGCTCGCGGCCCGCGGCCATGCGGTCGAGGACATCGAGCTGCTGGTGATCACCCACCAGCACATCGACCATTTCGGGCTGGCGTCGATCCTTGCGCGGCGCTCCGGCGCGGAGGTCGCGGCGCTCGACCGCCTCGCGCCCTTCCTGGCCCGATTCGGGGAGGAGACCGACCTCGACGACCGCTTTGCCGAGCGGACCATGCTGCGCCACGGCATCCCGCCCGAAATCGTGACGGCCCTGCGCGCCGTGTCGGCGAGCTTTCGCGCCTGGGGCGCCGCCGTGGAGGTGACCCGCCCGCTCGGCGACGGGGCCGAGCTCGCTCTCCGCGACCGCACCCTGCGTGTCCTGCACCGCCCAGGCCACAGCCCATCGGACACCGTGTTCTTCGACGACGCGCGCTCGATCCTGCTCGCCGCCGACCATCTGATCGGGCACATCTCCTCCAATCCCCTGCTCGCACGGCCCCTCGGCGTCGACGGCGACTACACCGGACCCCGGCCGCAGGCGTTGATCACCTACATCGCCTCGCTGCAGGCGACGCGTGCGATGAAGCTGTCGCTGGTCCTGCCCGGCCACGGCCGGCCGATCTCCGACCACACCTCGCTGATCGACGAGCGCATGCGCATGCACCGCCGGCGGGCAGAGAAGATCCACGGCCTGATCGCCTCGCAGCCGCGCACCGCACACGGGATCGCCCAGGAGCTCTGGGGGAACGTCGCCGTGACGCAGGCCTATCTCACGCTCTCAGAGGTCCTGGGACACGTCGACCTGCTGCTCGAGGAGGGCCTCGTCGCCGAACGCGAGGAGGACGGCGTGGTCCGCTTCGAAGCGGCGGCCTGACGAGCTCGCCCGGGCGCTCGACCGTTCCCGCAATTTGCGGATATTTGGCTTGCCAGAGCCACATAGGGACATCATGTGTCCGCCGGAACCTCTGTTACAGTGCCCGCTTCGCTCCTCGAAGCCGACCACATTCGTCGAGGGGAAAGCTTGACCGGTCGGCCTCGAGCTCGCGTTAGAAAACCCACGTTCGGGGGATTCAAATATTGGGACGTAGGCTCCGGCGCCCCAGCTTGACCGTGCTCGACGGCGGTGGCTGGGCCTCGGAAATACGATCGCGCAGGTTCGTTGTGCTCGTCGCCCTGTTGCTGGCGATGGGCGTTGCTGCGCCTGCGACGCTGACGTTGGGCGCCTCGGGGCCCGAAGCCGCCACCCGGTCGGCTGGGCCGGTCCTGCTGATCGCGGGCGGCGGCGCATTCGACTGGATCGCGCTCGCTAGGCACCGCGCCGCAGAGGCGCGCGCGGCGTCGCGTGCCCTGGCCGCGGCACGATCGCACCGGTCGAAGCTGCGAAGGAGCGCGCGTAGGAAGGCCAGGCACCAGAGCCCCAGCCGCCATCTGGGCAAGGAGAGGCTCGGAACGCACGGCGTGCCGAACGCCGCCCATCAGCTGAGGCTCCGCCGGGCGCTTCAGCGCCGAGCGCTGCGCCGCCGGCGGATCGCGCTCCAGCGGCTGAACGCAGCTCACCGCCGCCAGACGGCGATCCTGCGGCGCGAGGCGATCCGCAAACGCCAGGCGCTGCACCGCCACGAAGCGATCCTGCGACGCGAAGCACGCCACAAACGCCAGGCCCTACACCGCCACGAAGCGATCCTGCGACGCGAAGCACGCCACCGGCATGAAGCACTCCTCAGGCGCGAAGCACGCCAGCGGCGGCGGGCGGCGCTGCGCCGCCAGGCCCTGAAGAGAAAGCGCTCGCATCACCACCGCAAGGGCGGCAGGCTCCGCAGGAAGGCGCCTCGCAAGAAGGCGATCCCGAAGATCGTGGCGAGGTCGGTCGCTCCGGCTGCCGCGCCTGCCGCGCCGCCCACCCCGCAGGCGGCTCCGGCTCCCTCGGGCATGGTTGTTGGGTTGTCTGCGGGTGGCTGGGGGGCGTCTGCGTGGGGGGATGTTGCGGGTGCGGTGCGGTCTGTGCGGTTGGGGTCGCGGTTTGCGACTGATTCGGAAGTGGGTGCGGCTGCCGCGGCTGGTGTGAGTGTCGGCTCGTGGCTGTTTGGCGAAGAAGGCTCGATCGGCTCGATCGACGCGGCTGGGTATGCGGCGCAGGTGGTGGGGGTGTTCAAGCGCTATGGGCGGGGTGGCACGTTCTGGGCGGGTAGGCCGGATCTCGGCTCGACGGCGTTTGAGCTGTTGAACGAGCCGGGGAACCCGTATTTCTGGTCTGACCCGGGGAACTATGCGGCGTATGTGGCGCTCTCGCGGACGGTGCATGCGGCGCTTGAAGCTGCGTTCCCGCCGGCGATCCGCCCGAAGATGCTGG
>JAOPZV010000082.1 GCA_025963935.1 Solirubrobacterales bacterium
CGACTCGAAGTGGATCAGCGGCGAGGACAGTCGCGAACTGGCGCACCGCTGGCGGGCGTCGGTCGACGCGGTGGTGGTGGGCATCGGCACGGCGCTCGCAGACGACCCACAGCTCACGGCGCGGCCCGACGGGCTGCTGGCCGACGTCGGCGAGCAGCCGCGACGTGTGGTCTTCGACTCGCTGGGTCGCCTGCCACCCAACTCGCAGCTGGTCGCAGCCGCCGCCGAGATACCGCTGACGATCATCGTCTCGCGCGCCGCGGCCCGCGCCGACACGGACGCGCTGGAGGCCGCCGGAGTGCAGGTGCTCGTCGCCACCGGCGAAAACGAGCCCGCGCGAGTTCGCTCGGCGCTCGATCAGCTCGGGAGCCTGGGCGTCAGCTCCGTGCTGCTCGAGGGCGGCCCGCATCTCGCCGGGGCATTCCTCGACGCGGGCGAGATCGACGAGATCCGCCTGTTCCTCGCCCCGCTGCTACTGGGCGGAAGCGCCGCCCGCGACCCGCTGGAGGGCGAGGGTGTCGAGCGGATCTCGGAGGCGCTGCGGGCACTCAGCTTCGGCTGCGAGGGCATCGGCGAGGACCTCTTGATCTCCGCCCGGCTGCGCGAGTGGTGATCGCGGCGATGGCTCGCTCGAGAGTGGTCGCATGTTCACGGGGCTGATCGCCGACCTCGGCGACGTCGTCGCTGTGGAGCAGAACGGCGCGGGAGCGGTCGTGCGGGTCCACAGCCGCCTGGCGCGCGAGCTGCACGACGGCGACTCGATCGCCGTCAACGGCGTGTGCCTGACTGCCACCGAGGTGGGCGACGGCGGCTTCGCCGCGGAGGCGATGCTGGAGACGCTCGAGCGCTCATCGCTCGGCCAGCTGCGCCCGGGTGTGCGGGTGAACCTCGAGCTGCCGCTGCGCGCCGAGGATCGTCTCGGCGGACACGTGGTGCAGGGTCATGTCGACGGCACGGGGACGATCACCGCCGCCCGCAGCGAGGGGTTCTCACGCGTGCTGGACATCGAGCCGGAACAGCGCCTCGAGCGCTACCTGGTGGAGAAGGGGTCGGTCGCGCTCGACGGGGTCAGCCTGACGGTGAGTCAGCTGAGCGACCACGGGTTCTCGGTGTCGCTGATCCCGGAGACCCTGCAGCGCACCACCTTCGGCGCTGCCGCCGAGGGCTCACTCGTGAACATCGAGGTGGACATCCTCGCCAAGCACCTCGAGCGGCTGCTCGAGGCACGCGCATGAGCACCTCCCAGACATCCACGCCGTTCGCCACGATCGAGCAGGCGATCGAGGAGATCCGCGAGGGCAAGATGGTCGTCGTGTGCGACGACGAGGACCGCGAGAACGAGGGCGACCTGACGCTCGCCGCCCAGTTCGCGACGCCGGAGGCCATCAACTTCATGGCCAAGGAGGGCCGCGGTCTGATCTGCCTCTCGCTGACCCCGGAGCGCTGCGACGAACTGGGCCTGGACCTGATGGCCGCCAAGAACGAGTCGGCGTTCGAGACACCCTTCACGGTGTCCGTCGAGGCGCGCGAAGGCGTCACCACCGGGATCTCCGCCCACGATCGGGCGCACACGATCCAGGTGGCGATCGATCCGGAGAGCCGTCCGTCGGATCTCGTGCAGCCGGGGCACGTCTTCCCGCTGAAGAGCCGCGCCGGGGGCGTACTCGAGCGCGCCGGCCAGACGGAGGCCGCCGTCGATCTCGCGCGCCTGGCCGGAGTGAACCCGGCCGGCGTCATCTGCGAGGTGATGAACGACGACGGCACGATGGCGCGCGTTCCCGAACTCGTCGAGTACTGCGCACGGCACGGCCTGTGCATGATCACTGTTGCCGATCTGATCGCCTACCGCCGCCAGCACGGCAAGCTCGTCGAGCGGGTCGTCGCGACGGCGCTCCCCACCGCGTTCGGCGAGTTCGAGGCGGTTGGCTACCGCTCGCTGGTCGACGGCAAGCACCATGTCGCGCTTGTCAAGGGCGACGTCGCGGGACGGCCCGACGTGCTCGTCAGGGTGCACTCGGAGTGCCTCACCGGGGACGTGTTCCACTCGCTGCGCTGTGACTGCGGAGAGCAGCTCGAATCGGCGCTGGCGATGATCGAGCGCGAGGGTAGCGGCGTGCTGCTCTACCTGTCCCAGGAGGGCCGCGGGATCGGCCTGCTGAACAAGCTGCGCGCCTATCGCCTGCAGGAGGATGGCCTCGACACTGTCGAAGCAAACGAGCGGCTCGGGCTGCCCGCCGATCTGCGCGACTACGGCATCGGCGCGCAGATCCTCGTCGATCTCGGCCTCGGCTCGATCCGCATCCTGACCAACAACCCGAAGAAGATCCGCGGCCTCGAGGGCTACGGCCTGTCGGTGAGCGGGCAGATCCCGATCGAGCACGCGCCCAACCCGCACAACGAGGCGTATCTCCGCACGAAGGCCCAGCGGATGGGGCACACGCTCCATCACCAGGGCCTGAACCTCGACGAGGAGCTCCTGCACGCCGAGCGCGCCCGCGACGCGAGCGCGCAGCTCGACGAGCAGCAACGGGCGCGTCCGAGCGCCGACGGGGACGAGCCAGGGGAGCGGCGCGAGCAGTGAGCGACGGCTATGCGATCGCCGTCGGGCGCTTCTACGAGGACCTCGCCGAGCGACTTCTGGGCGGTGCGCGCGCGGCCTTCGCGGAGGCCGGACACGCCGACGTCGAGGTGTTCGACGTGCCCGGTGCGTTCGAGCTCCCCCTGGCGGCCAGCTACGCAGCGGGGACCGGCCGCTTCGCCGGAGTCGCGTGCCTCGGCGCGGTGATCCGCGGCGAGACAGACCACTACCGGTACGTATGCGCCGAGACCGCGCGGGGGATCATGGAGGTGCAGCTGAAGACGGGCGTGCCGTGCGCGTTCGGCGTGCTGACATGCGAGACGATGGAGCAGGCTCTCGCCCGCGCCGGGGGCGGCAAGCGCGACCAGGGACGGCACTCCGCAGAGGCCATCCTCAGGATGTCGGCGCTACGGGCGCAGCTCGCGAGCGGCTAGACTGCCGCGCATGGCAAAGGTGTGTCACAGCTGCGGCAAGAAGCCGGCGTTCGGCCAGAGTCGCAGCCACTCGATGGTCGCCACGAAGCGGCGCTTCGACCCGAACCTGCAGAAGGTCAGGATCCTCGTCGGGAAGGCACCGAGGCGCGTCTATGTGTGCACGCGCTGCCTGAAGGCCGCGAAGGTGACGAAGGCTCCCTGAGCCTCAAGCCGCGGGGGAAGCTCTGGACTCGCACTCGGACGCACAAGCCGCGAGGCACGCGGCTGCACGGCCGTGGACCGCGTCAGTTCGCCGCCGGCCGGTGTGCCGCCTGGCGAAGGTGATAGGAGTGTCGCTGTGACGGACACCAATCTGGTCCGCTTTCGCGCCGCCGTGGCGGGGGCGCTCGCGCATCTGGAATCCCGTCGCCAGGAGGTCAACGACCTCAACGTGTTTCCCGTCGCCGACGGTGACACGGGCGACAACATGGCGCTCACGCTGCGTGCGGTGCTCGACGAGCTCGATCGGCTGCTGAGCACGGACGGCGACCGCACGATCGACGAGATCGGTCGCGAGGAGATCGTTCAGTCGGTGGCGCGCGCCGCGCTGCTCGGAGCCCGGGGGAACTCCGGCGTGATCCTCTCGCAGCTGATCCGCGGAGCCGCGGAGGAGCTCGTCTCGCGGCCCGGTCAGCTGATCGACGCGACCCTGGTCGGGGCGGCCCTCGCAAACGCCGCCGATCGGGCCTACTCGTCGGTGCGCGACCCCGCCGAGGGCACGATCCTCACCGTGGCGCGCGAGATGGCGCATCAGATCGCCACCGACGTCGCACACAGCCCGGAGAACCCCCGCCTCGGCCCATCCACGGAGCCGGGCGAGCAGGACAGAGCCATCGCCGATGCCCTCGAACGCGCCGTCGCCGCCGGCCAGGATTCCGTCAAGCGCGGGCCCGAGCTGCTCGCAGCGCTGCGCGAGGCGGGCGTCGTCGACGCCGGTGGCTACGGGCTCACGATCCTCTTCGCGGGTCTCGTCGCCGCGCTGCGCGGCGACGCTCCGCCAGACCTCGATCACCACGCGCCGGCACGCATCACGCACCCCCAGCACAGCTCCGCGACCTACCGCTTCTGCACCAACTTCGCGGTCACCGGCAGCGGGCTCGTCCCGAGCCGCTACATCGAGCCGCTCGAGAAGCTCGGCGACGCGGTCCTCGTCGTGGGAGACGCGACGACCTTGAAGGTCCATCTGCACACCGACCGCCCCGAGCTCGCGACGGGGATTTTCGAGGGCGCCGGCGAGGTCTCACGGCTCGACGTCGCCGACATGCGCCTGCAGGTCGCCGAACGCGACGAGCGCCTCGGAGGCGCCCCCGACGGCGAGCATCACGCGACGGGCGGCTCGGGGGATGAGGCCGCATCGGACGATGTCGAGGCCGACCGCTGCGGCGCCGTGGCAGTTGTCAGCGGCGACGGCGTGCGAGACATGTTCCGGGAGCTCGGGGTGCACACGATCGATGGCGGCCCCACGCTGAACCCGTCGACCTACGACCTGCTCGCGGCGATCCACGAGGTGCCGGCCGAGGAGGTGGTCGTGCTGACGAACAGCCCGAACGTGATCATGGCGGCCGAGCACGCCGCCCGGCTGTCGGACAAGCAGGTGCTGGTCGCGCCGACCACCAGCCAACAGGCGGGTCTCGCGGCGGCCGTCGCCCTCGCCCCCGATCGCCCGATGGAGGAGAACGCACGCGCGCTCGCCGACGCGCTCGCTCGCGTGCGGACCGGCGCTGTGGCGCCCGCCGCGCGCGATGACGCGCAGGGGCGGTTCAAACGGGGAGAGGCGGTCGGCTTCGTCGAGGAGGAGGTGCTCGCCTGGGGGGATCCGCGGGCGACGCTCGAGGCTGTGATGCGGGCGCTCGCCGATGGCTCGGACGGAGGGTTGGAGCCAGAGTTGATCAGTGTGCTGGCCGGCGACTCCGCGCCGCTGGCGCTTGGTGAGCTCGACGGGATGGTCAACGGCTCGATCGAGCTTGAGTTGCGCCAGGGAGGCCAGCCCGCCTACTGGTGGCTGCTCGCCGCCGAGTAGCGCCCGGAGCGTGGTTACGACCGCGCGCGCGATCATCATGGCTAGCAATGCCAGCCACCAAGCCGCATACTCGCGACCCCGCGCTGGCGGGCGCGGCAGAGAACGCGCCGCCGCTCGCGTTCGCCTCGACGCGCGGTCTCAGCCTCGCTGAGCTGAACCAGGCACCCGTTCGCTGGCCGTGCCCCTCGCGGCTGCAGGCGCCGCTTCGAATATCCGCCAAGAAGATGGCGGCGGGGATGCGGGCTCTCGGCCTGGAGAC
>JAOPZV010000087.1 GCA_025963935.1 Solirubrobacterales bacterium
TCGACCCGTTATCGCTGATCCGCGCGAGGTTGTGAGTCTCCCCGACGTCGAACGTCACCGAGCCGGGCTCATCGGCCAGCGCGGCGGCGTGCACCCGGATGACGGAGCTCTGCGCCGCATGCGCAGCCAGGCGAGCAGCCGCGTTCGGGCTCGGCTCGAATGCCTCCACGTTGCCGCTCGTTCCGACCAGCGGCGCGGCCACGAGCGACCACAGTCCGATGTTCGCCCCGCAGTCGACGAAGCTGTCACCCGGGCCCAGCAATCGCGCCAGCGCCAGCAGCTCGTCCTGCTCCTCCCAGCCGATCCAGACCATCGCCTCGTAGGGGATCGTCATGTCCAACGACATGCTCAGCCCGCCCGGCAGCACACGCGTGCGCCGCCCCTTACGGGTCCTAACCCAATGTGAAAGGACGCGCCCCTTGCCCTTGAACGGCGGGGTGCGCCACAGCAGCTCTGCCAGCAGGTCCATTTGAGTTGACACCTGCCCGCCGCCATGAGCGTCGAACGTGGGCACGGCGATCGCCGGCAGGCTACCACGATCAATACTGTGTGCCCGATGAACGCCGACGCCGCCCAGCGCGCCTCCGAGCACGTTCGCAGCGGCGACGCGCCCACCTCCTCGCGAGGCGTGCCCGAGGCCGGCGATCACACACTGCGGGTGCTGATGGTGATGCATCTGCCTGCCTCGCTCGAGCTTGGCGGCGCGCGTGTGCAGCTCGAGCTGGCGGAGGTGCTGCGCGGACATGGGTGCAAGGTCGAGGTGCTCGACCGTGACGCGATCCTGGGCGGCCGCCGCCGAGGGCGTCTCGGCGTCTCGCCCGATGCCTTCGCCGCGGCAGCCACGAGGCACGTCCGTTCTATCGCCGCGGACTTCGACGTGATCGACGCCCACCAGGGCAACCTTCCCGTCTCCAAGCGCCGGCTCGCTTTCAACGGGCTGCTGGTCGCGCGCTCCGTCGGGCTGGCGCAGCTCTACGCAGACTTCGTGCGTGAGTCGCAGAGCCGCTGGCCGACGACCACGAACGTCCGGCTGCCGGCCCGTCCTGTGCGGCGCTGGCGCAAACGACGATTCCTGCGCCACGTCACCGAGACCTTCCGCCTGTCCGACCTGATCGTCGTCCCGAACGAGGACGAACGCGAGTACCTGGCGCGCGAGCTGCAGGCCGGGGAGAAGACAGTGGTCCTGCCGCTCGGCCTGAGCGAGGCGCGGTTGCAGGATCTGGGCCGCCTCCTCGGCGAGCGCACCTCCACCAAGCCGCGGGTGGCGTTCATCGGCGACTGGAATGCTCGCAAGGGCTCTCACGACTGGCCCGACATCCTCGCCAGGGTGCGGGCCGGATTGCCGGGCGCGAGCTTCGCGTTCCTCGGCACGCACGCCGGCCGGGAGGAGGTGGGGCGGGCCCTGGGCGTCGAGGACGACGACCCGGCTGTGGACGTCGTGCCCTCCTACAGCGCCCCGGAGGTCGGCGAGCTCCTGCGCGACGTGCGCGCGGGCGCCCTGCCGAGCTACGTCGAGGGACTCGGTCTGGGCGTGCTGGAGAAGATGGCGGCCGGCATCCCGAGCGTCTGCTACGACGTCCCCGGGCCACGTGAGACGATCGGCCGGGTCGACCCCACGCTGCTGGTGACGGCCGGCGACACGGCGGCGTTCGCGACGCGCCTGCTCGAGCTGATGACGCTCGAGGAACCCGCCTACCGGCAGCTCTCAGCGCGCTGCCGTGCGGTGGCGGAGACGTTCTCCTGGAGGCTGATCGGCGAGCGGACGCTCGCCGCCTACCAGCAGGGCCGCCGTCTACTGGCCGGCCCGTCCTAGTGTTTCGCTTTGCCCGGTGCGGCGTGCAGCAGCACCGTCTGGATGCTCGCGCCGGACACGAGCGGACCTGAGTGCAGTCGTACGAACGCCCTGTAGCGGCCGCCGCGTCGCACCTTGGCCACGAGGCTGAAGCGGGAGAAGGTCCGTCCGGCCTTCTTCACGGTGGAGGTGAACTGGGTTACGAACCTGACGACGGGTTCCGGTTCTTCGGGGTTGTTGGAGCGCACCGACTTCTGCAGCTGGAACTGGACCTGCGCGCCGACGGCGGCGGGCGTCACGGTCCCGAACAGCCGCACGAGGCCGGTGTGCCCCGACGAGCGGGCGCTCAGCGTGACGCGCACCGCGGCACGCACCGTCGAAACCGGGCTGATGATGGGACGCAGGTCGAGCGTGCTCACGCGGAACTGTGTGCTGCGCGAGAGGTTCGCGACACGGAAGGAGAAGCGCCCGGCGGCGTCGGTCACACCGGGGACGCCGATGTTGCTGAACGCTTCCAGGTAGGGAAACGGGCTCGCCTGCAGGACGACCTGGTGGTGCGCGCTGCCGAAGCCGGTCAACGTGCCGCTCAGGATGAACGGAGTGCCGACCACCGCCTGCACGTTTTTCGGCAGCTGGAAGGCGAGCGGCGTCTGCTTGGGGGTGAAGCTCAGGTCCCGTCCCATCACGAGGGTGCCCGCTCCGTACACGCCGACCACTCGGTAGTGGTAGACGACACCCTGCTGGAGCCCCCCGACCTGTTGGCCGACCTTGACCTTCGCCGGGCCGGCGCCGACGTTCACCGTGGGCGTCTGCGAGCCATAGAACAGCGTCGGCCCGTACTGGAAGTAATAACCGGTGGGCGTGCCGTTCGGGTAGATGAGGGCGTTGAGCAGTGCAGAGTTGCTGAGCAGGTGCGTGACGCCCGCAGTGGCGACGCGCGGGGTGAGGGGCGCAGTGCTGGCTGCGTGCGAGACCGGAGCCAGTACGAGAGCCGCGCTTGCCAGCAGCGGCGCGGTGATCTTCCAGCTTCTCATTCCCGGTCCCTCCATGTTCTCGCTAAATGTCATGTACACCGGCGGACCGTCTTCGCGCTACCAGCTCGCGCCAGTCCGGGCAAGCAGTTCCAACACGCCGCCGGTGTGCTCGTCTCTGTAACCCCCTCGGCGCCAGATCGATGCGGTCGGCACATGGCGTTTGCGCCGGCTTCTGCGTGGCGTCGCCCGGCGTGCTGGGCGCCCGATGATATCTCAGGAGATCCAAGAGGGGCAAGGTCGAATCGTGTATATCGGGCCCGCGCACTCCTGTTGGGGCGTCAAGGGAACCGGGGTACGCCTATCTCGCCGCGGTCAACCCCTTCAAGGAGCGATGTCGGCCCCCAAGAAGCGCTGACCACCGCCGAACTACGTTGTCTGGTCCGCGCGCGTGGCCGTTACACTTTGGTGGAATGACAGGCAAGGCAATCCAGCGTGAGGGACCCCTCGGGCGGCCGCATCTCAGGCGCGCTCCTCGGATCGAGCGGAGCGTGGACGCGCACCTGTCACCGGCCGACCGCGCGTTCGCGCAATGTGAAGACCCGGCTGCCGGATGAAGCTCCGAAGGTCACCCGCGGGCGCTGAGGAGCCGCCGCGGTCATCGATGTGGCATCAGCTCGATCTGCTGATCGGGGACCGGCGGGGGCTGATCGTAACCATCGCGGTCACATCCATACTGTCGGGCCTGGCCGAAGCCGGCACGCTTGCAATCGTCGCCCAGGTGGCCACTACGCTCGTCAGCGGCGCGTCGCACATCAACACGCATATCGGGCCTTTTCACATCAATGCCTCGGTCGGAACTCTGATCGCAGTCGGGCTTGTCCTTACTGTCGTCCGCCTCTTCCTGCAATGGCCGCTCTCCACCATCCCCGCGCTCGTCGCCGCCGACGTGCAGTCATCGCTGCGCACAAAGCTCTTCAGGGCATTCACGCAGGCGTCTTGGGGGGTGCAGTCACGTGACCGCGAGGGCCGGCTCCAGGAGATAATGACGATCCAGGCGTTCCAGGCTTCGGTCGGCGCCCAGCAGGCCACCGCACTCGTCATCGCGACGTTCAGCTTTGTGATCCTGATGGCCTCGGCGGTGCTGCTGAGTGTCGTGGCGGCCGCCGCGGTGTTCGCGGTTGCCGTCGCGATGTTCGTCATCCTGCGGCCGCTGCGTTCGCTTGGTGCCCGGCGCAGCCGCGCGCTGTCAGAGGCCCAGGTGGAATACGCGGGGGGGATCGCCGAGGCCAACCGGCTAGCCGAAGAGGCTCAGGTGTTCGGCGTGACCGGGGCGCAGTACGACCGCGTCGCCGGGCTCGTCGCGCGTTGTCGAGATCGCTTTCGCAGCACGCAGGTTCTGGGGAAACTCGTCCCCAACCTCTACCAGAGCCTCATCTACCTCGCGCTCGTCGTGGCGCTCGCGGCGCTCCATGCCTCGGGGACGAGCCATGCAGGAGCCCTTGGGGCCGTCGTGCTGCTGCTCGTCCGCGCGTCGCAGAACGGTCAGCAGATACAGGGCACCTATCAGGCACTGCAGCAGTCACTGCCGTTCATCGAGCGCCTCCAGGATGCCGAGCGGCGATACGCCGAGAGCCGCCCGCCGGACGGCGCCCGACCCCTGTCCGGTGTGCGTACGCTCGCGTTCGATGGAATCTCCTTCTCATACAACCCAGCCCGCCCGGTGCTGTCTGAAATCACCTTCTCGGTCAGCGCCGGAGAGGCGATCGGCATCGTCGGTCCGTCCGGCGCCGGGAAGTCGACGCTCGTGCAGGTCCTGCTGCGGCTGCGCACGGCCGACGCCGGCCGCTACCTGGTGAACGGGGAGAACGTCGACGAGTTCTCACGGGCAGACTGGCATAGGCTGGTCGCCTACGTGCCGCAGGAACCACGCCTGCTGCACGCGACGGTGGCGGCCAACATCCGGTTCTTCCGCGACATCGACGACGAGGCCGTCGAGCGAGCAGCTCGGCTGGCTCGCATACACGACGAGATCGTCAACTGGCCAGACGGCTACGACACGCGCATCGGCCCGCGCGCCGACGCCGTCTCCGGCGGCCAGCAGCAGAGGATCTGCCTCGCACGGGCGCTCGCGGCGCGACCTCAGGTGCTGGTGCTCGACGAGCCCACGAGCGCGCTGGACCCGCACTCGGAGGCGCTCATCCAGGAGTCCTTCACGGCGCTCAAGAGCGAGCTCACGCTGTTCACCATTGCGCACCGCATGTCCACGCTGGACATGTGCAACCGCGTGATGGTGATCCTCGATGGTCGCCTGGTCGCATTCGACACCAAAGCGGTTCTCGAAGAGGAGAACCAGTACTACCGCTCGGCTTCATTGCTCGCATCCGGTGCCGGCGGCGAGGTGCTGCCCCGCCGCACGTGAGCGCAGAGGGCGAGGCTCCCCAGTGAGATTTGCAACTGACTCTCGGCGCTTAGTGAGGGATCGGCGCCCCAAGCGCCCCGGCGATCGAGCCGGCTATACCCGCGAGCAGCAGCGTGCCGACGACGCCGCGACGCAGCAGCAGCAGCGCGACGGCCGCCGCGGCGAGCACCGCCAGCTCCCACGTCTGGTCGAGCCCGGCGGTGAGGGGGACCGCCGCCCCGATGATCGCCCCTGCCGCGCACGGCGCCGCGCCGGACAGAAAGGCGAGCACCCGCCTGTCGTCCAGCAGGCGCTCGAAGCGCTTGGCTCCGAACAGCACGAAGCAGAACGACGGCGCGAATGCGATCACCGCCGCGAACAGGCCGCCTGCAAGACCACCGGCGGAGTAGCCGACGGCGGCGACCGTGTGGGTCACCGGCCCCGGCGTGACCTGGCCCAGTGCGACCGCGTTCAGAAACTGGCCATGTGTCATCCAGTGGTAGGTGCTCACAGCATCCGACTGCATCAGCGGCACGATCACGAACCCTCCGCCGAACGCGAGCGCCCCGACCTTCAGGGCAGTCCAGGCCAATGCCGCGGTGCCGCCCGGGTCACCGCTCGCGGCGAGCAGCGGCGCGCTCAGGGAGGGGGGCCACGACAGGCCGCGCCACGGGCGCCAGGCCGCCGCCGCTGGCCACAGATGGAACCCCGCCAGCC
>JAOPZV010000095.1 GCA_025963935.1 Solirubrobacterales bacterium
CCGCTCGAGCGCGCCGCCGCCACGCGGCGTCACCGGCGCGACCGCGGTGGGCGAGCGCCCGCAGGCACCGTGGCATCCCCTGCCGCTCTCCGAGCTGCTGATCCTGGTCGGCGCGATCGGCGCGGTCGTCGCCTGGAGCCGCGGCCCTCAGAGCAACGGGTCGCTGCTCGGCGCGGGGATCGCCGCGGTCGTGATCGGCACCGTCGAGTTCACGCTGCGCGAGCACCTGAGCGGCTACCGCTCGCACACGGTGATCCTCGCGCTGCTGCCCGCGATCGTCTTTCACACGGTCATCACACTCATCGTGCTGGCCGTCGCATCCGTCCCGCGGTGGCTGAACCTCGTGCTGCTGCCGATCGACGGAGCGCTGTTCGCGGTCCTCTACAAACTGCTGCGCACGCGCTTCCAGGATGCGCGGCGCGAGCGGATGTTCGCCGCCGGGCGCTGACGGCGGTCAGGCCTCGCCGCGGGCCGCCGCGAGGTTCACCGACGGCAGCGGATGCTCGCCGTCGGCCAGGTGGTCGCCGCGCACCTCTCCGGCGAGGCCGAGCTGCTCGAGCCGTTTGATCTCGCGTTCGCCCTCAACGCGCGCCGGGTGCTCCGGTGGAAGGTCCGCGATCAGCTTGGCGATCCGGTTGCGCAGCTGAAGGGCGAAGTGGGGGGTCGAGGCGCCCATCAGCTGGCGTATGTCCTCGATGGTCACCTCGTGTGTCTGCAGCTTGCGGCTCACACGGCGTGGGTCCTCTGCCTCGCTCAAGTTGGCCTCACACGAGATCGATCATTCGGGGGTTGACACGGACGGTTCTCCAGACGTCGGCTTGCGCGGGCTGATCTCGAGCATCGTGTCGATTTCGGCCTGCGCCACCGCGGCGATCGCGCGTTCGTCGCCGAGCAGCCAGCCGTGATTGTAGACGCCGCGAACCGGCCGGAACTCGGGGGCCGCCGTGTAGGCGGGCTGGATGTTGGCGAGGTAGGTGGTGAGCTGCGGCGGTACCCGGTCGGGGGCTTCCAGCAGCAGCAGCGGCCCGTAGTCGCCGGTCGCCGACAGCAGCGCCGACGCCGGTGCGTCGAGCGGCCGGGCCGCGTTCGCGAACACCAGGCCGTGCCCCGGTTCTTTGATCCCCCAGCCGAACACGCCGTCGGTGAAGCGCGCCACCGAGATCGAGTTCGTCACCGGGCCCTCCTGTTCGACCCCCGCTCCCGTCGCCGTCCCGGCGCTCGGGATAACGGTGACCGGCCCGTAGCGGCCGAGTTCGGCGATCGTGCGCGCGCCGACCGCCGCGGAGCCGATCACGTAGATCGCGGGCCGCCGCAGCGCGCTGAGCGCCGCGGCGGTCGCCGGCGGCACGCCCGCCACGGTGGCGAACAGGATCGGTGCACCGCTCTCCGCGGCGAGGCCGGCGGCCGGCATCTGGATGCCCGGGGGGGCGTTCGCCGCGAGCACGATCACCTGCCGGGAGGCTTTGCCGCCGTTCGCTGCCTTCAGCTGTTCGGCGACCGCGGCCGCCACGGCAGCCGGTTCGCCGGCGGGGAGCGACCGGGCGGAGAGCCCTTGGGGCAGGCCCGCCGAGGTTCCGATGCGGATCACCTGGACGCCGCCGAGCGCAGGTGCGCCGAGCGGATGCACCGCTTCGATCGTCTGCGCGGTGATCGCCGGCAGGGCATTGCCGTCGCTGAAGACGATCGGCGCCCGCAGCGGCGCGCTCGCCAGCTCGGAGGCCGTCAGCGACGCCAGCCAGTTGCGCCGATCGACGAGCACGACGGCCTTGGGGCGGGTCCGCGGCGTGAGACCCGGGTACACCAGGCGCGCGACCGCCGCGGCGTCCGCCGTCTCATCCGTGCCGCCGAGACGCGTCGTGTTGCGCGTGACGACGCTCACCGCACCCTCCGGAGCGACCGGCGCGACCTGGGCGATGGGCCCGCCGCCCGACGGCTGCCCGGCGGTGGCCTTGCCCTTGCCACAGCCGGCGAGCGCGAGCGCGACACCGAGCACGAGCGCGGCGCCGAGCAGGCGGGGCGAGGCTGTGGGCATGGGCGGGCACACTAGCGATATCGCCACGATCTGCGGGAGGAAAACGACCGCCCGCAGCGAAAGAGCGAGCATGTGGTGCACGCGTCATTGCAGTTTGCTAGCGTGCCGCCTCGAATGCCGAATCCCTGACCAGATGTCACGGAGCGGGGGAACCAAGTTGTTGGGGCGAATCCCACGGTCTGACCGTGGGAAGCGCAGGCTCTTTCAGCGCTAGCCCGTCAGCTAACCCCGCAGGCCGACGAAAGAGGTTGTTGTCTTGCGGACCCCTACCCTGAGTACGGTTCTTGGCGCCCTTGCCGTTCTCGCCACCAGTGCCGCGCCGGCGATGGCCAGCGGCACCGGAGGCGTCGCAGCCGCCGGATCCCCCTTGCAGGCGCACCCCAAGGCGCGTATCGCGCCGGCGCTCCTCGCGCCGCCCCACGCCGCCCCGGTGACCTCCCGCGCCGTGAGCCTTGCCTACACCGGCCCCGTCTACATGAAGACCCCGACCGGCGAAGTCGTCCCCTACCAGCCGGCCACGCCGGGCGCCCCGACGTTACCCGCCACGGGCGGCAGCCCGGTGGGGGTCGCCGCCGCGATCAAGCCGCAGCTGCTCGTCCCAGGTTCGCGTGCGCGCTACGTCAACGGTCTCGCGGCCGCGCCGATGGGTGCTCCGGCCGTCATCCAGCAGATCATCTGGGCCGGCGATCAGATCATCGGTCTGCCCTACATCTACGGTGGCGGGCACTCCTCGTTCGTGTCTCCGGGCTACGACTGCTCCGGGACGGTCTCCTTCGCGCTGCACGGCGCGAGCCTGCTGAGCACCCCCGCGGACTCCTCGGAATTCATGGCGTGGGGATCTCACGGCATCGGGCGCTGGGTGGCGATCTTCTCCAACCCGGGCCACGCCTACATGACGGTCGCAGGCCTGCGTCTCGACACCAGCGCGGCCGACGATCCGTCCAATCAGCAGGGTCCCCGCTGGCGTCCGCTGCGGTCGGGCAACGACGGCTACACCGTCCGTCACCCCCTCGGGCTCTGAGACGTCTCTCAGCTCCTGCGGCTGCGACGGCTCGCGTCGGCTACGCTTGAAGCTGCCGGCCGATGTCCGATCGGTCGGCCCGTCGAAACGCTATAGGAGGATCAGATGGCCGGCCTGACCGGGCGCATGTCTACAGTCGTGAAGGCGAAGGTCTCCAAACTGCTGGACCGCGCCGAAGATCCAGGCGAGACCCTCGACTACAGCTACCAGAAGCAGGTCGAACAGCTGCAGAACGTCAAGAAGGGCATCGCCGACGTGGTGACGGCGAAGAAGCGCCTGCAGATGCAGGAGAGCTCGCTGCAGCAGTCGGTGGTCAAGCTCGACACGCAGGCGCGCCAGGCGGTGTCCGCGGGCCAGGAGGATCTCGCGAGGGCTGCGCTCGAACGCAAGAACGTCGCGCAGACAGAGCTGCAGGGGCTCGACGGCCAGGTCGCCGAACTCGAGTCCCAGCAGGAGAAGCTCACCGACTCCGAGAAGAAGCTCCGCGCGAAGATCGAGGCGTTTCGCACCAAGAAGGAGGTCATCAAGGCCCAGTACTCGGCCGCGGAGGCCCAGGTGCGCATATCGGAGGCCGCCACTGGCGTCGGCGAGCAGACGGCCGATGTGGGCCTCGCCATGCAGCGCGCGGTCGACAAGACCGAGAACATGCGGGCCCGCGCGGACGCCGTCTCAGAGCTCGAAGCTGCGGGGACGTTCGACGACATCACCGCGCTGGGATCAGGCGAAGACGACATCGATCGCCAGCTCAAGCAGCTCTCCAGTCAGCCTGCCGTCGACGATGAGCTCGCCAAGATGAAGGGCGAACTCGGTCAGGGCGGCGGCGACGCGGCGCAGATCTCGGCCGGCGCCGGTGGCCCCGGACCCGCGACCCCGCCGCCCGGCGACGACGGCAAGTCATGATCGTCCGGATCTCCGGCGAGGACCAGTACGAGCTCGCCGACGAGGATGCCGCAAAGCTCAACGAGCTCGACAACGCGGTCGTCTCGATAGTCGACAGCGGGCAAGAGGACGGCTTCGCCGACGCCTACAGCGCGCTGCTCGAGTTCGTGCGAGCGCACGGCCAGCGGATCGCCGACGACGACCTCAAGGGCTCCGACTGCATCCTGCCTCCGGCCGACATCACGTTCTCGGAGGCCGGTGCCGAGTTCACCGGCGAGGGGCTCATCCCCGACTAGCCCGTCGAGGCACCGCCGGCCGCCGTGGCGGGGCGCGGCGCACAGCCGCCCGACGGACGGGCGGGCCAGCTCAGATCGGTATGCCCCACAGGGGGAACCAGCGCTCGAGCTCCGGCTCGATCGGCAGGTCGGAGGAGATCTGCGCCTTGATCTGCAACTCGCGCTCGGTCAGTCGCTGCTTGGAGTTCGCCGGGTCCGGCACGAACGGGTACCAGTAGCCGCGCTTGTAGTTGTAGATGAAGTAGATGCGATTCTTCTGCGCGTCGGAGAAGGCGAACACGGCGCACAGCAGGCGCTCGCCGTGGCCGGCGGTCTCGATCGAGCTGGACACCGCATTGATGCCCACGGCGAGGTCTTCCACGCTCGGCGCTCCGTCGGGGTCGCGCAGCACCATCCAGCGGTAGCCGTAGGTGTCGTCCTCGGTGGACACGCTCGTCCCGCTGTCGCCGCCGGTGGCCTTCACGACTTCTTCCATGTCGCGCAGCGTCGCTTCGAACTCGCTCGTGGCGAGCGCCTGGAAGACGATCGCCGCCGAGCCGGCGGGCTCGATCTGGTGCTCGGACTGGAGGGTGACGTAGGCGGTCGTGATCGCGAACAGGCGGTCCGGCGCGGGCCCCTTTACCTGGTGGCGCCCGGTGAGGATGTCGAGCAGGCCCACGTCAGGCGGCGCCCTGGAGCTGGGACTCCAGCCGCTCGAGTGCCGCGAGGCGCTGCTCGAGCGGGGGGTGGTCGGCGAAGATGTTCATCAGCGACTTCTTCGTCCTCGCCGGGATGATGAAGAACGCGCTGAGCGTTTCCGCGGAGCGCAGGTCCTTGCTCGGGACCCGCTCGATCGTGCCGCTGATCTTGATCAGCGCCGAGGCCAGAGCGCTCGGGCGTCCCGTCAGCACGGCGCCGCCACGGTCCGCCGCGAACTCGCGGTAGCGCGACAGCGCGCGCATCAGCAGGAAGGAAACCGCGTAGACCACCACCGAGGCGATCACCACCAGGAACAGGTCTTCCTCCTCTTCGCGATCCCCGCCGCCGCCGAAGAAGAAGGAGAACTGCAGGATCAGCGCTGCGAGCGAGGCGAAGAAGCCGGCCAGCGTCATCACCATCACGTCGCGGTTGATCACGTGCGTGATCTCGTGCGCCATGACGCCCTCGAGCTCCGCCGGTGAGAGGAGGTCGAGGATCCCGCGGGTCGCGCACACGGTCGTCGATTTCCGCGAGCGCCCCATCGCGAAGGCGTTCGGCATGGAGCTCTCCATCACGCAGACCTTCGGCTTCGGCAGATCGGCCTGCACGCACAGCCGTTCGACGATCGCATGCAGCTCCGGCTCTTCCGCCGGCGAGACCTCTTTCACGCCCATCGTCGCCAGGGCGATCTTGTCCGAGCCGAACAGCTGCAGCAGCAGCAGCACGAGCGCGACCGCGATGATGATCCCGGCACCCGCGCCGGCGGCGAACAGCACGCCGACGAACACCACGTAGAGGAGGCCGAGGAGGAACAGCGTCAGCACCATCCGCGCCTGCAGACCGGTGTCTTTGCCGAAGCTGGTGCGTCGTGTGGCCATCGGAGCTGATTGTCGCAGACGCAGATAGCGGTGCCCTAAAGTGGCGCACGTGACGATGCGGTCGGTGACTGTCAGATGAAGCCTGAAATTCACGTACTCGGCATCGCGATAAAGACCTTCGGCGTGATGTTCGCCCTCGGCTTTCTCGCCTGCGGAGCGGTCGTCGCACGCCGCCTGCGGGAGCTCGGCAGGCCGGTCGACTGGGCCTACGAGATCGTGTTCGCCGCGCTGATCGGCGGTGTCGTCGGGGCGCGCGGCTATTACCTGCTCGAAAACCTCGACAAGGTCAAACACGACGTCCTGGGGAGCATCTTCTCCGGCTCAGGGCTCGTCTGGTACGGCGGTGCGATCGGCGGTGCGATCGGGGTGATCGCCTGGATGCGCTGGCGCAGGGCTCTGGAACTGAAGATGTTCGACATGTGCGCGACCGCCCTCGCGCTCGGCTACGCGATCGGGCGCATCGGCTGTCAGGTCTCCGGCGACGGCGACTACGGCATTTCCTCCAGCCTGCCGTGGGCGATGGGCTATCCGCATGGCACCGTGCCGACTGCCCCCGGCGTGACGGTCCAGCCCACACCGATCTATGAGACGGTCGCGATGTGCCTGCTCGCCTACGGCCTGTGGAGGCTGCGCGACCGCGTGCGACCGGGCGTGATCTTCGCCCTGTACCTGGTCGGCAGCGGGCTCGAGCGCTTGCTCGTGGAGTTCATTCGCCGCAACAATGAGGTGTTCGTGGGGCTCACCGGGCCGCAGCTGGAGAGCGTCGCGGCCCTGGCGATCGGACTCTCGCTGCTTGCCGCGATGGTCAAGCGCGGCGGCGTCGCAGCGCTGCGTCCGGGGACCGCCTGAGTGCATCGCCGTGGCGGGCCGTGCGGCGCTCCTCCCGACGACGGCCCGAGCGTCAGGCGATAATCACCGCAGATGGTCACCGGCACCAGCCTCTCCAGCGTTTTTCCCCTCGGCAGCCGGCTGAACGAGCGCGGCCGCCTCGAGGTCGGCGGCTGCGACATGATCGAGCTGGCGCGCGAATACGGGACGCCCGCCTACGTGGTCGCAGAGGACGACCTGCGCACCCGCGCGCGCGCCTTCGTGCAGGCCGGCCGCGACGCGGGCCACGGCGACTTCCATGTCGTGTTCGCTTCCAAGGCGTTTCCCTGCACCGCCGTGCTCGAGCTGTTCGCCCAGGAGGGCCTGTGGTGCGACGTCGCTTCGGGCGGCGAGCTCTACCTGGCGCTGAATGCCGGCTTCCCCGCCGAGCGAATAGTCCTCCACGGGAACGCCAAGTCCGAGGCGGAGCTGCGCATGGCCCTGCGACTCCGCGTAGGCCTCATCGCCGTGGACAACTTCGACGAGATCGAGCGGCTCGCACGGCTGACCGGCGCCGATGCCGGCGAGCTGCAGGAGAGCGGCGGACCGGCCAAGGCGCAGCCGGTGCTCATCAGGGTCACGCCGGACGTCAAGGGCGAGACCCACGAGAAGATCTCCACCGGTCAGGCCGACTCGAAGTTCGGTTTCGCGATGGCCGACGCGCGCGAGGCGATAGCGCGGGTGCAGCAGGTGGAGGGGCTCTCGCTGCAGGGGCTGCACGCGCACATCGGCTCGCAGCTGCTCGAGCTCGAGCCGTTTCGCCGCGCCGCGACGCAGCTCGCCGAGCTCGGCGAGTTCCCCGTCCTCGACCTGGGGGGAGGTCTCGGCGTCCAGTACACATCCGAGCAGCCGGCCCCGCCGTCGACCGAGGAGTACGTGAGCGCGATCGTGCAGGCCACAGCCGCCCACCGCACGCACCCCGGCCGGCTGATGATCGAGCCGGGACGGGCGCTGAGCGCCAATGCCTGCGTGACGCTCTACACGGTGGAGAGCGTGAAGAGCAACGTCTCTTGCTGGGTGGCCGTCGACGGCGGCATGTCGGACAACCTGCGCCCGATGCTCTACGGGGCGCCCTATGAGGCGCACGTGGCCGACCGCTTCGACGGGACGACGTCCTGCGTGCTCGCGGGCAAGCACTGCGAGTCGGGCGACGTGATCGTCGCCGAGGCGCTGCTCGAGGACCCGAGGCCCGGCGACGTGATCGTTACGCCGGCGACCGGCGCCTACGGGTACTCGATGGCCAGCAACTACAACGGCGTGCCACGGGCGCCGGTGATCTTCTGCCGGGACGGTGACGCGCGCGTGGTGGTGAGGCGCGAGAGCTTCGAGGATCTGAACGCGCGCGATGTCGTCTGAGCCGTTCAAGGTCGGCCTGCTGGGCTTCGGCACGGTGGGCTCCGCGTTCGCCGAGCTGCTCGAGGAGCGAGCCGCTGAGATCGAGCGCTTCAACGGCCGCCGGCCGGTGCTCGGCGGGGTGCTGACGCGCAGCCGCGGCAACTTCGAGGAGATCCTCGCCGACGCCGACGTGGTGGTCGAGCTGATGGGCGGCCTGGAGCCGGCGCGTGAATACCTGCTCGCCGCGATGCGCGCCGGCAAGGACGTGGTCAGCGCCAACAAGCAGCTCCTCTCCCAGTACGGCGAGGAGCTCTTCGAGACGGCGCGCCAGCACGACGTCAGGCTTCGCTTCGAGGCTGCGGTGGCCGGCGTTGTGCCCGTCGTGCGGGTGCTCGAGGAATCGCTGTCCGCGACGCCGATCGAGCGCATTCACGGGATCGTCAACGGCACCACCAACTTCATTCTCACCGAGATGAGCAACGGCGCCTCCTACCCCGAGGCGCTGAAGGAGGCGCAGCGCAGGGGCTTTGCCGAGGCCGACCCGAGCGACGACGTCACCGGCCGCGATGCGGCCGCCAAGATGGCGATCCTCGCGCGGCTCGCCTTCGGGACACCCGTGCATCTCAACGACGTCCGCTACGAGGGCATCGAGCATCTGCACCGCGACGACCTGGAGTACGCGCGCGAGCTGGGCCTGGGGCTCAAGCTGATCGGGACCGCAGAGCGACGCCAGGGAGGGCTCTCGGTAAGGGTTCATCCGACGTTCCTCTACTCCGGACACCCGCTGGCGGCGGTCTCCGGCCCCTTCAACGCGGTGACCGTCGAGTCCGAGACGATCACCGAGATCACCATGTCTGGACCCGGTGCCGGGGGCAGGCAGACGGCCAGCGCGGTGCTGGGCGACGTGGTGAGCGCCATGACCGGCGGCGCCCGTGCGCCCGCTCCGCCGCTGCCCCTTCGCCTGATCGAGGATGTCGAGAACGCCTTCTACCTGCACCTCGACGTCGCCGACCGGCCCGGCGTGCTGGCGGCCGTCACGCAGGTGCTCGGCGAGCACGACGTGTCGATCAAGTCCGTGGTCCAGCGCGGCATGGGCGAGCGCGCGCGCCTCGTGATGGTCACCCATCAGGTGCTCGAGTCCCGGCTGCGAACCGCCATCGAGCGGGTGGGGGAGTTCGAGTTCGTGCGCTCCGCTCCGCGGATCATCCGCGTCATCGAAGAGGAGTTCCTGTGACCCCGACGCCGCCGATCGACGAGGTACCGCGGGTGCCGTTGCCGCGGGTCGAAGGCGCTGCCTTCTCAGGCACCCACGTGCCCCTGATCGAGCGCTACCACGAGCGGCTGCCGTTCGAGGTGGGCGACAAGCTGGTCAGCCTGCAGGAGGGATCGACGCCGCTGCTGCGCGCGCCGGTCCTCTCGGAGATGGTTGGGGCGACGGTCCGCCTGAAGCTCGAGGGCGCCAACCCCACGGGCTCGTTCAAGGACCGGGGAATGACGTGCGCGGTGTCCGCGGCGGTGCGCGACGGCGCCAAGGCGGTGATCTGCGCCTCGACAGGCAACACGGCGGCAAGCGCGGCGGCGTACGCGGCGCGTGCGGGCATCACCTGCGCGGTGATCGTGCCGGAGGGCAAGATCGC
>JAOPZV010000104.1 GCA_025963935.1 Solirubrobacterales bacterium
CCCCGTGGAGGTCGATGTGGAGTACAGCCCCGCCGAGCGAGGCTGCCCAACGAAGTTCCAGCTCATCATGCGACTTCCAGACGATCTTCCCGAGGAGCAGGTCGACCGCCTGCGCGTGATCGCCGCGAAGTGCCCTGTGCACCGAGCGCTCGACGGCGAGGTCATGTTCCAGGAGCGCATTGAGCGCGTTCACCTGGCCGCCTGAGCCGTCGCCCCTCGGCACCACTGACCAAATACTGGCGGCCGTTCTGGTGCCGCTGTTTCTCACTCCCCAGACGAGGGAGCCGCACGTCGTGCTCACGCGACGACGCGCCGACCTGCGCCGCCACGCCGGTGAGATCTCCTTTCCCGGCGGCCGGCAGGACGCTGACGACGCGAGCCTCGCCGATACCGCGCTGCGCGAGGCAGAAGAGGAGATCGGCCTTGACCGTGCCCGGGTCAGCATGCTCGGCGAGCTTCCCCCCACCTCGACGTTCGCGACCAACTACGTCATTCATCCCTACGTCGGCGCAATCC
Source organism: Solirubrobacterales bacterium (assembly GCA_025963935.1). Taxonomy (GTDB): domain Bacteria; phylum Actinomycetota; class Thermoleophilia; order Solirubrobacterales; family Solirubrobacteraceae; genus Palsa-744. Next base: position 517 of record JAOPZV010000104.1, read on the forward strand.
CGGCTGGCCTGGCGTGGCAGCTCTCGGCGAGCGAGGTCGACGCCGTGCTCGAGCTTCCGCTGGCCGTGCTGCGCTCGAGCCGAACCAGGACGCGGCTGGAACGGCGCGGGATCTCCTTCGAGACCGATGCCTACCTGGTTGACGAGAACCTGATCTGGGGAGCGACTGCGCGCATCCTCGAGCACCTCCTCGAACGACTGGACGAGGGCGCGCCGGGAGACACAGGCGCGCTCGAGCTCCGCACGCTCCCGGCGCCCGGCTGACTTCCCGCAGCGGCGGCCCGTGCCTGCCGAGGACCCGCGCCCGCGGGAGGCGGCCGCGGGGGCCGCCCCACACTGGACCGCGCTATGCGCCCTTCTCGACAGGTACGCCGACCATGTTGCCCCACTCCGTCCATGAGCCGTCGTAGTTCTTGACCTCGTCGCGGCCGAGCAGCTCGTGGAGCACGAACCAGGTGTGCGCCGAGCGCTCACCGATCCGGCAGTAGGCGATGATGTCATCGCCGTTGAGCACGCCCTTGCCGGCGTACAGGTCGCGGAGCTCATCGGCCGACTTGAAGGTCCCGTCCTCCCGGACTGCCTGCACCCAGGGGATCGAGGCCGCGCCAGGGATGTGGCCCCCGCGCTGCGCGCCCTCCTGCTCGTAGCCCTGAGGCGAGATGATCTCTCCGGCGAACTCAGCAGGCGAGCGCACGTCGACCAGCTTCGTCGACGTGTCGATCGACGCGAGCACTTCGTCGCGGTAGGCGCGAATCGCCTGGTCGCCCGGTTGCGCCGTGAAGCTGACGGGGTCGTAACTCGGCAGCTCGGCCGACGTCGGGCGCCCGTCAGAGATCCACTTTTCGCGTGGGCCGTTCAGCAGCAGGACTTTGTCGTGGCCGTAGTACTTCAGATACCAGTACGTGTAGGCCGCGAACCAGTTGTTGCGGTCGCCGTACAGCACGATCGTGTGGTCGTTCGAAACTCCGTGGCTGCCGAACAGCTCGCCAAACGCCTCGGGGCCGAGGAAGTCGCGGCGTACCGGATCCTGGAGATCCTCGCGCCAGTCGAACCCGATGGCGCCCGGTATGTGCGCTTCGGCGTAGAGCGCCGGGTTCTCGTCGACCTCGACGACACGGACGCTCTCATCGTTCAAGTGCTCCTGCAGCCAGTCGGCGTCGACGAGGACGTCCTTGGCGTAATCGGACATTGGGACCGCCCTTCTACGGAAAACCTGATCGGATTTACGAGGATTGCCGATCAGGATAGCGCGCTACCGGTCCCCCCACGAGACCCGCTCGCGTCCGCGATCAGGCCTCGGGTGTCCAGCCGGAGAGCCCCGACCAGGCGCTCGCGTTGAGTTGCCCCGGTGAGCCTCGCCCGATGCTCGAGAACCGCGACCACACGCCGGAGCCGACCATCATCAGCGAGCCCAGCAAGGCAAGCCATGCGCCCTCGCGGAGCGAGAGCGAGACGAGGCCGCCCGCAAGCATCGGAGGAACGAGCATGCGGTAGAGCACACACGCGGAGGCGACGCTGCCGAGCAGGACGAGCGATGCGCCGGCGCCCTCGGGTACGCGCGAGGCATGCCGGGCGAGCGGGACGAGCGCGTCCAGCAGAGCCAGCGCGGCGAGCACGAGCAGCACTATGTTCAGATCCTTGAGCGCCTGATGGGCGCTCAGCGCGAGGAACTGCTGACCGGCCAAGGCGCCGAGGCGGGCGTGAAAGCCGCCCACATAGCTCTGAAGCGTCGCGTTGCCGAACTGCGCGGCGACTTGATCGCCGATCTGCTGAACGGCTGCGATGCCGCTGGCGGTGAAGCTCACTCCGTACCAGGGGAGGAACACGGAGACCCCTAGCAGGACCGCTCCGAGGGCCGAGACGACTAGGCCATATCGCGAACGCTCGCCAGCCATCGTGGCGAGATCATCGGTCGGGCGCTTCCTCAGCTTGACCGTAACCTCCGATTGTCGTCATCAGAGCAACGACCGGATGCTGTGCGCCGCCTCCGTGAGCCATCTCTCGGTGTCGTGCGGGTCGGCGGTGAGGAACCTGACCGGCATCGCATTGCGCTCGGCTAGGGCCCGCGCGATCTCCGCGCCCTCCTCCAGCAGCTCGGAGTTGGTTGCGGTGCCCGTCGCCTCGTAGACGACGCCTCGCACGGTCGTGTCGATCGACTGGGTGAGGAAGAACTCCAGGCGCGAGGTATGCAGCGCCTGCAGCTCTGGCTGCGAGCCCGTCGCCGAGCCGAACAGCCAGCAGAGGATTGTCACGCCGTCGAGGGCGCCGCGCAACGTGGCAAGCCGGTCGGGCGTACCGATCCAGCACTGCGCCCCGCAGTCCTCGATCGCGGCTCGCGACGCCTCCGTGCGCGTGCTGATGCGCACCACCTGCCCCTCCGACACGAGCGCCGAGGCGAGCTGGCGGCCTCGGCACCCGCCGCCGACGATCAGGATCCGCGCCACGGCGCGGCATCTTACGTGCGTCGCTCAGGACATCTCTGCAGAGGGCCCGTCAGACATCTGCGTACCGAGCCGCTCGAGCACCTCGGCACGGTCGGTGCCATGGACGCGCAGCACATGGTCGAACTCCGCGCCGTATACGTCCATCACCGCGAGCAGCACATCGCTCGTCCCCACAGTGCCGGCGCCACGTTGGCCTGCAAGGCGAACGGCGCTCTCGGTGACGGCTGCGACCACGTCACGGTCCTCCGCCTGCGAGGGGCGGGCGTGCTCTCCGTTGCCATGCTCGCCGTTTCCTTCGAGCGGGGCCTCACTCACGCCGAGCGCCTGCAGAGCGATGCCCGCGTCGCCGTGGAGGCGCAGTATCCGCAGCCAGCGCTCTGCCTCAGCGTGGGCCGAGCGGGCGAACGGCATCGCCGTCGACGCCATTCCCAACACCATCGCCGCATCGGTGTCCGGGGCTGGCGTGGCGCTCATAAGGGTCATCCTACGGCCCCGACGGGCACCTGCGCGGGCGGGTGAAGAAGCGCGACGTTCTGTGGCCGCAACGCAACCTGCGGAGGTCCGTCTGCGAGGTGCAGCTCAACGACCACACCGCCGTGCCTGGCCACTGCGGTGCTGAGCGAGCGGAGGACCTCGGGGATTTCCTCGGGGCCGATGCCGCCCGCCCGCAGGAACCGCTCGGCGCGGCCGCGTTCGAGATCGCGCCGGTCGATCTCGAGTTCCTCGACCTCCACGCGCGGAGCGAGCTGCTCGCCCTCGATGTGCAGCATGCACGCGGCCATATCGTCGGGGCGCCGGTCCGACTGCTCGGCGACGCGGTCGAGCACCGCCGCGGCGCTGGCGTCGGGCCCAAGCGTGGCGAGCGTCTGCTCCAGACGCCGGGCGCCGTAGAGCTCGCGTCCGATCCTGGCCTCGATGACGCCGTCGGTGTAGAAGCAGGCCAGCGCCTCTCCGGGCAGCGAGACGACCGTCTGGCGCCTGCCCGTCGGCTGGCCCGCGCCGATCGGCGGCGAGGAGGCGGCGGTGAGCGCGGCGATCGGTCGCGTGCCCGCGACGATCGGAGGCGGATGCCCGGCGGAGGCGTACACCAGGATGCGCTCGCGCGGGTCGTAGGTCGCGAGCACCACTGTGGCGAAGGAGCTGCCGATCTGACGCTCGAGCACAGGCGTCGCCGCCTGCAACGCGCTGCGCGGCGAGAGGCCCGCCTCGAGGTACGCGCGAAGCGTGAAGCGCAGGAGTGTCGTATGAGGAAGCGCCTGGCGACCGTGCCCGGAGACGTCGCCGACGATGATCGCCAGCTGCCCGTCGCCCAGCGCGAACACGTCGTAGAAGTCTCCGCCGGCACCCGGTCCTGAGGCCGGCCGGTAGGCCGCCGAGGTGCCAACGGGGCCGAGGCGCTCCGGCAGCGCCGGCAGCAATGCCGCCTGGAGCAGGCCCACGTCATCAAGCAGCTCGTGGCGCTGGCGCGCGAGCCGCGCCGCGCGCAGCGCCACAACGCGTGAGCTGGCAGCCAACGCGAGGGCGAGCGCCGCGAGAGCGGCGAAGGCGATCCAGACAAACGCTGGGATCACGTTGATGATCTTCGTCACCGTCGTCACCAGCTGCGACTGCGGGGGCTGAGCAACCGGGTGTGCTTTGGCCGGCGTGCTCCGCTTGACCGGCGCCGCGGGGGTTGTGGCCGCAGCCAGCCCCGCGCCGATGGCCAGCGGACTGCGCCCGAGCGTCGCCGCGGGGCGGGCTGCCCGGCCACGCCGAACCGCGCGAGCTCCCAGCGTGCCGCTCGAGGCGGAGGGCGATTCACCGACGATGCGTGGCGGCACGGGCGTCGGCGGCGTCGCCGGCGGGACGGCGAGCGGAGCGATCGCGACGGAGGTCGCATGTGCCGCCGACGCCGGAGCTGCCAGCGGCTGCACGGGCGGGATGCCGCGAGCAGTTTCCTTCGGATCCTTGCCCTTCGCTTCCTTCACTTTGGGTGCTTTCGGTTCTTTGCCTTTGCCGTGTTTGCCTTTGCGGTGTCCACTGCGCGATGCGGCCGGCGCGAGCCCCGCGGCCTGTTCGCCGGCTTCTTCGCCTTCGCTGCCCTGTTCGCCTTCGCTGCGGTGTTGGACTTCGGACGCGGCCGTCCCTTTTGCCGGAACGCTGCTTCGCCCGTCGCCCTGACGTCGGCCGCGCAGGCCTCCAGACGAGTGAGGGCCGTGCCTGTCGCCCGCGCCAGCTCCCGCTTGCTGGCGATGCTCGAGTGGCGTTTGCGGCTGGGCGGTGCAGCAGCCTTCGGCCTTGGCGTCGGGTGCCGGGGGGCGTCGGGCGCCCGCGTCGCGCGGAGCCGGTTGCGAGGAGACGCCCACACCCGGGTTTCGCTTGTTGCCCGTCGTTGCGGGCGCCGCGGCACTCGAGGGCCTGTGTTCTGCCGGCGGCGGGCTCGAAGCGCTCTGCGGAGCGGGCGCCGGCGCCTGACGCGGAGAGGTCGCGGGCGTCTGACGTCCGTGGTTTGCGGTGGCCGCGGCGGCGGCCGCGTAGCTGCCGCCGCTGAGCGTGAGACAGATGATCGAGACGGCTGCCGCCCGGAGGGGCAGCTTCTTGCGAGAGGGTCGAGCTGCGCTTGCGCGGCTCGACATCAATCGGCCGCCACCGCGCCCGCGCGGGCGTAGGCGAGCGCGTCATCGAAAGTCGAGAACAGATCGAACGTGGCGTCTAGGCCGGTCAGCTCGAAGATGTTCAGCACGTCCGGGTGCGCGCAGGCGATGGCCATGCGCACGCCGTCGTTGAGGCTTCTGTGGACGCCGACGAGAACGCCGAGCGCGGTCGAGTCGATGAACGTGACGAGCGAGAGGTCGATGACCAGCTCGGAGCAGCCTGCCTCGAGTGCGTCGGCCAGTGCCCACTTCAGTTTCGGCGCCGAGGCGAGATCGAGCTCGCCCTCCACGCTTAGCACGCTCGTGCGCCCGTCCAGCTCACGCTGGCTGATCGCGAACGTCACCTTTCCCTGTCCGGTCTCGGTCTTCTCGGCGGAGGACTGTGAAGCGCCGACGTCTGCCGGACGCGAGTCCGCAGTGTTCAGGGCAGATGTTCCATTCCCATGCATACCAAGATGAGCTTCGGCTACAGAGCAGCTCGCTTGAGCGGCGCAGGGGACGATCAAACAATCGTCCAAGCAGCAGGTGCCGGATGATCGTCGCTCGGCGCCACTCCCACCCGGCGACGCCGGCGGTGAGCCGGACACGTGCCTGCAACCCTGCGACCCTGGCCTTGACTACCATCCCTCGCCGCCCGTGACCGCACCCTCCAGCTCCGACCCCGACTCCTCAGCCACCAGCGGCGACGTCGTCACGATGGACAAGATCGTCGCGCTCTCCAAGCGGCGCGGGTTCGTCTTCCCCTCCTCGGAGATCTACGGCGGCGTCGGCTCGACATACGACTTCGGCCACTACGGCGTGCTGCTGAAGGGCAACGTCAAGGGGGAGTGGTGGCGCGCGATGCTTCAGGAGCGCGACGACATCGTGGCGATCGACTCGGCCATCCTCCAGCACCCACGCGTGTGGGAGGCGTCGGGGCACCTCGCGGGATTCACGGACCCGCTCGTCGACTGCCGGACCTGCGGGCAGCGGTTCCGTGCCGACCACCTCGCTGAACTGCAGTGCGGGCGCAAACCCTCCAAGCATCCCGGTGAAGCCGACGAGTGCGACCTGACCGAGGCTCGCGACTTCAACCTGATGTTCGAGACGACGATCGGGCCCGTCAAGGAGTCGGGCGCCACGGCCTACCTGCGGCCGGAGACGGCGCAGGGGATCTTCATCAACTTCAAGAACGTGCTCCAGTTCTCGCGCAAGCGGCCACCGTTCGGGATCGCGCAGATCGGCAAGTCCTTCCGCAACGAGATCACGCCCGGAAACTTCATCTTCCGCACGCGGGAGTTCGAGCAGATGGAGATGGAGTTCTTCGTGCCGCCCGATCAGGCCGAGCAGTGGTTCGAGCACTGGCTCGGCGAGCGGGAGCGCTGGTACTACGAGCTCGGCATTCGGCCCGACCATCTGCGCCTGCGAGTCCACGACGCGGACGAGCTGTCGCACTACTCCTCTGCGACGAGCGACGTCGAGTACCTGTTCCCGCCGACCAGCTCGACCGGCGCGGCCGGGCTACCCGACGGGGAAGCACGCTGGTCGGAGCTCGAGGGCATCGCCAATCGCGGCGACTTCGACCTGACGCGGCACACGGAGTTCTCCGGCCAGAAGCTCGAGTACTTCGACCAGGCCACCGGCGAGCGCTACGTGCCCCACGTGATCGAGCCGGCGGCGGGCGTCGACCGCGCCACGCTGGCGTTCCTGGTGGACGCATACGACGAGGAATTCGTCGAGCGCGAGGGGACGGGCGAGGGCGAGAAACGCATCGTCCTGCGACTGCACCCGCGGCTCGCACCGGTCAAGGCCGCGGTCCTGCCGCTCGTAAGCAAGGATGGACAGCCCGAGCTCGCACGGGAGGTGCATCGTGCCATTCGTGCGCGCGTGCAGGCAGAGTACGACGCGGGCGGCGCGATCGGCAGGCGCTATCGCCGACAGGATGAGATCGGTACCCCGTTCTGCCTTACGATCGACCACCAGAGCCTCGAGGACGGCACGCTTACACTGCGCGACCGCGACTCCCTCGAGCAGGAGCGACTTCCGATCGAGGGCATCGCGGAGGAGATCGAGCGACGTATCAACGCCCCCTGGAAGACACCCAAGTAGGTAGAGAGGAGCCGGATGGATTTCGACCTGACCGACGAGCAGCGGTTGATCAAGGACACCGCCCGCGAGTTCACCGACAACGAGCTGATCGAGCGCACGCGCGAGAACGCACGCAACCACCACTTCGATCTCGAGCTCGTGAAGAAGATCGCCGACCAGGGCTACCTCGGGGCGATCGTCCCGCCGGAGTACGGTGGCGCCGGTCTCGACTACCTCAGCTACGGCTTGATCGTCGAGGAGATCGGCCGCGGCGACTCGGCCATCCGCACGGTCATCTCGGTCCAGACCTCGCTCGTCTGCTCCGCGATCCTCAAGTGGGGCACCGAGGAGCAGAAGAGCAATTACCTGCCGAAGCTCTGCTCCGGGGAGTGGCTCGGCTGCTTCGGGCTGACCGAGCCTGACACCGGCTCCGACGCCGCCAACCAGCGCACCCGCGCCACCAGGACGGACACCGGCTGGGTGATCAACGGCGCGAAGATGTGGATCTCGATGGGCAACTACGCGAAGGTCGCGCTGATCTTCGCGCAGACCGACCCCGAGCTCGGCTACAAGGGGCTCGCCTGCTTCCTCGTCGACACCGACCAGACTGTGTTCTAGGCGCAGACGATCGAGCACTAGATGGGGCTGCATGCCTCGGACACGGCCTCGATCGCACTCGAAGACGTGGTGGTCTCCGACGAGGACATGCTCGGCGAGGTCGGCGACGGC
>JAOPZV010000149.1 GCA_025963935.1 Solirubrobacterales bacterium
GCGGGGTTCTCCGCGGCGCAGGTCCCGCAGGTGCGCACGGCGTTCATCGTCCCGTCAATGATGACGCCTGGCGAGGCGCACAGCGGGATCGCTTGACGGCGCGTGCGAGAATCGCCCGGTGAACAGCCGTCGGCGTGCCGCCGGGCTCGCATATCGCGAGGCCGGGGAGGGGAACGAGCGGGTCGCGCTGCTCGTGCACGGCTATCCCGAGTCCTCCTACATGTGGCGCGCTGCGCTGCCCGCGCTGGCGCGGGCGGGCTGGCGCGCGCTCGCCCCCGATCTCGCCGGCTATGGCGACTCCGAGCCGGACCCGCCCGGCACCTGGGAGCGCCACATGGAGGCGCTCGACGGCTTCGTCCGGGAGCTCGGGCTCGGGCCGGTCGCGCTCGTCACGCACGACTGGGGCGTGCCGATCGGCCTGCGCTGGGCCTGCGATCACCCCGGCTCGGTGAACGCGCTGGTGATCTCCGACGGCGGCTTCTTCGCCGACCGTCGATGGCACGACCTGGCGAACGTGATGCGCACGCCGGGTGAGGGCGAGCGCCTGATCGCCGCCTACACCCGCGAGGGCTTCGCCGCGGCGATGGCTGCGGTCTCGAGCGGGATGGGCGAGGACGCGCTCGAGGAGTACTGGAAGGGCTTCGTCGGCGATACCCGCCGCCGTGGCCATCTCGAGCTGTATCGCTCGGGCGACTTCGAGAAGCTGGCCGGTTACGAAGGCCGCCTCGCCGAGCTCGGCGTGCCGGCGCTGATCGTGTGGGGTGAGGATGACCGGTTCGCGAGCGTGCGCATGGCTCGCCGCTTTCACGAGGAGATCCCTGGGTCGGAGTTGACGATCCTCGAGGGCACCGGCCACTTCGTGTGGGAGGACCGGCCCGAGCGTGCCGTCGGCGCCTTGGTCGATTTCCTCCGGCGGCGCGCGGGCTGAACCGGACGGCCGCCGCTCGCAGCTTCGCAAGGATCCTCGGCGGCCCCGCAGATCGGCGCGCCGCGCGGGATAGAGTGGCCCGCATATCGTTTCGACCGAGGAGGCTTGCGATGCGCGCGGCGATGATTCACGAGACCGGCGACCTCGATGCGCTCCGTGTCGAGGATGTCAATCGCCCGGAGGCGGGCGACGGTGAGGTCCTGATCCGCGTGGCGGCCGCGGCGGTCAACCCCGCCGACTGGAAGAACGTCCGCGGATACATGCCCAAGGAGCTGCCGGCGGTGCTCGGCAACGACATCTCCGGAACCGTCGAGGCGTCCCGCGCAGACGGCTTCGCGGAGGGCGATGAGGTCTTCGGCATCGCCGCCAGCGGCGGCTTCGCCGAGTATGCCGTCACGCCGGCCCGGATGATCGCCAGAAAGCCCCCGGAGGTCAGCCACCAGCAGGCGGCTGCGATACCGGTCGCCGGGCTGACTGCGTGGCAGGCGATCTTCGACCGCGCGGGGCTCGAGCGCGGCCAGACGGCGCTGATCGCCGGAGCGGCCGGTGGGGTGGGTCACTTCGCGGTGCAGTTCGCGAAGAAGGTCGCAGGAGCCCGGACGATCGGCATCGGGTCGTCGCGGAACCGCGAGTTCGTGCTCGGGCTCGGCGCTGACGAGTACGTCGACTACACACAGCAGGATGTCGCCGAGGCCGTCAGCGGAGTCGACTTCGCATTCGACACGGTCGGCGGCGAGGTCACGCAGTCGCTCCTCGCGACGGTCAGGCCCGGAGGCGTGCTCGTCGTGATCGCTGGCGCTCCACCCGAGGAGGAGGCCCGGGAGCGCGGGGTGCGCGCGGAACTGCTGATCATGAGCGTCAAGGCGGAGCAGCTCGCGCGGATTGTCGAGCTGGTCGCCTCCGGCGACGTTCACGTGGAGATCGCCGAGACGCTGCCGCTCGCCGAGGCGGCCCGCGCCCTCGCGCTGAGCGAATCGGGACACACGCGCGGGAAGATCATCCTCGAGGTCGGCGGGTAGTCTGCCGGGCGATCGCCGCGTCAGCGCGGTCGCTCAGGCGTGTTTGTAGCCGAGCAGCGCGAAGCCCTCGAGCGCGCTGTCGATGCTGGCTTCCGCCTGGTAGACGAGCTGGCGTGCCGCCGTCACGCCCGCCGGTCCGCCCTGGTTGATCGCGGTGGCGAACGCGTTGTAGGCATCCCGCGCGCGCACGAGCGACGCAGCGAGCCCGGCCTGGGCGCGTCCGACCGCCAGCGACGGTTCGAGCGCTGAGAGCGCTTCGGCGGCGTGCGAGAAGACGCCGGCAAGCCGAGTGGCTGCCTGCTGAAGGGCCAAGCTTGGCGCCTGCTGAGCCATTTCGCGGCGCATCGCGACGCGCTGCTGGTCGAGCGCCGTTATGGACGCGGTCAGCGTGCGGGCGTACGTGGGATTCGGAGTGAGGTCATAGCTCTGTGATTGCCCGACCAGCGTGAGGGTCGCGACGATGTGTTCGCAGGTGCGCATGTCAGCCGCGTACCCCGGCGAGGCGTAGCAGGCGAGACCCGTGGCTTCGCCGCCCGGGTTCGGGATGGCGTAGACGGTCAGTTCGCGGCCGAAGCCGGGGACGCTCAGGCGTCCGTAGCGGTAGGCCTGGTTTCCGAGGAAGTTGACGACCTCGGCGGCCGGGAGGGCTCGAAACAGCGCGACGAACGAGGCCGGCAGAGGGCTCGGTTCGCCCCCGGGCAGCCCTCCGGCGAGGAGCCCCGCATGGGCGGGATTGCCCGCCGGGGCGAGAGCGAGCTCGCGCGTGATCGGGAGGCCGGGGATCGCGGGCGGCGAGGAGGCCTGCTGCCACGCGGCGGGGTAGTTGAGCAGCACGCTCGCCACGGACGCTGTGAGTGTCTTTTCGGCGGGGACCGTGTGTTTGCTCCGATGGCCGACGACGAAGCCGATTATCGCGACCACAACAAGTGCTGGCAGAACTATCGCGCGCAGGTTCAGACGAGACGCGTACATGGCGTACATGGGCGTCAGCCCGAGCTTTCGAACGAGCCGCTCGGTGGAGCGGCCGGGTGTCCACCTCCGCTGGATGGTTTCGATGGCTGGCGCACGGGCGCCGGGGCAGGGGTTGGTGTTGCTTTCACGGTCGGCGTTGGCGTGGGGGGAGCTTCCGTGCGAACCGGCTGCGGGGCGGGTGTGCTTGTCCGCGTGGGCGCAACCGGCTGAATGGAGGCGGGAGGACTGCTGCGCCGCGCGGGCGCCGGCTTGGGGGCCGGTTTCGGGGCTGGGGCGAGCTGGAGCGGGGCAGCGACCGTCAGATGTGCGGGGACCGCCGCGGTGACCGCCGCGACGGGAGGCGCGGACGATGCTTCGCCGTGAGCGGTCGAGGTGGGGCTGCTGACGCGGCCGACGGCGAATGCGCTCGCGAACACCACGGCCACAGCCGCCGCGACCCTCAGGGCGCGCGAGTCAATGCCCGGTCGCGCCTTACGCACCGGTGCCAGGCGCCTCTCTACGCGAACCGTGTTCATGAGGTGGGACACGCCATTGGCTTCAGGCCGGCCTGGCCGACACATGAGTCGATTCGCAGGGGCAAGCGACGACGACGGATCACAAACCGAGTGTACTTGCCGATCTGCCCGTGCTTGAAGATCCGGATCTCGAGGCTCGCTCCGGCCGACAGCCGGCCCTGGAAGCGGCGGAAGGCGATCACGACCATGCTCGCCTTGCGTTTTTTCAGGCTGGAGGCCGCGACGCGGCTCTCCGAAGCCGTCGGGCATCCGCCCCCGCGACACGTCACCTTCACGCGCGCGCCGACCGGCGCCTGCACCGTCAGGAGGCTCAGGTCCACGCCGGAGGACGTGACGTTCCCCGCGATGCGCACCACCGGGAACGGGTCCATCAGCGCGAGAGGACGGCGGATGACGCGGATCGTCTCGGTCGCCACGCTGGAGAGTCCGTCGGCGGCCGTCACACGCATGCGGACGACGTGGTTTCCGGCGTAGGCGAAGGAGGTGGTCAGCACCTGTTTGGCGGGGTTGAACGCGCCGGTGCTCCCGAACGCCCAGGCAAAGCCGGCGATCGGGCTGCTCAGGTCGGTCGAGTTCGAAACCAACGACACCGTTTCGCCGATCGCCGGGGTGCTGGGGAACCAGGTGAAGGACGCCACCGGGGGAGCCGGAGGAGGTGGCGACGGGGATGTCACCGTGAACGTCACAGGCGCGCTCGTGCCGACGTTGCCCGCTTCGTCCGCCTGTTCTGCGCGGGCCGTGTAGGTCCCTGGGGACAGGCCGCCGAGCGTCGCCGACCAGCGACCGCCTGCCGGCGGTACGGTAACGCCCTCGAGTGGGGGCTGGGAGCCGATCGACGAGCCCGCGAACAGCTGGATGGTCACGGCGGGCACGTCGCCTGCGGCCGTTCCGGCGGCGCCGGCGAATGACTGCGACAGGGCGGTGGTCGTGCTCGCGTTCGCGGGGAAGCTCAGCGTAACGGCAGGGTCCACCGTGTCGATCGTGAACGTCACTGGTGCGCTAGCCGGCGAAAATTCCACGACCTGTTCGATACCGAGCCCAACCTGCCGTACCTGCTGCTCTTCCGCCTGGGCGGTGTAAGTCCCTGGCGGAAGCGGCGGCACGGGGCCCACGGACCAGGTGGGATCACGTTTCACCGATTCCTTGGCGATCGACTCGTACGCGGGTTGAGCTGAGACCGAGCTTCCGGGGTAAATAGTCACTGTTACGCGATCCTGAACTCCCGTTTCAAGTTCGTCTTCAAGCCCCGGGTCTGTTGTTCCGCTGAACGTTGGGCTTGCGACGTTGATGACGCTTCCACCCTTGGGGCTGGTGATCGTCACCTGCGGCGGCGCGGCTGTGGCGCTGCTGGTGGAGCCAATCGAAACCGCGACCGCGACCAGAGCCGAGATGAAGATCAGGCGCCCCGTACGCCCGCGTGGCCGACGCGGACCCCAACGGCGTCGCCGCTGCGTGGTTGTCTCGAGCGCGCCGATCATGATGACGGGCATACCACCGGCCTCGTTGCCACGCCCTCAAGACATGCATCGGAACGTACGGGCGCTTTCCCACGACGCACGGTGAAGCGGGTGAACTTGCCGACCTGCCCGGGCTTGCTGATCCTGATTTCCAGGATCACCCCGGCGGCCAGCGTGCGCTCGAAGCGCCTGAACTCGACGAACGCGGAGCGCGCGCGGCTCGTGCTCGCCATGTGGCTCTGGGATTTGACGGGACAGGCGCGGCTTCTGCAGCGGACGATGATCTTCGCGCCCCGTGAGGCGAGCACGCTCAGCTGCCGCAGCTTTACGCCGCTGCGGGCGCCGGTGGTCGTGATGCGCACGATCGGGAACGGCTGCATCAGCGGCAACGCCGGGCCGCCGACCGGGATCGTCTGGCTCGCCACGTTGGACAGCCCGAGGGCATCGGTGACGCGGAGCTGCACGACGTGGTTGCCGGCCGTCGGGAACGTGGTGCTCATCGTCGGGCCGCCCGTGGCGAACGCGCCGGTCCCTGCGAGATCCCACGCGAACGCGGTGAGCGGGCTGGAGGGATCGGTCGAGTTCGATACCAGCGACACGTTCTCCCCGGCGCGCGGACTGGTGGGGAACCAGGTGAACGAGGCGGTCGGCGGTGGGTGGGGTGCGCTGGCCGCCGGCCGGGTGACCGAGAACGTGCTCGTGGAGCTGACGCCCACGTTTCCGGCTTCATCGTGCTGCAGGGCGCGAACGGTGTACGTGCCCGGCCCAAGCCCCGCGAACGTCACGGACCAGGATGGCCCGACGGCACTGACCTCGATGCTCTGGACCGGCGATTGGCCGTCACCGACGCTCGCGCCGCCGAACAGCTGGGCGGTTACTCGCTGGATGTCGTGTTCGGCTGAGCCAACGCTGCCCCTTGCCAGCTGTGAGTCGCCGCCTGTCGAGCTGCCATTGGCTGGCTCGGTCAAGCTGACCTGCGGTGGCACGGTGTCGATGAGGAACGTCAGGGGGCTCGACTTCCCGACGTGTTCGCCGATCACAGAGCTCTGTTCGCCCTGGACCGTGTACTGGCCGTCCGCCA
>JAOPZV010000172.1 GCA_025963935.1 Solirubrobacterales bacterium
CCTCGAGGCCCTTGTTCATCAGCGTGGCGGAGTCGATCGTGATCTTGCCGCCCATCGCCCACGTCGGGTGGGCGAGCGCCTGCTTGACCGTCACGTCCTGCAGCTCCTCGCGGCCCCGGCCGCGGAACGGGCCGCCGCTCGCGGTGATCGTGAGGCGCTCGACCGCCCCGGGCGGCTGTCCGGCGAGCAGTTGGTGAAGCGCCGTGTGCTCGGAGTCGACGGGGACGATCTGCGCTCCGGTGGCCTCGGCGAGGGCCGTGACGAGCTCGCCTCCGACCACCAGCGACTCCTTGTTTGCGAGCGCGAGGTCGATTCCCTCGCCGAGCGTGGCGACGGTGGGGCCGAGCCCCGCGGATCCGACGAGGGCGTTCAGCACGAGATCTGCGTGGGACTCGACGACCAGCCGGACGAGCCCCTCGGCGCCCGCCAGGACCTCGCCGTCGGTCCATGCCTCGGCCGCGCGCGCTGCGGCGTGCTCGTCGGCGAGCGCGATCCGGTTGACCCCGTGGGCGCGTGCCTGCTCGACGAGCGGCTCCCACGAGCGCTCGGCCGAGAGCCCCACCAGCTCGAGCTCCTCGCTGCGGCTGCAGACATCGAGCGCCTGGGTGCCGATCGAGCCCGTCGAGCCGAGGATCAGCAGACGCCTACGTGCCGGCATGCCGCACACTCGCCCGCGGCAGGGACCGTCGGATGGTTGGTCGGGCGCCGGGCATGCGCCGATGATAGGGGCGTGCGCCGCCGTGCCGAGGTGCGGGTCGCAGGCGGTTTGAGCGCTTTCGATCAGCTTCCGTTCAGCGTTCCGACGGCCGGGCCACTCGTGTGCGCTGCGGGATACTCGGTGGGCGATGTCCGAGGAGCACACGACCACCGACCTCGTCGCCCTTGTGCGCAGACGATCCGAAGCTTCCACTCGCCGCGACATGGACGCCCTGATGAGCCTGTTCGCCCGGGATGGGGTCTACGACACGTCGCCGAGCGGATTGGGCGTATACGAGGGTCAGGCGGCGATCCGGGCCTTCATTGGGGAGTGGTGGGATGCCTTCGACGAGCTCCACTTCGAGCCGGAGGAGGTTCTGGACCTCGGCGGCGGCGTGACGTTCTCGGTCATTCGACAGGACGCCCGTCCAGCCGGGAGCGCCAGTCACGTTCGAACACACGAAGCGCACGTGATCGAATGGCGAGGCGCGGTGGCCGCGCGGGTGACGGTCTACCAGGACATCGACGAGGCCCGCGCAGCCGCCATCCGGCTCGCCGGGGAACGCGGGTAGGCGATGTCTCAGGAGAACGTGGAGTTCGTTCAAAACCTCCTGTCCGGCACCTCGGGCCTGGACAAGCAAGCCTTGCTTGCCGTCTTGCCTGATCTGATCGCACAAACCTCCCACCCCGATATCGAATGGGTGGAGCACCTCGGTCGCGCCGACCGACGGGTCTACCACGGACACCAGGGCGTACGAGAGTCCTGGGAACGATGGCTCGAGCAGTGGGGCGATTACGGGTTCGAGGTCGAGCGGCTCGTCGACTGCGGCGATGACGTGCTCGCCGTCGCTCGCGAGCGCGGGCGGGGAAGGACGAGCGGAGCGAGCGTGAGCTCGCGTATCTATGCCGTCTTCACCATGCGCGAGGGCAAGATCGCCCGCTACCGCGAGTTCTACGACGAGCATGCCGCCCTTGAAGCCGTGGGGCTGGAGGAGTAGGCGGATGTCCGAGAACCTGGACGTTGTGCCGTAAGCCCCCTTGGCGCCTCGGCCCGGGTGGGCGATAGGGTGTTCACAGACGGAGACCATCGAGCAGGGGGGAACGATGACCGCAGACGAAAACGCCGCGATCCTTCGGCGCGCCTACGCCGCTTTCAACTCGGGCGACATGGACACGCTCATCGAGGTCTTTGATGAGAGCATCGTCTGGCACTTGCCGGGTCGGAGCGCAATGGCCAAGGACTACGAGGGCCGCGACGCAACCTTGGCCTACTTCGGCCAGCTGGCGCAGGAGACGGGCGGCACCTTTCGGGCCGAACTTCTTAGCGCGCTTCCAGATGATGAGGACCGCGTTGTCGGCATTCAGCGCAGCAGCGCGGACCGGGATGGCAAGCACCTCGATGCAGGCAACTGCATCGTCTTTGAGTTCAAGGACGGCCGGGTTGTTGACGGTCGGGAGCACTTTCACGATCTCTACGCTTGGGACGAGTTCTGGGCGTAGCCGCTTGGTGCGAGCCGACAGGCCATAGACGAGGGACAGTCTCCGCCCACAAAGCCGTGGGGCTGTCGGAGTAAGCAGCGTTCGCGGCAGCCGGCGATCTCGACTTCCACGACATGCCGCCATGCCGTCGCGAGGCTGCTCGATGGCTCTAGAAAGCCATGATTCCCGCCGTCAGACGTACGCCGCCCAGATGTAGTAGCCGGCGACCGCTGCGAACAGCACCGCATCGAGACGGTCCAAGGCGCCGCCGTGTGCGCCGAACAGCCCTCCGGAGTCCTTTGCGGCCGCCTCTCGCTTGACGAACGACTCGAACAGGTCGCCGATCGGCGCGACGATGGCGACCCCGAGACCGAGCACGAGTGAGTGCGTGCCGGGCAGCCAGTCCTGGTAGCGCCCGGCGATCCACACTGCGATCACCGCGCACACCATGCCGATGAGGAGGCCCTCGACGGTCTTGTTCGGCGAGATGGAGGGGGCCAGCGGTCGACGCCCGAACATGCGGCCGCCGAGGTAGGCGCCCGTATCGCCGAGGAAGACCCCGACGAGCACATCGATCACGATGCCGAGGCCGTGCGGCAAACCTCGCAGCAGGACGGCATGGGCGAGCGCGAAGCCGACCCAGTAGATCCCGAGCAGCGTGAGCGCCAGCCCGCCGACGCTCGGGCGGGGCTGGAGCAGGGTCAGCCCGAACAGCAGCGGAAGCGCTGCCACGGCGACGAGCAGCACCTGGAACTGGTTGCCGTAGAGCGCCGCCAGCAGCAGGCCGGCGAGGGCCATGAAGCCGGCGAGGCGGACGGGATGCGCGCGGGCGTACATCCCATAGAGCTCGTGCATGCACACCGCCCCCAGCGCGAACAGCCCGAGGGTGAAGACGAGTCCCCCTTCGATCACCAGGAACAGCGCGACGGCGAGCGCCGGGATGGCGACCAGCACGCGAGCGCTGAGATCCGAGCGCTCGCGCCGCGGCGCCCGCCTGCGAC
>JAOPZV010000182.1 GCA_025963935.1 Solirubrobacterales bacterium
CGCTGCAGGCGTTCGTCGTCGTCGCGGGCCTGATCCTGTTCTTCAAACCCCACACGCTGCTTGACCCGATCCACCTCGGCAGCGCGCCGACCTGGTCCAACTTCATCTTCGCGCTGACGGTCGCTGCGATCTCACTCACGAGCCTCGAGTCGGCGTCGGGTCTCGCAGGCGAGGTCCGGCTCAGCCGCAGAGGGCTGAAGCGGATGGTCGCGAGCGGGACCGCCACGGTCGTGGTGATCTACGCCGGCATCGCGCTCGTGGCGGTGACCGCGCTGCCCGTGCGCGGCACGCACACCGAACTGGCAACCCGCTACCTCAACGACCCGATGGTCGGGGTGGTGACCCGCATGCATCCGCATTGGCTTGCGGAAACGCTCAGGTATCTCGTCGGCGGGCTCGGCGCGCTCACGCTCGTCGCCGCGGCAAACTCGGCGATGATGGGCCTTTCGCGGCTCGCCTATTCGCTTTCCACCAACAGGCAGATCCCGAGCGGATTGGGCAGGTTGCACCCGACGCGCTCCACGCCGTACGTGCTGATCATCCTGGCCGGCGTGATCGCCGCGGCGCTCGTCGTGCCCGAGGACCTCGACTTCCTCGTCGGCATCTACGCCTTCGGGGCGATGCTCGCGTTCACGATCGCCCACCTGTCGGTCTGCCGCCTGCGGTATATCGAGGCCGACCGCGACCGCCCCTACCGCATGCCGCTGTCCGTCCGCGTGCGCGGCGGGGACCTGCCGCTGCCGGCCGTCTTCGGCGCGCTCATCTCGGCGGCCGGCTGGGTCGCCGTGGTCGTCGTTCACCAGCCCGCCCGCTACGTCGGCCTGGCGTGGATGGCCGCTGGGCTCGCCCTGTACGTGGCATATCGGCGCGCCGATGAAACGTCGCTGCTGCGCCGCGTGACGGTCCCGCCCCAGGTCCTGCGCGCCGAACAGGCGGTCGAACGGGACTACGGCTCGATCCTCGTGCCGCTGTTCGGAACCGACCTCGACGACGACATCGTGCAGACGGCTGCGCGGCTCGTGGCCGGTGAGCAGACCGACGAGGCGGCGATCGACCCCGCGACAATCGAGGCGATCTGGGTGTTCGTCATCCCGATGTCGCTGCCGCTCGACGCGAGCCTGCCCGATGCCCAGGTGAAACACGCCCGCCAGGTGCTCGCGCGAGCGAAGGCGGTGGGGGAGGAGTACACCGGCGTGCAGGTCGCCACGGCGATCGTCAGGACACGGCGCGCCGGCTACGCGATCGTCGACGAGGCGCGGCGGCGCGGCGTGGAGGCGATCGTGCTGGGCGCCGAGGAGCCGTCCCTGATTCGCGGCGGGGCGCGGCTGGGCGGAAGGGGAGGGCCGCTCGAGGGCTTTGTGGGCGACGTCACCAAGTACGTCGTCAGCAAGGCCCCCTGCAGGGTGATCGTGACGGCCCCCGCCGCCGGGGACTCGGCGATCGAGACGGCCCGCCGCGCGCATCGTGCCGGCGCCCCCATCGTCTAACCTCCCGGCTATGGTCCTCTTCCCAGTCCTATGTTCGTCCTGATCGTAGGCGCGGGCCGCGTGGGCTCGGCGGTCGCCAAGTCCGCTCTTTCATCCGGCCACGAAGTGTCGGTCCTCGACGAGGACCCGCTCTCCCACGAGCGCCTCGACGCCGGGCAGGACAAGAGCTGGGAGGACTCCGGCGGCCAGTTCACCGTCGGCACGGCGCTCGAGACAGAAGCCCTCGTCCATGCGGGGATCGACCGGGCCGACGTGTTCATCGCCTCGACGGCCGGCGACAACACGAACCTCGTGATCGCGCAGCTCGCCCAGCGGCGCTTCGAGGTCGAGAAGGTGATCGTCCGCGTCATGGACCCGGCGCGCGCCAGCTGGTACGGCGAGCAGGGGCTGCACACCATCTCTCCGACCAAGCACGCCATCGAGATGTTCGAGATGGCGCTTCAGCCGGAGCCGGTGTAGGGCATGTACGCGATCATCGTCGGCGCCGGCAAGGTCGGGAGCAACCTGGCACGTGAGCTGATCGGCAAGGAACACGAGGTCACACTGATCGAGTCCTCGCGTCCTCGCTACCTGACGATCGAGGAAGAATTCGAGCACGCCGTCCACTACGGCGACGCGACTGAGCTGTGGGTGCTCGAGCGCGCCGGGATCCAGCGCGCCGACCTCGTCATCGCCGTGACGGGCGACGACGAGGACAACATCCTCGTCTGCCAGGTCGCCAAGGAGAAGTACCTCTGCGACCGGATCATCGCCCGGGTCAACAACCCGCGCAACCACGATCACTTCCGGCTGCTCGGCATCCAGCCGGCTGTCTCCGCGACCGACCTGATCCTGCGGCTGATCGAGCACGAGGTGCCGCGCTACGGCCTCGTGCACCTGCTGGCGCTGGAAGAGGAGCGCCTGGAGATCATCGAGCTGGAGGTCAGCGACGGCGCACCGACCGTCGGCGAGAGGGTCATGGACATCTCCCTGCCGGAAGGCAGCCTGATCATCTCCGTGCTCCGCGGCGGCAGTGGATTCGTGCCCAAGCCGGACACGGTCATCGAAGCCGGCGACGAGGTGCTGCTGGTGCTCGATCCCGGCCTCGAGGAGGCGATCACCGCCTACTTCGCGCCCAACGGGCAGCCGATCAGGATCTGATCCCGCCAGCGATTATCCTTAGTCGCAGAAGCCGGTCCGGGATGGTGTAATTGGCAACACGCGTGCCTCTGGAGCACGAATTTGGGGTTCGAGTCCCTGTCCCGGAGTTCGCGGAAGAGCCGCAAATCGCGGCGGGCGAGGTAGGCGTCGCGCGGGTGTCCTGATCGATTACGTCAATCCGCCTGGTGCGATTGATCCCGGCATGCGGTAGGTTTCTGTGAGCAAACCGGACGGGTTCAACCGGACGGACAGCGACAAATGGGGGGGAGCATGCGCCGAGTTATGCTGGTCGCGCTGCTGGGAGCGGCGGTCGTCGTGCTGCTGAGCACGGCGGCGGGAGCGATCGCCAAGTCAACGGGATTCAAGACCGGGACCTACAAGCTCAAGCCTCCCGGGTACTCGGTGACTCTGAAACACGCCAAGTGCGGCGGCAAGTTGGCGTTTTGTGTGGCGCTGCCAAGGTCGCCGGTCATTAGGTGCCAGGGTGGCGCCGGTCAGACTGAGCGAGTCGGCAACTTCGCGACACCAGTTGCGCTCTCCAAGGCAGGCACGGTGACCGAGCACGCGCCCATTACCGGGTCGCATCCAATTCCCGGCGCACCAGTGCCAACGGGAGTGTCGACGTTCTCGATCGCGTTCACGAAGAACGGCACCGCCATTGGCTATGTCGAAGTGAGGCTGGTGACCGTGTTTGCGGGTCTATCCATCCCCTGCGCCGGCAAGGTGAAGTTCACCGCCAAGCTCGGGTAGTCGAGAGCGCCTCAGCCCGCGGCGCCCGGCACCTGCTGGGTGATGCAGTGGATGTTGCCGCCGCCGAGGAGAATCTCTCGGGCGGGGACGCCGATCGGCTCGCGGCCGGGGAAACACGCACGCAGGATCTCGGCGGCTCGCTGGTCGTAGCGCGCGTCGAGCAGCGGGAACACGATGCTCCTGTTGGCGATGTAGAAGTTCACGTAGGACGCCGCCAGCCGGTCGCCGGCGCGGCGCGGCTGGGTCCCCTGCACCGCGTCCACGCCCTCGGCCTCCTGCTCGGTGATCGTGAGGGGGCCGGGCGAGGGGAGGGTGATCACCTCAATCGACCGTCCGCGCGCGTCCGTCGCCTGCTCCAGCCTGTCCTGCGCGTCCCTTGAGATCGCGTGCTGGGGGTCGGACTCGTCCTCCGGGACGCTCAGCAGCACGACACCGGGGGCCGCGAAGCAGGCGAGGTTGTCGATGTGGCCATCGGTCTCGTCGTTGACGACACCCTGGTCGAGCCAGATCATCTTCTCGGCGCCGAGGTAGTCGAACAGCACCTGCTCGATCTCCTCGCGCGAGAGCTCGGGGTTGCGGTTGCGGTTCAGCAGGCACTGTTCGGTTGACATCACCGTTCCCTGTCCGTCGACGTGGATCGCGCCGCCCTCCAGCACGAGCGGCGCGCGATAGCGGGCGGCTCCTTCGATCTCGAGCACCTTCTGCGCGACACGCTCGTCGCGATCCCACGGGAAGTAGAGACCGCCCTGCAGCCCGCCCCAGGCATTGAAGCGCCAATCGACGCCACGTCTTCCGCCACGCCCGTCGGTCACGAAGCTCGGCCCCACGTCACGCATCCAAGCGTCGTCGGTGGCGATCTCGACGACCCGGATTGCGCCGGGGAGGACCGAGCGGCAGTCCTCGAACTGCTCGTCGGAGACGGCCATCGTCACGGGCTCACTGGCGCTGATCGCCTCCGCGACGACCGCGTATGCCTCCCGCGCGGGCTTCGCGCCCAGGCGCCAGTTGTCGGGCCGCTCGGGCCACGCCATCCAGCAGCCGGCGTGCTCCTCGAACTCGGCCGGCATCCGGTAGCCATCGGCCGCGGGCGTGGAAGCGAGCGTCGCGCTCACGGGCGAGCCCCGGCGCTGCGGTGCGCGCCTGTGGGTCGCGCCTCGTGTGGCGAGAGCGTCGCGTTCATCGTGCAAGTGGTCATAGCATGAGCGCCTGTAATGGCCGACACGACAGCTGTGATCACGAATCTCGAGCCCCAGCGCTCGCCGGCCCGGACGCGTCCGGCGCGGCGGACGCCGTTTCGCATCGGGGCCGTGCAGGAGCGCTGGCATGCCGATCCGCAGGAGCACGAGGACGCCCTGAGCGCGGGCATTCGCCGCGCGGCCGAGGAAGGAGCCCAGCTCGTCTGCCTGCAGGAGCTCACGCTCAGCCGCTACTTCGCCACGGACCCCGCGGGGCCCGATGCCGGCGGAGCGGAGCCCGAGGAGCTGCCGGGCGGTGCGACTCACCGATTCGCTGCGCGCATGGCGGCCGAGACGGGCGTGCACGTGCACGCCTCGCTGTACGAGCGCGCCGACGGGGAGGACGGACTGGGCTTCAACACCGCGATCGTCGTGGCGCCCGACGGTGGGCTGCTCGCGCGGACGCGCAAGCTGCACATCCCCGTGACCGCCGGCTACCACGAGGATCGCTACTTCCGCCCGGGGCCGGGGGACGGCGAGGCCTACCCGCTGGTTGGCCTGGCCGAGGTCAACCTCGGCCTGCCCACCTGCTGGGATCAGTGGTTTCCGGAGGTCGCGCGCGCCTACAGCCTGCAGGGCGCCGACGTGCTCGTGTATCCCACCGCGATCGGCTCGGAGCCCGACCACCCGGAGTTCGACACCGAGCCGCTGTGGGAGCAGGTGATCATCGGCAACGCGATCGCGAACGGCGTGTTCATGGTGGCGGTCAACCGCATCGGCGAGGAGCCGCCGCTGCGCTTCTACGGCTCCTCCTTCATCTGCGACCCCTACGGGCGCAAGCTCGTCCAGGCGCCGCGCGATCAGCCCGCCGTGCTCGTCGCCGAGCTCGACCTCGACCAGCGCCGGGATTGGCTGGAGCTCTTCCCGTTCCTGAAGACGCGCCGCCCCGACACCTACGCCCGCCTGTCCGAGAGCGACGTCCCCGCGTAGGGAGCTAGACGGCTGCCTGCGAAGCCCAGTCCCGGTAGAGCTCGAAATAGCGTCGACCGGCCCGGATCAGCTCGTCGTGTGTGCCCTGTTCGGCGATCCGCCCGTGCTCGAGCACGACGATCCGCCCGGCCTGGCGGATCGTCGAGAGGCGGTGAGCGATCACGATCGAGGTGCGGCCGGAGAGCAGTCGCCGCAGACCCTCCTCGATGCGCCCCTCGGTGTGCAGGTCGACGTTGGACGTCGCCTCGTCGAGGACGAGTATGCGCGGGTCAGCGATCAGCGCGCGAGCGAACGCGACGAGCTGGCGCTGACCGGCCGACAGCTGCGCGCCGCGCTCGCCGACCTCGGTCTCGTAGCCGTGGTCGAGCTCGGCGATCAGCTCGTCGACCCCGACCGCTGCGGCGGCGGCCTGGATCTCCTCGTCGGTGGCGTCCGGGCGCCCGAAGGCGATGTTCTCGCGGATCGTGCCCGAGAACAGGAAGGCCTCCTGCGGGACGATCCCCATCTGCGAGCGCAGCGAGGAGCTCGAGATGTCCCTGAGGTCGTGTTCGTCCACCAGCACGCGCCCTTCGGTCGGGTCGTAGAACCGCGCCACCAGCTTTGCCATCGTGGACTTGCCCGCCCCGGTCGCACCGACCAACGCCACCGTCTCTCCCGGCTCGACCTCCAGGCTGACTCCGTCGAGCGCTAGAACCGGCGGCTGGCCGTCGTCCGAGCCGCTGCGGCGCGCGTAGGCAAACGAGATGTCCTCGAAGCGGATCTCGCCGTCGATCCGTGGGAGCTCAACAGCGCCGGGGCGGTCCTCGAGGTCGGGCCTGACGTCGAGCAGCTGAAAGATCTTCTCGAGCGCCGCCATGCCCGACTGGTAGGTCGTATAGAGCTGGGAGAGCTGCTGGATGGGGTCGAACAGGTACGACAGGGCGGCGATGAACGCGACGACCGTCCCCACGGTGATCGTTCCATTGATCGCCTGATAGCCGCCGTACAGGACGATCGCGGCGATCGCCACGCCGGACAGCATTTCGACCGCCGGGAAGTACGCGGCGTTCAGTCGAACCGTCTTCATGTTGGCGTCGCGGTTCTCGGCGTTGAGCTCGGAGAAGCGCGCCTCGTGGTAGGGCTCCTGGCCGAAGCTGCGCACGACGCGGATCCCCGAGAGGGTCTCCTGCAGGTATGCGGTGATCGAGCCGATCGTCTCCCGCGTGCGGCGGAAGGCGCCCGCCGAGGCGAGGCGGAACCACAGCGACCCAGCTGCGAGGAGAGGGAAGACGCAGAAGGTTATGAGCGCCAGCTTCACGTCCAGCGTGAGAAGGATCACGACGGTGCCGAGCAGCGTCAGCCCGGCCTGGAAGAGCGTGACGACGGAGTCGGTGACGAGGCTGTCGAGCGCCTCGATGTCGTTGGTCATGCGCGAGATGAGCACGCCGGCGGGCCGGCTCTCGTAGAAGCCGATCGGCAGCGACTGCAGGTGGGTGAAGATGCGAATGCGCAGGTCCGCGAGCGCGCGCTGACCGACCCAGCCGACGAGGTAGGTCTGCACGTAGGTCATCACCCACACGAGCAGCGCCGAGACGAGGAACGCCAGGACCACGAGCGCGAGCGTCGTCGTGTCGTGCTTTGAGATGCCGTCGTCGATCGCGATTTTCGCGAGCAGCGGCGGAGCGAGGGACGCGGCGGTCCCGATGAGCAGCGCCAGCAGCATCGCCGCCGAGCGCAGGCGATACGGCCGCAGCAGCGCGAGCAGGCCCCGCAGGTTGCGCCCGCGAGTGCCCCGCGAGGCGCGCTCGCCGGCCCATTGCGCACGGCCGAAGCCCGGGCCGGACGGTCCGCGTCCGACGACCGGGCTCACAGGCCGCTCACCTCCGGCTCGCGTGTCTCGCGCGTGAGGAACACCTGGTCGGGGAGACCCTTGGCAACTATTTCGCGATACAGCTCGGAGCTCTCGAGCAGCTCCTCGTGGTCTCCGTGGTCGAGCACGCGGCCGTGGTCGAGCACCACGATCTCGTCCGCGAGGGCGATCGTGGAGAGGCGGTGGGCGATGATGAAGGTCGTCCGCCCGGCCATCGCCTCGTCGAGCGCGAGCTTGATCAGCCGCTCGGTCGAGGAGTCGACCGAGGAGGTCGCGTCGTCGAGGATCAGCACCCGGGGATCGGCCAGCAGCGCGCGGGCGATCGCAAGTCGCTGTCGCTGTCCGCCGGACAGGGTGAGGCCGCGCTCGCCGACGCGCGTCTCGTACCCGTCAGGCAGGTCCGAGATGAACTCGTGCGCCTGCGCCCTGCGAGCCGCGTCTTCGATGTCGGCGAGCGAAGCGTCGGGGCGGGCGTAGGCGATGTTCTCGGCGACGCTCGCCGAGAACAGGAACGGATCGTCGCTGACAACCGCCACCGCTCGGCGCAGCGAGCGCAGATCGATGTCACGGACGTTCGCGCCGTCGATCAGGACCTCGCCCGAGCTCGCGTCGTAGAGCCTCGAGATCAGCGACACGAGGCTCGTCTTGCCAGAGCCGGTCGCTCCGACCAGCGCGACCGTGCGTCCGGCCGGGACGTCGAGGCTCACGTCGCGGAGCACCGCGCGTACGCTGCCTGCCGCGGCTGTATGTGGGGCGGCCTCGGAGGAGCCTCTGCCGTCGGCCGCGGCGCCGTTGGGCGCGGGCCGGCTCCCGTTTGCGGGCGCTCGCCCGTTGGGGTGCGGAGCCTGCACCGGCGCGTCGCTCGCGGGATGGGAGTCGACCTCGCGGCGGCTGCCCTCGGCCCGGTAGGCGGCGCCGAAGTCGTCGGTGTCGTCGTAGCGAAGCGTGACGTCTCGCAGCTCGACGTGCCCGCTTCCGGGCGGCAGCGGCGAGGCGTCCGGTCGGGAGGTCAGTCGCGGCTCGCGGTCGAGCAGCTGGAAGATGCGCGCTCCGGACGCGGTCGCCCGCTGCGCGAGGCCGAGCGTCACGCCGAGTGAGCGCATCGGCGAGATGAGCATCGCGAGGTAGAAGTAGAACGCCGTGAACTGGCCTAGCGAGAGGTGCGCGTGGATCACGCTGGTCCCGCCCACGAGCAGCACCGCCGCGAGCCCGAGCTGCGGCAGGAAGCCGATCATCGGGTTGTAGCGGGCCTCCAGGCGCGTCGAGACCATCGCCTGGTCGAACACGCGTGCGACGCTGTGGCGGAAGCGCTGCAGCTGCAGGGGCTCGCGCGCAAAGGACTTCACGACACGCACGCCCGAGATGTTCTCCTCGGCGTTCGCGGTGAGCTCGGCGATCCGCTGCTGGACCTCCTGGATCGCCGGCCGGGCGCGCCGGCCGTAGCGCTGGGAGATCACCACAACGAACGGGACCGGCGCCATCGCGATCAGGCCCAGTTTCGGGTTGATGAGGATCATCGCGATGCCGGCGAGCACGAGGGTGAGCGCCGACTGCAGGATGAAGACGAGGCCGTAGCCGAGGAAAAAGCGAACCGCCTGCAGATCAACGGTCGCCCGCGACATCAGTTGACCCGTCTGCTGATGGTCGAAGAAGCCGAGCTCGAGGCGCTGGAGGTGACCGTAGATCATCTCGCGCAGGTCGTACTCGATGCCCAGCGAGACCCGCCCGGCGATCATCCGCCGCATGTACGTCAGGCCCCAGCGCAGGATCACCGCGCCGAGGATCGCGAGGGCTACGATCAGCAGCGTGTGGCGGTCGTGGCTGCGCGCTTCGAGTTGATGCAGGCGTGCGTGGAGCGCCCCCGTCTTGAGCGCGTCGACGGCGCGGCCCGTGAGGTAGGGGAGAGCCACCGTCATGACCAGTGCGATGCTCGCCCGCGCGCAGGAGGCGATCAGGCCGCGCTTGTATGAGCGCAGAAAGGCGAGCAGTCGGTAGAAGGTAGTCATAGTTGTATGGTCAACGATTATTGCAGGCGCTGACGGCCCGTACATGGCCGGCGCCCGACTCCGAGCCTAATCTCCAACCATGGCCGAGCCCGGCAAAGCACCCGGAAACCGTGCCCCGGTGGGGTTGTGCGAGAGCTGCGTGCACCAGCAGCTCGTGCACAACACGAGGGGCTCGACGTTCTCGCTCTGCCGCCGCTCGCGCGAGGAGCCGGCCTACCCGCGCTACCCCCGCCTGCCGGTCCTCGCCTGCCCCGGCTACGAGCCGCGCGAGCTGACGGCGCCCGGCTGACTCGCGAGCGGGAGGCGCCAGGCGGGTCAACCTGCGGCGACGCCGACCGGGGCGCCCTCGCCGACCGCCGGCTGCCCCGTGGTCACGAAATCACGGCTTCGCACCAGGGCGAAACCCGCTGCTGCGCCGGCGATCGCAACCACGGCGGCGATCGTGAGGATGCTGCTCAGCGCGCCCGTGAAGCCGACTCGGTAGGCGTGGGTGAGCGCCGTACGTGCGGCCAGCGGCAGCGAGTGCGCGACCGAGGCCACGTCGCCCGAGACGAGCGCTCCGGCGAGCTTGCCATGCGCGGCGACCAGCACCTCCCGGCCGGCGCGGCTCGCACCGAGCGCCGCGGTCGTCTTGTGGGTGACGTCGTGCTGGAAGACGGCGCCGAGGCCCGCGATGCCGGTCGCTATGCCGACCTGGCGGAAGGTGTTGTTGATGCCCGAGGCCATGCCGCTGCGGCTGTGGTGAACGACGCCTATGGCCGTCGATGCGAGCGGCGGGTTGACCATGCCCACGCCGGCCCCCGCGAGGACGAACCCGGGAACGAGGACCGTCCATCGCGAGCCCGCGTTGACCGCCGTCATCGCGATCAGGCCGGCTCCCACGAGCAGCATCCCCGTGCCCAGCAGCAGCCGCACGGGCACGCGCACGCTCAGGCGGCCTGCGATCGGCGCCACGAAGAACGACAGCAGCGTGATCGGCAGGAAGCGAAGGCCCGCCTGCAGCGGGCTGTATCCGAGAACGTCCTGGATGTAGAGCGTCAGGTAGAGGAACATCGAGAACATCGACGCCGAGATGCAGAAGGCGACGATGCTCGCGCCGGCGAACGCGCGACGGCGGAACAACGACAGGTCGAGCATCGGCCGCCGCTGGCGCAGCTCGACGATCACGAACAGCGTCATGAGCGCCGCCGAGCCGATCAGGTAGGAGAGGATCTCCGCGGACCCCCAGCCCTTTTCGTTGCCCTGTATCAGCGCGAAGACGAGCAGGAAGAGCGCCGCCGAGAACGTCACGAAGCCCGCCCAGTCCACGCCCCTCGCCTCCGGATCGCGCGACTCCGAGACCTGCGTGAGCGTCAGGATCACGGCCACGACGCCGATTGGGACGTTCACAAAGAAGATCCACTCCCAGCCGATGCCGGAGGTGATCAGGCCGCCGACGATCGGCCCGATGGCGACCGCCGCGCCGATGACGCCGCCGAACACCCCGAACGCCACGCCACGCTCCTTGCCGTGAAAGGCGCCCGCGATCAGCGCGAGGGAGGTCGCGAACATCATCGCGCCGCCCACCCCCTGGACCGCCCGCGCCAGGTTCAGCGCCAGCGGGGTTCCGGCCAGCCCGCAGATGGCCGAGGAGATCGTGAAGACCACGAGGCCCGCGACGAACATGCGCCTGCGCCCGACGAGGTCCGCCAGCGAGCCGGCGGTCAGCAGGAACGCGGCCAGCGTCAGCGAGTAGGCGTTCACGACCCACTGCAGGTCCCTGAAGCTCGAGTGAAGCGAGTGCTGTATGTCGGGCAGCGCGACGTTCACCACGGTGATGTCGAGCAGCAGCATGAAAATCGCCACCGAAACCGCGATCAGGGTCCACCACTTGCGCTCCAAAGCTCCGCTCCTCGCTGTCGCCCTTCCCGGGTTGCCAAGCACTATATGAAGGGCGCTGGGCCTTCCAGACGGGGCCTCGACGGCTGGAGCTCCGCCGTCGGCGGGGCCGTTCCGTGGCGCGCCGGTTCGCTTATCCGCTCTGCAGATGGCGGGCGAGGAATGGGACGATCTCGCCCCACAGCTTCGCCGCTGGGCCGGGGAGGTACGTCTGCCGGTAGTCGGCGAAGAACGCGTGGCCGGCCCCCTCGTACACGTCCACTTTGACCTCCTGGCCGCTGAGGCGAGCGCGCTCGAGCAGCTGTGTGCCCATCTCCGGCGAGGGGTTCTGGTCTTCGGCGCCGATCGCAGCGAGCAGCGGACAGTGGAGGCGCTCGGCCATCTCGAGCGGGGGCACCGGGCGCTCGGGGGTCGAGCGCTGGTCGGGAGTCGCTTTGTCGATGAAGCCTCCCCAGCAGTCCACGGCCGCGTTCAACCGGTCGCTCGAGCAGGCAAACAGCAGCGTGTAGCGGCCGCCCATGCAGAAGCCGATGCAGCCGACCTTGCCGGTGACGTCGTCCCGCCCTCGCAGATGGTCGGCGGCGCCCTCGAGGTCACCGATCACCCGCGCGTCGGGAATCGAAAACAGACGTTCCATCATCTTCTGGACGTCGTCCATAGGCGGCGGGCCGCCTTCGCGTGTGTAGAGGTCCACGGCGAGGACGACGTGGTTGCTGTTGGCAAGTCGGTTGCTGACGTCGCGGATGTGGTCGTTCAGCCCGCCCGCCTCGTGGATCACGATCATCCCGGGATGGCTCCCGGGCGCGGCCGGACGAACCAGGTAGCCGTTCACCGCCGTCCCGTCGGCGCCGGCGAACGTGAGCTCCTCGGCTCGCAGGCGCGCGGGATCGGTCACCGCACCAGGTACGCCATCCGGGCTGGGCCTTATCTCGACGCTCGCCATTTCGCTGATCCTCCCTCGCTCTGGGTGATGTCCATGTTGGTCGTCTCGTCTCGACCCCGTAACGAGCCCCAGCCTCGGTGCATCGAATAGCCGCTCACAGCACGGCCCTCGGATACGCGCGGGCGGCGGCCATCAGCATGACCGCGAAGAAGCCTGCCACGACTAGGAAGTCGAGCCACACCTCGCCCCTGCCGCCGACACCGACGAGCATCTGGCGCAGGCCCTGAACCTCATACGTAAGCGGGTTGACGCGCGCGATCGTGTGCAGCCAGCCGGGCATCACACTCAGCGGATACAGGGCGCTCGAGGCAAAGAACAGCGGCATCATGATCAGCTGCCCGATGCCCATGAAGCGCTCGCGCTCCTTGACGGCGGCGGCGAGTAGCATCGACAGGCAGGCGAACGCGGCGGTTCCGAGCATCAGCATCGCGAGCGTCCCGAGCACGCCCGCGATCGTCCAGCGCACGCCGATCCCCGCGACGGCCACCACCACGAGCAGCAGGATCGCCTGCACGAGCGCCCGGACGCACGCCCCCGCCGCCTTGCCCAGGACGATCGAGGTGCGCGACAGCGGGGTAGCGAGCAGTCGCTGAAGCTGGCCCACGTCCCGTTCCCAGATGACGGCGAGCCCGAAGAAGATCGCAATGAACATCGCCGCCTGGGCCATCACGCCGGGCACGAGATAGGCGCGGTAGTCCAGCGTGCCGACCGTGAGCGAGCGGTTGTTGCGCAGGGCGGTCCCGAACACGAACAGCCACAGCAGCGGCTGAACGGAGCGCGTGATGATGTCGAGATGGTCGTGGCGCAGCTTGCGCATCTCGGCCTGGGCCATCGCCAGGGTTCCCGCCGCCATGCGGGCCAGCGGGCCGGACCTGAGGGCGGCCGGGCGGCCGGGCCCCTGCGGCCGTTCAGCCGAGGCGCCGGGCGACGCGGCGCTGTGCGCGGACATCGGAGAGCCTCCCTTCCTCGTCTTCGCCCTCGTCGGCGATCTGCCGGCCGGTGACGGCCGTGAAGACCTCTTCCAGGCTCGCGGTGTGATGGCGCTCGAGCAGCTCCGCCGGCTCGCCCTGCTCGACGAGGCGACCGTGGTCGATCACCGCCAGGCGGTCGCAGTTGCGCTCCGCCTCCTCCATCAGGTGCGTGGTCACGAGGATCGTCGTCCCAGCCTGCTCGCGGAGCGCCCGCAGCCGTTCCCACACCATGCGCCGGGCCGTCGGATCGAGCCCCACGGTCGGCTCGTCGAGGAACAGCACGGCCGGCCGGTTGAGCAGGGCCGTCGCTATCTCCAGGCGTCGGAGCATCCCGCCGGACAGCGTCCGCGCGAGCCTGTCGAGCATCGGGGCAAGGTCCATCGTCTCGATCGCCTGGGCTATGCGCTCGCGGCGCTCGCGCCTTGGAACGCCGGTCACGCGGCCATAGAAGTCGAGGTTCTCGTATGCGGTCAGTGCGCCGTCGACCGAGATCGCCTGGGGGATGTAGCCGATGCTGGCCCGCACCGCGAGGCCGTCGCTGCGCACGTCGAAGCCGGCCACGAGAGCGCGGCCCTCGCTCGGCGCGAGCAGTGTGGTCAGCACGCGGATCGTCGTCGTCTTGCCGGCCCCGTTGGGGCCCAGCAGGCCGAACACCTCACCGGGGGCGACCGCGAAGGAGACTCCGCCCACGGCCTCGAGCTCAGCGAACCGCACGACCAGGCCGTCGACGAGCACGGCCGGGTCGGCGCCGGGCGCGATCACGGACGCGGTTCTCCGCTGCGCTCCAGCGGCGGCGGGAACGCGCCGCCGGCGTTCGCGTCTGCCTCGCGGATCTTGCGCTTGACCCGCTTGCGCGTCTCTGAAAGCTCGTTCTCGAGCTTCGCCAGCTCCTCCGCGCGGTGACGCACGAGGTTCAACTGGCGTTCGATGTGCCCGAGCGCCTCGGCGAGCAGCTCGCGCCGCCTGCGGGCGTCCACGTTCGGTCGGCGCAGCTGCACGCGCACCTCCGCACGTGCCTCCTCGGCGGTCAGCAGCGTCTTCAGCTCGTCGAGTGACACGCCCAGCAGGTCGCGCAGGCGCATCACCTCGGTCAGCCTCTCGACCTCCGACTCTGTGTAGATTCGATGCTGGCCCGACGGGCGCTCCGGGGGGTTGGGGAGCAGGCCGATCTCCTCGTAGTAGCGGATGGTTCGCGGCGTCGTGCCGACGAGCCGGGCGACATCGCCGATCCTCAGGTTCGCGGCCTCGGTCCTCGAGGGCGATTGCTGGTCGAGGGGCGGGGTGGAGCTCATGACAGGCTCACCTTGCGGCCGTGGCGGTGGCCGGCCGCTCGCCGTCGGTGCCGGGGATTGCGCGTTCCGAAGGAGTGACGTGCGCGGGACGCAGCAGGCAGACCGCTGTTCCAACCAGCGATGTGGCGGCCAGAACCCATAGCGCCACGTGCATGTTGGCAATGAACGGCGAGAGCTTCTCCGGCGATAGCCCCTTCGTGAGGCCCGAGAAGATCGCAAACAACGTCGCTTTCGGCACCGCGGAGGTCACGATCGCGAGCACGAATGCGATCGACAGCACCGCGCCCGTGTTCTGCAGGAGCGTTCGCGCGCCGGCCGCGACGCCGCGACGGTGAGCGGGGACGACGCCCATCAT
>JAOPZV010000201.1 GCA_025963935.1 Solirubrobacterales bacterium
GCGCTGATGGCCGGCAACAGCGTGATCCTCAAGCCCTCGGAGATCACGCCGCTGACCTCGCTGCTGATGGCCGAAGGGCTCAGGGAGTGCGGACTGCCCGAGAACGTCCTGCAGATCGCCACGGGACGTGGTGAGACCGGCGCGGCGCTCGTCGAGCACGTGGACATGATCATGTTCACCGGCTCCACACGGACCGGCACGAAGGTCGCCGAGACGGCGGCGCGGCGGCTGATCCCGGCCTCCCTGGAGCTGGGCGGCAAGGACCCGATGCTCGTGCTCTCCGATGCGGATCTCGAGCGAGCGGCGAACTTCGCCACCTACTACTCGATGCAGAACGCCGGGCAGACGTGCATCTCGATCGAGCGCGTCTACGTCGAGGAGCCGGTCTACGACGAGTTCGTGGCCAAGGTCTCCGAGAAGGTACGTGCTCTGCGCGTGGGCAAGCCCGAGGGCTACGGCTCGGTGGAGGTCGGGGCGATCACCTTCCCGCCACAGCTGGAGACGATCAAGGATCACGTCGCCGACGCGGTGCAGAAGGGCGCGCGCGTGCTGACGGGCGGCCACGAGGTGCAGGGCGCGGGACGCTTCTTCGAGCCGACCGTCCTGGTCGATGTGGACCACTCGATGAAGTGCATGACCGAGGAGACCTTCGGGCCGACGCTCCCGATCATGAAGGTCCGCGACGCCGATGAGGCGGTACGGCTCGCCAACGACTCTCCCTACGGCCTCGGCGCATCCGTCTTCTCGCGCGACACCGTCCGCGGAGAGGCGATCGCCAGGCGGCTGGAGGCCGGCGCTGCCAACGTCAACGACGCGATGATCAACTACACCGTCCTCGAGCTCCCGATGGGCGGCGCGAAGGCCTCCGGCCTGGGCTCACGCCACGGGGCGGGAGGGATCCGCAAGTACTGCTCCCAGCAGGCGATCGTCGTGACGAAACTGGCGATGAAGAAGGAACTCTTCATGTACCCGTACAAGAGCCGCACCTCGCGAATGCTCGCAGGGCTGTTCAGGCTGATGTACGGCCGCGGCAAACGCGACTGAGCGGCCGCTCGCGGGCGCTCACTGGCGGCTGGGCTCGGCGGCGCGTCTAAGCGACACGCCGAGCAGCCGCTCGAGCTGCGGGATCGTGGTCTCCGCGCTCGTGTGGTGCACGACTGCCATGCCGAGCTCCGCGGCCGGCGTGAGGTTGAAGGGCAGGTCGTCGACGTAGACGCAGTCCTCGGCGGCGACGCCTGCCCGCTCGGCGCCGAGCTCGTACATGCGGCGCGACGGCTTGCGGATCCCCTCCTCGGCTGAGATCACCACTCCGTCGAAGAGCTCCGCGAAGAGCTCTCGCGGGTAGCGGTGAACGCCCCACGAGTTCGAGACGAGGCCGGTGTGCACGCCGGCTTCATGTGCCATGCGGACGGCGTCGAGCATCGCCTGGTCCGGCTCGACACCGGCGAACAGGCCATCAACCAGGCCATCTGCCCCCACTCCCAACAGCGCCGCGAACTCGAGCTCGAACGCCGTCTCCTCGAGCGCGCCGGTCTCGAGAGCGATCAGCAGGTCGCGCGCGGCCGGGTCCTTTCGGAAGCGCCCGAGCAGCGTCTGCGGCTCGATCTTCGCGAGCAGGCAGTAGGAGTGAAACGACGCGAACAGGTTGCTCGTCAGCACGCCGCCCCAGTCGATCAGCAGCCCGGTGCGCAGCCGGCCGGGGGCCTCGCCGGCGTTCGCGGCCTGCTCGGGCCCCGCGGTGGGCGGTAGCGCCTCCGTGGTCTCATCGGGCCGCTCAGTCGCCATGCGCCACCTGTTCGGCCTGGCGGGCGAGCTCGAGCACGCCCTCGCCGAACTGCTTGAGGTACGGGTCATCGGTGGTTCCGGCGATCGCGCGCTTGTAGTTGCCCTCCATGAACACGACGCTCTTCCACAGCGCGAGCGTCGTGTACCAGCGGATGTCGCTCATCGAGCGGCCCGAGAGCTCCTCGTATCGCGCGATCAACTCGGCCCGCGTCGGAAAGCCCTCCGCGCGCGTGACCTTTCCCAGGTGCTCGCGCAGGCCCACCTCGGGGTCGCCGGCGTCGGTCCACATCATGCACAGGTAGCCCAGGTCGGCCAGCGGGTCGCCGATCGTGGCCATCTCCCAGTCGAGCACGGCGGTCAGGCGCGCCGGGGCCCCGGGGGCGAACATCGTGTTGCCGAGGCGGTAGTCGCCATGCACGATCGTGGCTCGCCCGGAGCTGGGCAGATGCTCGGCCAGCCAGCTCCCGACGCTCTCCACAGCTGGGATCTCTCTCGTCCTGTTGAGATCCCACAGGCCTTTGAATCGGCGCAGCTGGCGCTCGAGGTAGCCGGTCGGCTTGCCGAACCCCTCGAGCCCGACGGACTCCCAGTCGACCGCGTGAATCTCGACGAGCGCCTCGATCAGCTGATCGCCGATCCTGCGCCGTTCGGCGGGGTTGTCAAGGGGAGCGGGGACGCTGAAGACGATCGGCTCACCGTCGATGCGCTCCATCACGTAGAACGGCGCGCCGATCGTCTGCTCATCAGCGCACACGGCCAGCACCTCCGGGACCCGCGCGGGCGTGTCGCGCAGTGCCTGCAGCAGGCGTGCCTCGCGCAGCACATCATGGGCGCTGGGGGGGAGCGGCGGGCGGGGGGGCCGGCGCAGCACGACCTCCGCCGCGCCGCGCCGGATCAGGTACGTGACGTTCGAGTGGCCCTCTCCGATGGGGGCGGCTTCGATGTCGCCCTCGCCCAGGTGGTGGGCGTCGAGGAAGTCCCGCAGGGGCTCCAGAACGAGCAGCGGTGGCCGGCTGTTGGCACGACCGTCCGCCTCCGTCTGAACAATGTCGTCGACCGCGATTGGGGCGCTCACAGCGGCGAACGCTACAAAGACCGCAACCTTCTCTGCGCCCACGTGTCTCTAGCGACCATGCTCAAAATCCGAAACCTCCCCCTTACACTGCTCCTGTCCGCGCTTTTCCTCGGATCCGCTGCGGGCGGCCAGGCGCTGGCATCCCATGGCCAGGTCACCTACTTCGAGGCTTCCAACGACCTGCTCAACGCCAAAGCCCGTCCGCGTGCCTTCCAGCAGCTTCAAGCGCTGGGCGCCCGGGCACTGCGCGTGGAGCTCAAATGGGCGGACGTCGCCCCGGCACCGGACAGCGCGACGCGTCCGAACTTCGACGCCAAGAATCCGGGCCTCTACGCGTGGGGCGCCTACGACGTGGTGCTCGCCGAAGCCCAGCGGCTCCATTGGCCCGTGCTGCTGACGGTCACCGCACCCGTGCCGAGATGGGCGACCTCGAATCACAAACGGCCCTACATCACGCGTCCGGACCAGAAAGCCTTCCGAGAATTCATGTTCGCGGTCGCGCGCCACTACGGATCCGAGGTCTCCGTGTACTCGGTCTGGAACGAGCCGAACCATCCGGCGTTTCTGCTGCCGCAGTGGAACTCCAACGGCACGCCCGCCTCGCCGCGGATCTACCGCGGCTTGTTCCAGGCCGGCTATGAAGGACTCCAGGAAGCCGGGTTGGCGCATCCGAAAATCCTGTTCGGCGAGACCGCGCCGACCGGGTACGTCACCGTCAACGTGCGTCGCGAAGGGCGTAAGGCGCTGCTTCACGACGTGGCGCCGCTGGCGTTCCTGCGCGGAGCGTTCTGCCTGAACCCGCACTACCGCAAAGCAGGCTCCTGCGGTCCGCTGCAGATGAGCGGCTTCGCCCATCACGCCTACACGCTGCCGGCCGGCCCCTACTACGTCGATCCGCAGCGGGACGACGTGACGCTCGGGGCGCTCTCGCGCCTGGCACGGGCCCTGGACCTGGCGGCCGGTGCTCACGCGATCCCGGGACACCTCCCGATCTACCTGACGGAGTTCGGGGTGCAGAGCAAGCCGAACAAACAGCTGGGCGTCTCGGCGGCCCAGCAGGCGGAATTCGACGCGATCGCCGAGCGCATTGCCTGGTCCAACGGACGCGTGGCCGCCTTCTCGCAGTACCTGCTGCGGGACGACCCCGTGGGCGGGCCTCCCGGCGCGAGCGTGCGCGGCGGCGTCGTCGGCTTCCAGACGGGGCTGGAGTACGTCAACGGCAAGCCCAAGCCGCTGTTCTTCGGTTGGCCGGTCCAGCTGACGGTGAGCCGAAGCGGGCACGGTTTCTCGCTTTGGGGTCTCATCCGCCCGACCAACGGGGCGACCAAGCTGACGGTCCTCGTTCGCGGTGCGAGATCCAAGCGCTACCGCACGCTGAAGACCGTGACGACGAACAACGCCGGCTACTGGGCCCTCCGCACCTCCGTGCAGGGCGCTCTGTGGCGTGTGCGCTGGACGAGCCCGTCCGGCAAGCGCTACGAAGGGCCGCCGATCAAAGCCTTCTGAGGCGCGGCCGGCGCCGGGCACCGCGCCCGGCGCCGGCCGATCGTCGCGGCTGACCCATGCCGGCGTGCCCCTACGATGAGGGGCGATGCCAGAGCTTCCAGAGGTCGAGATCACAGCGCGTCTGCTGGACTCAGCGCTGCGCGGCGCGCGTATCGACTCGGCGCTGGCCCCAGGGATAAACGCGCTGAAGACCTTCGAGCCGCCGCTCGCCGCGCTGGCGGGCGACGAGGTCGCGGCGGTGCGCCGGCGGGGCAAGCACCTGATCCTCGAGACGTCGGGAGGGCTCGCACTGCTGATCCACCTGATGTCCGCGGGCCGGCTTCAGGTCTACGACAAGCGTGCAGGGCCGCGCGACAGAACCTCTCGTCTGCTCGTGCGAGTCTCCACGGCCGGAGATGACGGCAACGCGCGAGAGATGGAGTTGCGCCTGCGCGAGTTCGGCTCCAAGCAGGCCGCCTGGGTGAAGGTCCTGTCGGCCGCCGCGCTCGAGGATGACCAGTCGCTCGCCACGCTGGGCCCCGAAGCCTGGCCGGATCCGCCCGGCCTCCTCGACCTGCTGGACGCACCGCGCCCACTGCACGCGATCCTTCGCGACCAACGGGTGATTGCGGGTATCGGGCGCTCGTGGGTCGACGAGATCCTCTGGGAGGCGCAGCTCTCGCCGTACAAGCGTGGCGCGGACCTGCAGCCCGCCGACGCCGAACGGCTCCGGGAGGCGATCGTCGCGACCCTGGGCGCAGCGATCGCGCACTACGAGCAGACGGTCGCGCTGCCGATCCCCGACAAGCTGCCGATGCCGCTGCGCATCCATCGCCATCAGGGAGAGCCGTGCCCGCGTTGCGGGACCGAGCTCGAGGCGGTGCACTTCGAGGATTACGTCATTGCGTACTGCCCGGCGTGCCAGACCGAGGGACGCGTCCTCAAGGACCGTCGGCTCTCGCGCCTGCTGCGGTAGGAGCTCCCTAAGCGACTGCGGCACGGCTGAGCTTAGCGCGCTAGCGCGCTAACGCGCGGACACCGGCCGCCCCCGTGCTCTAGGGTTGCGCCCTCATTCCCAACACTAGGGAGTCCTCAAATGGCACTTGCCATCTATTTCCCCGCCCCGTCGTTCACCAAGGATCAGTACGATGAGGTGGTCCGTCGGCTCGATGCAGCCGGTGCTGGATCCCCTCCGGGCCGCTCCTATCACTGTGCGTTCGACGCTGGCCCGAACGTACACGTTTTCGACGTGTGGGAGTCGCAGGAGGAGTTCGACAAGTTCGGCGAGACACTGATGCCGATCATGGGCGAACTCGGCGCGAATCCCGGCGAGCCGCAGATTGCGCAGGTCCACAACATCATCGTCGGCTGACCGGGCAACGGCGGCCCTTCAGAGCTCTCCCTGAACACAGCCGGGAGGGTCAGCCGCCGGACACCTCCGCGAGGTCCATCGAGCTCGCGATGGTGTGGAACTTGACATCCGGTGGCGCCACGATGGTCGCGGGGATCGCCAACATGAACTCGCGGATGTGCGGGGTCGTGAAATGGCGCTCGAGCGCCTGCATGTCCTCCCACTCCTCGACGAACACGAACTCGTTGTCGGTCTCGGTGTCCTCGTAGAGCCGGTAGCTCAGGCAGCCATGCTCGGCGCGCGAGGCCGATGCGACATCCTGCCCAACCCGAATCAGCGCATCGCGCCGATCCGCGTCGGTCTTGACCCTGCCAACCACGACGATCATCCCCACTCCTCTCGCTGGTGTTTCCCGCCCGGCCGCCCGAGCGACTCAGCGCTTGACGGCGATCCGGGGGTTCCGGGTTCATGATGCCGCCTGTCTGATCTAAAGAGCACCTACGCTCTGAGACGGTGCGCCGAGCACAGAGCGATGGCGCTGGGGGGGCGCCGGTCGGAGACGCATGTTCTTCGCTCGGCGTCTAACCTCTTGCCGGCTCGGCGCCTCGCGGGAAGCGAGGCCTGCAATTCATGCCAGAGCACCAAAGCTATCCGGGGGGGATGGCCCCCGCCTCCCTTGTTCGAAATCGAAAGGACGAAGCGGATGTCATATAGCTCGAGCCAACTCGTGGCGCGGCGAGGCCGCCGCAGCGCGCTGGCGCTAACTGCCGTGCTCGCCGCCGTCGGCGCGCTGACAGTCGTGTCGCAGGCCGGAGCGGCAGGTCTTCCGACCGTCACCGTCTCGGTCACCTCCTCCTCCATCAGCGTGAGTGGAGCGCTGCAGTCGGGCGGTGTGAA
This sequence comes from Solirubrobacterales bacterium, assembly GCA_025963935.1. Classification (GTDB taxonomy): domain Bacteria; phylum Actinomycetota; class Thermoleophilia; order Solirubrobacterales; family Solirubrobacteraceae; genus Palsa-744. The sequence goes on from JAOPZV010000201.1 coordinate 6,594, forward strand.
CGTCGTCTCGACTGCCACCGGAGTCAAGGAATCCGGCGTCGTGCTGGTTGCGCTGAAGCCTGGCGCGACGCCCGAGGAACTGTTTGCCTTCATCGGCTCCAAGGGCGGACAGGATCTCAACAACGTGAGCAAGTACGGCTCGATCGTGTTCAGCACCGAAGTCGCGCCGAGCCACCCCAGCGAAGTTCAGATAGCCCTGCAGCCTGGGCAGTACGTCGCGCTGGCGACCCAGGAAGAAGGACCGCCGAGGGCTCGCGCGGTGTTCAGCGTGTCGGCCTCCAAAGCGCCGGTCGCCCTGCCGGCGGCGCAGGCCACGGTGCGCGCGATCGACTTCGCGTTCAAGGGCCCCAGCGTGCTCAAAGTGGGCGAGCTCGTGCGCTTCGAAAACGAAGGGTTCCTCGTGCACATGGACATCGCCATACCCGTCAAGAACAAAAAGGCGGCGACGAAGCTCGTGAAGTACCTCCGCACCGGCAATGAAAAGGCTGCCGGACGGTTGTCCGCCGGACCGCCGGTCGAGTTCACCGGCGCAGTCTCCAACGGCGCCTCCCAGCAGGAGGTCATCACGGCAAAGCCGGGGTGGTACGTGCAGGCATGCTTCATGGACACGCAGGACCGCCACAGCCACACTCTGTTGGGTATGGAGCGGGTCATGAAGATCACGAAGTAACTTTCGTTGCCGCCATTTGGGCCCGTCTCGCTCCGGCGGAGGGGCGGGCCCCACGGCGGCGGGCCCGCACGGACCTACCGCCCCGGCGCGGCGAGGGCGCCTAGGGCGCTCAACGCGTCATGCCACCGACCAGCAGCCCGGCCCCCAGATGGGCGCCGAGCACGGGGCCCACCTGCGTGCAGAACAGCGGGCCGGCGCCGAAGATCGCCGTGCCCTCGGAGACCAGCCGCTGTGCGTCGGCCGGCTCCTGGGCGTGCTGGACGATCCAGTCCGTCGCGCCACGCTCGTGCAGCTCCTGCAGGTAGGCCACCATTCGCTCGAAGGCCCGCCGGTGCGTGCGGACACGGCCCACCGGCGAGATCTCGGTCCCGAACGTGAGGATCGGCTTGACCTGGAGCGCGGTGCCGAGCAGCGCCTGCGCCGCTCCGATTCGCCCGCCGCGACGCAGGTACTCGAGCGTGTCGAGGCAGAACCAGATGTCGAGTCCCTCGCGTCCGCGGCGGACGGCCTCGACGACGCCCGCGAGGCTCGCGCCGGCGGCCGCCGCGTCGGCCGCCAGCAGCACCAGGCAGCCCAGGCCACCCGCGCCGGTTTCGCCGTCGAGCACCTCGACGCGGCCGGGGTGTCCTTCCTCGGCTGCGATCCGCACCGCTTCACGAGCGCTCTGGCATGTTCCGGACAGGCCGGCGGCGATGTGGATCGATACGACGTCCACCCCGGCGCGGAGGAGCGGCTGGTAGCACGCCAGGAAGTCGCCGACCGACGGCTGCGAGGTGGTCGGCAGCTGCGTGGAAGCATGCAGCCGCCTGTAGAAGGCGTCGAGGTCCTCGTACTCGGGCTCCGGCCGCAGGTCGCTCTCCCAGCCTACGTACAGGCTGACCTCGTGAATCTGGGAGCGCTCCAACATCTCGCGCGGGAGATACGTCGTGCTGTCGGTCACGACGGCCACTCGTGCGGGCTGCAGAGCGTCGCTTGTCGTCCGGGGGCTCACCTGGCGGCGTAGCCTATGGCCGCAGGAGCGCCGCGTGCGCCTCTGGCCGCTCGCACGTGCCCGGCGGGCGGGGCTGGGCGCTAGCGGATGAGGCTGTCGAGGCGAGCCGCGGTGATCGTCTCGCGCAGTGTCCGCAGGGCATCGTGCCGGGGACGCCAGCGGAGCTCACGGCGGGCCTTGGCAGTGCTCATGATGACCGGCTCGCGGAACGCTGCGATCCACTGCGCCTGGGCCGGTAGGAACCCGAGCCGTCCGATCATCTCGGCGACCGCATCCACGGCCAGCTCGGGAATCGGGATCGAATACCAGCCGAGCTCCTCGGCCAGACGCTTGACCGTCAGCTCGCCCGAGCCGGCGAGGTTGTACACACCTGGGGTGCCGCGGCCGAGCACGGCGGCGCGCATCGCGCTTGCGACGTCGTCGTGATGCACGAGCTGGAAGGGGACGCCCGGGTCCGGCAGGACGGGCCTGAGAATCGGCACGCCTTCGAGCAGGCTCAGGACCGCGCCGGGAAGCCGCTCGGAGATCTGCGTGTAGGGCAGGCTGTCGATCAGCAGCGGCGCGTCGGGTCCCGCGACGATGCACGGACGGAACACATATGCGGCCGTCTTGCTGCCATACAGCGCGTCCGCGAGCATCGCCTCCACCTCGGCCTTCTGCGCCGAGTAGTAGTGGCTAGCTGTTCCGCGCGCGGCGACATCCTCGGTCAACGGACGCGGGTTGTCGGAGTGGAACCCGTAGGCGGCCACGGACGAGGCGTAGACGACGCGCTTGACGCCCGCCGCGACCGCGGCCTCGAACACGTTGCGCGATCCGTCGAGATTGACCTTGCGGCTCTCGGTTGCCCCGCCCATGATCATGAAGGCGAGGTGCAGCACGACGTCGGCATCCTCCACCAGTTCGGCCACCGCACCCCGGTCAAGCACATCGCCGCGCCGGTATGTGACCTTCTTCCAGCCCCTCTCGGCTGGGTCGAACGGCCGGCGGGCCATCCCCACGATGCTGGCGATCTCAGGCGCGCGCTCGAGCGCCGCGACCACGGCCTGGCCGATCTCGCCGGTCGGACCCGTCACGGCGACCGTGAGACGTGCGGGCTTGGCAGGCCGGGATGGCACCCCCGGGTTTCTAGCGCATCTCAGTCGCGGCGCGCCGCGCCGCGAGCGGCGCGTCGCAGAGACAGCGCCAGCAGGGCGAGCACGGCGGGTGGCATGACCCACCAGGCGCTAGCCCCCGCGGCAGCGACTACCGCGGTGGCGCCGAGGGCGAGCGCCACGCCGACCGCCGTGCGCCAGTCGTCCCCGACGACGAAGCCCCACACGCCGAGAACGGCCGCTCTCGCGCGCTTCATGCGCCCAGCGCCGCCGCTTCGCCGGTATCGGCGCTCTCGCCGGGCGGCGCGATGGTACCGAGCCGGCCATGCCGCACAGAGCGCCGCATGATCCGCGCCATCGCAGCCGATGCGATCAGCAGGCCGGGGATGATCGCCAGAAGCGCCGCGTCGCTCCCCGGCCAGTGTGCCCCGGCGCCCTCGGCCCCCCAGAAGATCCCGAAGGATGTGAGCATCACCCCGACGGCGAACTTCATCGTGTTCTCAGGCGTCCTGGCCAGCGGACCGCGGGCGGCGAAGCCCGCGGCCAGGACGAGCAGGACGGCAAGACCGGCCGCCGCGGCGGCGAGCGGGATCCGATGCTGGTTTGCGCCGAACGTCAGCACGATGAAGGCGACCTCGAGGCCCTCCAGGAGCACGCCCTTGAACGCGATCGTGAACGAGTAGCCGTCGAGCCCCGCGCGCTCGGCGCCCGCCGCCCGTGCGGCGCGCAGCTCCTGCTCGTAGGTCTCCAGCTCGTCGTGCTTGGCCTTCAGGCCGGCCGAGCGCAGGATCGCCTTGCGCAGCCACTGCAGGCCGAAGATCAGCAGGAGACCTCCCACCGCGAGTCGCAGGACGTCGATCGGCAGAGACGTGAGGGCCGGTCCGAGGGCGGCGACGATCGCCGCCAGCACGACGATCGCGGCTCCCACGCCGCTCATCGCCGAGCGCCAACTGCGCGTCGAGCCGACGGCCAGGACGATCGTAAGCGCCTCCACCGCCTCGACGGCGCAGGCGAGGAACACCGATATGGCCAGGCCGAGCGCCGCGCCGCTCATGCCGGTTGGTGTGCTCGTAGGGAACTCATGGTCGCGTGCCCAACGATAGGCGCTCGCCCCCGGGTTCGGGCCCGACAGTTGCGCCGCCGGCCACATCGCGATCCTGGCCCCGTTGGGGGCGATGTGACCCCGGCCCCGTACGCTTGAGACTGTGCTCGCACCGCTCGCGTCCACCTCGCTAGGCCACAGCATCAGCTCGTTCCTGGATGCCGTCGGCAAGTTCTTCTCGGACCTCGCTGCCGTGCACTGGCTCGCCCTGTTGCTCGGGCTCGTCTTCTTCGGCCTCAACCTGACGCTGCGCTCGCGGGCCTTCTTCCACAGCCTGCGGGCGGCCTATCCGGCCGTTCGCTTTCAGTGGCGGCGGATCTGGGGCGCCTACTTCGCGGCTGTCGGCTTCAACAATGTGGTCCCCGCACGCGGCGGCGACGTCATCAAGCTGTTCCTCACTCGCTCATCGATTCCCGGCTCGCGCTATCCGACAGTCGCCGCAGCCTTCTTCGTGGAGTCGATATTCGACGCGGCCGTCGGCGTGCTCGTGTTGATCTTCGCGTTCACGCAGGGCGTCTTTCCCAAGCCGCCGGACTTCGGGAAACTGAGCTCCTTCGACATCTCCTACCTGGCCACGCACTTCCGCCTCACGCTGTTCCTGCTGACAGTGCTCGCGATGCTTGCGCTGATCGCCTTCGCCCTGCTGTCCACGCGCGTCAAGGCATTCTGGGCGCGGGTGCGCCAGGGGGTCACGATCCTCGGGGACCGCCGCCGCTACCTCCGTGAGGTGGTCGCCTGGCAGGTAGTCGCCTGGATGTGCCGCTTCGCCGCTTTCTGGTTCCTCCTCGACGCCTTCCGCGTGGGGGGTTCGGTGAGAAACGTGCTGCTGGTGTTCGCCGTCAACCAGGTGGCCGGCGCCGTGCCGTTCACACCGGGTGGTGCGGGAGTGCAGCAGGCGCTGCTCGTGAAGGTCTTCGCGACCAGCGCCTCCACGACCGTTGTCGCGGCCTACTCGGTGGGTCAGCAGATAGCGATAGCTGCGTTCACGGCGCTGACCGGGCTGGGTGCCGTCATCTTCATCTTCCGCTTCCGCTCCTTCAAGGAGGTCCTTCACGCCGGGCGTGCCTCGCGCGATGCCGAGCGGGCGGGGGAACTGCCCGAGGACTACGACGACTCTCCGGAGGACGCACGAGCGGACGAGGAAGCTCCGCCCCCGGGCGCCCCGCGCCCGCGCAGTGCGCGCCTACGCTACTGAAGCCCCTCGCGGGCCTCGCGAACGAGGGCCACGGCCTCGGGGAACACGCGGGCCATCACCGTGCGGATCTGTTCGGCCTGTGCCTCCGGATTGCCCTGCACGTTGATGCGAGCTATCGCCGCGACGGTCATGTCGACAGCGAGCTTGATCGCGTTGTCGGCCCATGCGAGCCGCTGCTGGCCGTGCATCTGCTCGGCGAACTCGGCGAGGCGCCGCTGGAGCTCCTCGGGGTCGCCGAACAGGTCTCCGAGACCACCGCCTTCCATGCTCGCATCATAGACTGCGCTGCTCATGGCCACCGCAGAGGAGATCCGCTCTCAGCTTGCGCTCGAGTTAGAGCGTCGCAACCGCCTCGCCGTTCCTGCCCTGGCCGGTGGCGTGCTCTACCTGCTCGGCTCAATCATCATCGCCAGCACGCTGAACGGCGCGCCCACGGTGGGTCTCTTCCAGGGTCTCGCTCCGGCCCTGAAAGGCGAAGCCAACCCGCTCGAAAGCCCGCGCGCCCCCGAGGTCAAATTCATCAGCCATCACGCCTTCGCCTTGATAGCCGGGAGCCTGCTGGCGGCACTGGCGATCCTCGCGCTCACGCTCGTGCTGCTCCTGCTGCTGGACGCGACGCGCTTCCGCAGGCCTCAGACCTGGGCAGGCGCTCGTCCTCTCGTCCTCGCCGGTGGAATCGGGTACGCCGTCGTGAGCGTCGCCCACCAGGTGGCCAGCGCGATCGAGGCCCACAAATTCGCGACGGGGCACGACCTGTCAAACCACGCCGTCGACCAGGCGCTCACCAAGGGTGCCGTCAACGTGATCGTCCAGTACCTGGCGCTGTTCGCCGGGCTGGCGCTGGCGGCCGGGATGGTCATCGTGATGCTCAACGCGCTCCGCGTCGGCCTCCTGCCCCGCTGGGTCGCCATCCTCGGCATGTTCACGGCCCTGCTGATCTTCTTTCCGCTCGGCGGCGCCGAGCTCGAGGTGATCCCGGCGTTCTGGATGGTCGGAATGGGAATCCTGTTCGCCGGGCGCTGGCCAAACGGCGAGCCGCCGGCGTGGTCGGCCGGCGAGGCGCGACCGTGGCCATCGGCCGCGGAGCGCCGC
>JAOPZV010000208.1 GCA_025963935.1 Solirubrobacterales bacterium
CGACTACCGCACCAGGTATCGGGCCGAGCTCGGTCTTCGGTAGCCCCCGCCGCGCTCGCTACGGTAGAGGGCCATGCCCATTTTCAAGCTCGACTCCGTGTTCACCCCGACCGCCGACCAGCCGAAGGCGATCGAGTCGCTGGCCGACGGCGTCCTGCGCGGAGAACGCTTCCAGACGCTGCTGGGCGCGACCGGGACGGGCAAGACGATGGCGATGGCCGGGGTGATCGAGGCGGTCCAGCGCCCGACGCTGGTGATCGCGCACAACAAGACGCTAGCCGCCCAGCTGTGCAACGAGTTCCGCACGTTCTTTCCCGACAACGCCGTCGAGTACTTCGTCTCCTACTACGACTACTACCAGCCCGAGGCCTACGTGCCGAGCCGGGACCTCTACATCGAGAAGGACTCGGCGATCAACCAGGAGGTCGACCGCCTGCGCCATGCGGCGACCGCCGCGGTGTTCGCCAGGCGGGACGTGATCGTCGTCGCGTCGGTGTCCTGCATCTACGGCCTCGGCTCCCCGGAGACCTACGAGATGAACATGCAGACCCTCAACCGGGGCGAGGAGATCGACCGGGACAAGCTGCTGAGGAAACTCGTCTCGATCCAGTACACGCGCAACGACACGGTGCTCTCGCGAGGGACCTTCCGCGTCAAGGGCGAGACGCTCGAGGTCTTCCCGGCCTATGCCGAGACCGCCTTCCGCGCGACGATGTTCGGCGACGAAGTCGAACGCCTGCAGCACTTCGACCCGCTGACCGGCGAGCTGATCGCCGACGACCTGGAGCACGTGGCGATCTGGCCGGCCACGCACTACAACGTCAAGGAGGGCACGATCGACGCGGCGGTCGCGGAGATCGGCAGAGAGCTGAACGAGCGCTGCGAGCAGCTGGAGTCCGAAGGCAAGCAGCTCGAGTCCCACCGCCTGCGCCAGCGCTCGCAGTACGACATGGAGATGTTGCGCGAGGTGGGCTTCTGCTCGGGGATCGAGAACTACTCGCGGATCCTCGACGCCCGCCAGCCGGGCGCCCGCCCGTACTGCCTGATCGACTACTTCCCGGATGTCTTCATCTGCTTCATCGACGAGTCCCACCAGACCGTGCCGCAGATCGGCGGGATGTCCGAGGGCGACCGCTCGCGCAAGCAGACGCTCGTCGACTATGGGTTCCGGCTGCCCAGCGCGCTCGACAACCGGCCGCAGAAGTTCGACGAGTTCCTCTCCATCACCCCCCAGCTGATGTTCGTCTCGGCGACCCCCGGCGAGTACGAGCGGACGCAGTCGACACGCATCGTCGAGCAGATAGTCCGCCCCACCGGGATCGTGGATCCCGTCGTGGAGGTGCGCGAGACGCGAAACCAGATCGACGACCTGATGAACGAGGTGCGCTCGCGGGTCGAGCGCGACGAGCGCGTGCTGGTCACCACGCTGACCAAGAAGATGAGCGAGGACCTTTCCCAGTACCTGCTGGAGATGGGCTTCAAGACGCGCTACCTGCACTCCGAGATCGACACGCTGGAACGCATCCAGATCATCCGCGACCTGCGGCTCGGCGAGTACGACGTGCTGGTCGGCGTCAACCTGCTGCGCGAGGGGCTCGATCTGCCGGAGGTCTCGCTGGTGGCGATCCTCGACGCCGACAAGGAGGGCTTCCTGCGCGGGGAGACCTCGCTGATCCAGACGATCGGGCGAGCGGCTCGCAACGTCGAGGGCACCGTCCTGATGTACGCCGACAAGGAGACGCGGGCTATGCGCGCTGCGATCTCCGAGACCGACCGGCGGCGCGAGATCCAGCTCGAGTACAACGAGCGAAACGGCATCACCGCAGCCACGATCGTCAAGGGCATCTCCGACATCGCGGAGTTCCTGCAGGCTGAGTCGAAGGTCCCGCGGGGGCGCAAGCGCCGCTCACGCGGCGCCCGCCGCTCGGGCGGCGAGATACCGCAGCACGAGCTCGAGCGACTCGTCGTCGAGCTCGAGGAGGAGATGCTCGCCGCGGCCGAGGACCTGCGGTTCGAGTACGCCGCGCAGCTCCGCGACGAGTTGCGCGAGCTGCGCCGCGACCTGCAGGAGATCCAGGCCGTGCAGGCCCCCGTGGAACCCACCAGCACAAGCGAGGCCCCCCAGCGGGACATCGCCTAGGATTGCCGCCGTGGATCTGGATCGGCAGGCAATCGAGCGCAGGGACTTCCCGATCGGCCGCCGCGGCTACGACACGGCGGCCGTGGACGCGCACCTGCGGGCCCTCGCCGCCGAGGTGGAGAGCCTGCAGCGCACCGCCGCCGGGGGCGGCGAGAGCTCGCTCGCGTCGGCCGCGGGCAGCCAGGTCCAGAGCATCATCGAGGCGGCCGAGAACGCCGCCGCTGAAATCGAGCGTCAGGCGCTCGAGAACGCGCGAAACGTGCGCGACGAGGCGGAGCGGGACGCCGAGCGCACGCGCAACGACGCGGTCGAGAAGTCGCGAGTGCAGGTCGCGGCGGTGTCGCAGGTGGCCACCAAGCTGCTTCAGCGCGTCGGATCGATGGACGGCGAGGTGAGCGCGCTGATGGAGACCCTGCGGACGGGCGCCGGACGGCTCTCGGACGACCTCGCCGCGGTCGAGAAGGGCATGGGCGACCTCTACGACGCGGCCTCCGGGCGCGCCACGCCCGCCGCGCCTCCCGCCGCGCCGGGCGCTGGATCGCCGCCCCCG
>JAOPZV010000247.1 GCA_025963935.1 Solirubrobacterales bacterium
GGCGCTGGCGCTGGGCGCCGTTTCGCTCAGGGAAGACGGGGTCGATGCCGAGCTCGGCGCGCACCGGCGCGGTCCAGCCCATCAGCCTGTCGATCGCCTCGCGTGCCGGGTACTCCTCGGCGCGCTCCAGGTCGACCAGCCGGCCGTCGAGTCCGAAGCGGGTGGCACGCCACACGTTCTCCTCGAGCATTCGCGGAGCGGGGTCGTTGAACGGCACACGTTCGTCGATGTCGCGGACAGCCTGGGCGACGCAGGCGACCATCAGCGAAGCGAGCGCGTCGGACTCCTGCGCGCTCGCCTGGGCGTCGGCGATGCGCACCTCCACGGTGCCAAAGCTGAAGTGCGGGCGCACCGACCACCACACCTGCGTGAACTCGACGATCGAGCGGGTGCGCAGCAGGAACTCGATGTACTCACGGTAGGCGCTCCATCCGCCGAACGGGTCCGGGATGCCACAGCGCGGGAAGCTCTTGGTAAAGCTCTGCGTGCGGGCGGAGTGCAGGCCGCTGTCGCGGCCGTCGAGATACGGTGAGTTGGCCGAGATGGCCAGCAACAGTGGCAGCACCGGGCGCAGCCTGTCGCAGGCGCGCACCGCGCGATCGAGGTCGCGTACGCCCATGTGGATGTGCAGGCTGAACGTGTTGTTGCGCCAGGCTACGTATTTGAGCTCGTCCTCGACGCGGCGGTAGTGCTCGGTGTCGATGATCGGCTGCTCGCGGTAGTCGGCCCACGGGTGCGTGCCGGTCGCGCCGAGCGCCACGCCGTTGGCCGCGGCCAGCGCGAACAGGCGGGAACGGCGCTCCCGCTGACGGGCGAGCGCGTCGTGCAGGTCGGACCCGGCGCCGGAGATGATCTCGATCTCGGAGCAGATCAGCTCGCCGGTGATCCCGTCGTGCAGCAGCGGGTCGCCGGCCGCCGCAGCGCGCAGCTCCTCGAAGCGCGGGAGCAGTTCGAGCGTCTGCGGGTCGAGGATCGAGAACTCCTCCTCCACGCCCACCGTGAAGTCGCGCGCCTGCGCGAATGTCTCGGCCGCTCGGTCTAGATCCTGGCTGTTCATGCGTCGAGTCTGCGTGCGGTTGTGCGGTGCGCTCGGGCCTACAGTGTTGCTCGCGGAGCCGGCCGCGTCCTCAGGTCAGATAGAAGTACAGCGCGTAGAGCAGATCGACCGCCGGGCTCGAGGTGTGGACCGTCACCTCAGGCGGTACGTCGAGCAGGGACTCGGAGTAGTTGAAGATGATCTTCACGCCGGCCTCGACGAGCTCGTCGGCGAGCCCCTGGGCGGCCTGGTTTGGCACGGCGAGCACGCCCACCACGATGTCCTCGTCCTCGACCACCTGGCGAAGATCGGAGATGTGCCGCACCACCTGGTTGCCGATCGGGGTACCGACCTTGGCGTCGTCCACGTCGAAGATCGACACGACGCGGAAGCCGTGGTCGGCGAAGATTTCCGAGGAGGCGATCGCCTTGCCGAGATGCCCGGCCCCGATCAGCGCGATGTTGTGCTGGCCCGCCGTGCGCAGGATCTTCCGGATCTGCGAGACGAGCGCCTCGACGTTGTAGCCGACGCCGCGCTTGCCGAACTTCCCGAAGCCGGACAGGTCGCGCCGTATCTGCGTGGAGTTGACGTGCGTGTAGTCGGACAGCTCCTGGGAGGAGATCGTCTCCTTGCCCATCTTCTTGGCCTGCGTGAGCACCTGCAGGTAGCGCGACAGGCGCGCGGCCACTCCGAGCGAGAGCCGCTCGTTGGAGGACACCCTCCCGTCGCGCTCGGCCTGGGGGGCGCTGGTCGTGGCTTCTCCGTAGCTCATCGTCGTGACTCTAGACGCTCGCGCACGACCGCCTCCTCGACGAAGTACTCACAAAGCTCCTCGCCATCGACGGTAATCACCGGGATACGCTCGAAATACGCTCGATGGAGGGCGGCGTCGGCGGTGATGTCGCGCTCCTCGAGGGCGAACCCGAGCTCGGCCTGCAGACGGCGCAGAACCGCCATCGCGTCCTCGCAGAGGTGGCAGTCAGGGCTGGAGTAGACGGTCAGCAGGGTCACCGCGCGACTTCGCCCGTGGCGTAGGCGTCCAGACCGAGGTATGCCGGATAGGCCAGCTGCTCGCCAAAGCGCGCAGCGCTGGCGATCATCGCGGCGTTGTCGGTGCACAGCTCGCGCGCGGGGACGTGGAGCGTCGCGCCGAGCTCCGGCAGGCGGCGGCGCAGCTCACCGTTGGCCGCGACACCGCCGCCGACGGCCAGGCGCCCGACGCCGGTCCGCTCGAGCGCCTGCTCGGCGCGCCCCAGGAGGGTCTCGACGATCGCGGCCTGGTAGGAGGCGGCGAGGTCGGCGGAGCGCGCGGCCGCCTCGGCCTCGGGGAGCTCGCGCAGCTTGTACAGCAGCGCGGTCTTCAGGCCGGCGAAGGAGAAGTCGAGGCCCTCTGCGAAGGCCCGGCGGCCCGCGCCGCAGACCTCGCCGCCTCCTACCAGGCCGCGATCGTCGAGACCCTCCTGGGGCGCGCCGAGCAGGCGCTCGAGCGGACCGGCGTCGGGCGCCTGGCCGT
>JAOPZV010000248.1 GCA_025963935.1 Solirubrobacterales bacterium
AGGCCGCTTCTCGTAGGGTGGCCTCGCGGACCTCGGCGACCGTCGTGCAACCGCTGAGCGCGATCGTGAGGTCGAGCTCGGCAAGCACGCAGCGCAGCACGTGCTCGACACCGGCCTGCCCGTCCAGCGCCAACCCCCAGACATACGGGCGACCCAGGCACACCGCGTCGGCGCCGAGCGCGAGCGCCTTGAAGATGTCCGCGCCGGTGCGGATGCCGCTGTCGAACAGAACCGGGAAATCCTCGCCGGCGGCGCCGCGCACGGCGGGCAGCGCGTCCAGCGCGCCGAGCGCTCCGTCGACCTGGCGGCCGCCGTGGTTTGAGACGATCAGCCCGTCCACGCCCGCCTGCACCGCGAGCCGCGCGTCGTCCTCGTGCAGGATCCCCTTGAGCACGATCGGCAGCGAAGTCTGCCCCCGCAGCCACTCGAGGTCCGCCCAGGTGACCGTCGGGTTCGAGAACTGCAAGGCCCAATGGCCGATCGCGGGACCGGGGTCCTCCTCCGGAGGGCGCTCCAGAGCCGCGCGGAAGACCGGGTCGCTGAAGTAGTTCGCGACGCCCTCGCCCTGCAGGAACGGCAGGTAGGCGCTCTGTAGATCGCGCGGCCGCCAGCCGAGCATCCACGTATCGAGCGTGACGACGAGCGCCGTGTACCCGGCGTCCGCTGCACGGGCGACGAAGCTCGCGGCGAGGTCGCGATCCTTCGGCCAGTACAGCTGGTACCAGCGGCTGGCCTCGCCCATCGCCTCCGCGACGTCCTCCATCGAATGGGACGCGGCGGTGCTGAGGATCGCCGGCAGGCCCAGTGCGCCGGCCGCGCGCCCGACCGCCAGCTCGGCTTGCGGATGCACGATCGACTGCACGCCGATTGGCGCGAGCAGCAGCGGCGCGGGCATCTCCGTACCGAGAACAGTCGTGGCGAGATCGCGCGCGGCGACATCGCGCAGCATGCGTGGCACGATCTCCCACCGCTCGAACGCGGCGAGATTCGCTGCGACCGTGCGCTCTGAGCCGGCACCGCCGGCGACGTAGCCGAACGCCCCCGTGTTCAGCACCTCGCGAGCGTGCTGTTCGAGCTCCATCGTCGAGATGGGCAGCGCGGGTCGCTCACCGGCGAGGCCCCGCCCGTAGATCTCGTATTGAAAGTTCGCGTAGAGCTGCTGTTGCAGCGCGGGATCAGCGTCGGCCATCCCTAGACCCTACAGCCGCGGCGCCGGCCGCCGCCGGCTAGCGAAGCGCCGGTTCGGGTGCGGCGAGGAGGCCGCCGCAGACGCCGTTGCGACCGTTGCGCTTGGCTTCGTAGAGTGCCGAGTCGGCTTCGGCGCTGACGGCCCTGTAGTCGAACGGGGCGTCGCGCGTGGAGGCAGCCACACCGAAGCTCATCGTGACGCGCAGGCCACCCCCGACGGTATCGGCCTCGACGCCGCGGCGCAGACGCTCGGCCATCGCCGCGGTCTGCTCCAGGTCGGCACCGGGGAGCAGCACGAGGAACTCCTCGCCGCCGATCCGGTAGGCGAGGTCGAACGCGCGCAGCTGCTTGCGGAGCATGTACGCGACGTCCTGCAGGACAGCGTCACCGACCGCATGGCCGTGGGTGTCGTTGATCAGCTTGAAATGGTCGAGGTCGGCGACGATCAGCCCGACGGGCTGACGGGTGCGCTCCGCTTGGTATGCGAGCTCGAGCGTGCGGTCGGCAAGCGAGTTGCGGTTGAGCATGCCGGTCAGCTGGTCAATCACCGCGGCACTGCGGTGCCGGACGTCGGAGTGCATCAGCGCCGTGGAGAGGATCGCGACGGCGATCGCCAGCGCTAGCGGCATGATCAAGAGCGGAGGATGGGCGATGACGGCGGCCGCGTCGACGCCGAAGGCGACGCCGATCATCATCGCGACCGTCACGCACAGCCCGAGGATCACGCCACGCGTGGGAAAGCGCGCGCTCAGCGTGACGATCGGAATGGCTGCCCAGGCCATCGCCGGCGAACGCGGCCCGCCGGTCAGGGCCACGCTGATCTCGATCATCAGCTGCGATCCCGTCCATGCGGCAAACAGGAGGTACTCGGGGTATGTCACGCGGTGAACCGCCGAGTCAGCCGCCGCGAACAGGACCCCGGCGATTACGAGAGGGATGACCGTCCACCACCCGAGCCACGGCCCGCAGATCAGCAGCGCGGCGGCGATCACGATGAACGACCGCCGGCGCACCGGCGCGACCTGGCGGTCCATGTCGAGCATTCGCTCGCGGTCCATTTCGTCGTCGATCAGCCATGACACGGGTGCGGCGTGGGCGTCCGCGAGCGGGCCATGTTCACGGCGGTCACGAGACGCTGGCCGTGTGGCGCCACGCAGGGCGGGAAGAACGGCGTCCAGATGATCTTCCATGACACCGCATATCGACCGCGGCTAGCACAAATGAAGTAATCCGCCAGTCCACTCGACGGATTCCCTAGACGCCCCACCGCCGGGGCACGCAGCGTCCAGGCGACCCCCGACTCGCCTGCCGCTCAGCCGAGGACGAGCTCCGCCGCGGTGCGCAGCGTGGCCGCGTCTCCGGAGACGAGCAGGGTGGTGACTACCGACTCGCGCCACGCCTCCAGGTCGTCACGGATCTTCTCCTTCGGGCCGATCAGCGACAGCTGTTCGATCAGTGGGGTCGGGATCTTCGCCCCCGCCTCGTCCTTCTTGCCGCTCAGGTAGAGGTCCTGGATTTCGGAAACCTCGCGCTCATAGCCCATGCGGATTGGGACATTCGCGTGGAAGTTGGCGCCTTTGGCGCCCATTCCCCCGAAGTACAGCGCATAGAAGGGCCGCAGGGACTCGGCGGCCGCCTCGACGTCGTCGGTGACGATCAGTGGCACGGTCGCGGCGACCTCGAAGTCCTCGGCGCTGCGCCGCGCTCCATCTCGCGCGAAGCCCTCCTCCAGCGAGGGGCGGTATAGCTCCTCGTAGACGGCGGGAGAGAACAGCATCGCCAGCCAGCCGTCGCACAGCTCCGCACACAGGGCGATGTTCTTCGGCCCCTCGGCGCCCAAATAGACCGGGATGTCCTCGCGCAGTGGGTGGATCGACGACTTCAGCGACTTGGCGAGACCGGTGCCGTCGGGTAGCGGCAGGGTGTAGTGCGGGCCTGGTGCCTGCAGCGGGCCCTGGCGCGCCCACACGTCGCGCAGGATGCCGATGTACTCGCGCGTGCGCGCGAGCGGCTTGGCGAACGGCATGCCGTACCAGCCCTCGACTACCTGCGGTCCGGAGACCCCGAGGCCCAGGATGAACCGGCCGTTTGACAGATGGTCCATCGTCATCGCGGCCATCGCCGTGGCGGCGGGCTGGCGAGCCGACATCTGCACGATCGCCGTGCCGAGCTTGATTCGCGCAGTCGACGCGCCCCACCACGCCAGCGGCGTCAGGCAATCCGAGCCGTAGGCCTCGGCGGTCCAGATCGAGTCGAACCCGAGCCGCTCCGCCTCGGCAACCGCCTCACTCGCACCCGGAGGCGGCCCCCCTGCCCAGTAGCCGGTGTTGAGCCCCAGCTTCAGACCGCGAGCCATCGCGCGGAGGCTACAGCAGAAGCATCCAGACGCGACTAGGGGCGCGGCGCGACGAGCGCGAGGGTGAAGCCGTCGTAGCCCTTCGTGCCGACCGTCTGGATCGTCGTCCCGGTAGCACCGGGCGCCGCCGCGAGCAGCTCGTGAAAGCGCCGCATGCCCTCGATCCCGGGGTCGTCGTTCTCGGGATCGACGAGTGCGCCGCCCCGCACGACGTTGTCCGTGACGATCACGCTGCCGGCGCGCGAGAGCTCGAGCGCCCACTCGAAGTACTGCGGCGTGCCTGCCTTGTCGGCGTCGATGAAGATGAAGTCGAATGGGCCGGCCCGCTCGCCGGCGAGCTCGCGCAGCGACTCGAGCGCGGGGCCGACACGCTGCTCGACGCGGTCGGCCACCCCTGCCCGCTCGATGTTCTCCGCAGCGACCTGTGCGTAGCTCGGCTCGAGCTCCGAAGTCACGAGCCTGCCCCCGGGCGGGAGCGCCCGCGCGAGCCAGATCGTGCTGTAGCCGCCCAGCGTTCCTAGCTCGAGGATGCTTCGCGCGCCCATCGCACGGGCGATCAGGTGCAGTAGCTTGCCCTGGTTCGGAGACACCGCGATCGGTGGGAGGCCGGCCGCGGCGCTGCCCGCGGCGGCATCGCGAAGCGCCTGGTCCTCGTGGACGAGCAGGTCGGCGGTGTACCCATCGACATCGCTCCACAGCTCCTGGCTCATGTCAGCCCCCGTCCGCGGCCGTCCGGACTCATCAGTGCCACGGGGACCGCAAGGCCCGCAGAGCGCCTGAGCGTCGCGATCTGGCGTCCCGGCTGAACGGCTGCTCGGATCTCGCCGACCTGCGGTCCGATCCGCTCGACTGCCCGCTCGAGATCCTCGACGCTCAGCGCAAGTCCCCAGAAGCGCGCCGGATGATCCGCTCCGCCCGCGCGCTCGACGACCTCCTCCGGCTCCTGGATCAGCTCGAGGATCTCCGCTCCCAGCCGGAAGAAGGCCTGGCGCGGCGCGCCGGCCGGGGTCGGCTCCTCGCGCACCCGACGCAGGTCGAGGCCGGCGGCCTGCAACGCCACGATCGTGCGCTCCAGCGCGGGCGACATCGCCACGACATGATCGATCGACAGTACGCCGTTCGGTTGTGCCGGCGCCTGCTCCGGGACCTCCCGCTCAGAGACGTGGGTCCTCAGGCCGTCCAGCTCGGTGCTCGACACTCCTCGCAGGGACCATCCCACGATGCCGCTTCCCGCCTGCGCCCCGGCCAGGCGCACCCGCACACGCCCGATCTGCACGCAGTCGCCGGATACCGCGAAGCCGAGATGTCCCCATCGCTCGGGCTCGTCCGCGAGCGTTAGCTCGTCGATCGTCGCTGTTGGCATCGCACTCCCTTTGGCGTCGCGTCCGGCAGGTCCCTCGCCGGCGCCCGCGATTGCGCGGACTCGCGCCCCGAACCGTACACGGCGGCCCACCACACTCGTCGGCCCGGTGTCCACCACGCGAGGGCCACGTTCGGCTCGAGCGCTGGTCGTCCTAGCATCGGGGGTATGCGTCAGCGGTGGCTACTGGTGAGCGTGCGCTATGGGCTGCCGGCGATCGTCGTGCTCGCCGGGGTCGTCGTCATGGCGATGGGCGGCGAAAGCGAACTGGAGGGCGGCGCCGGGATCGTGGGCGCGGGGCTCGCCGTGTATCTCGTCAACTGGCTGTTCCGGATCGGCGCCGCCGGTGAGCGCGAGCGCGATGCGGAGGACGAGGCGCGCGACTACTTCAGCCGCCACGGCCGCTGGCCCAGCTGAGCTCCTCGCCGGCGATTGGC
Organism: Solirubrobacterales bacterium; assembly: GCA_025963935.1. Lineage (GTDB taxonomy): Bacteria > Actinomycetota > Thermoleophilia > Solirubrobacterales > Solirubrobacteraceae > Palsa-744. The sequence continues at coordinate 5,342 of JAOPZV010000248.1, forward strand.
CGGCGCACAAGCACTCACCTGATCAGCTCGACGATCAGCGGCAGATGATCGGACAGCTCAACCGGGCCGGTGTCAAGGTTCACGCGGCGCTCCAGCCGGGCGGCCTCTCCGACCGCCCGCATCCCGCGAGCGAACAGGTGATCGACGTCCCTGCGCGCCACCTGCACGATGCCACCGTCCGGATGTCCGGGACTGCGCAGGTTCAGGTCCCCGCCGAGGATCAGCGGTGCCCCGTCCGCCCACGCCAGCGAGCGTTGCCACAGTAGTGCGAGCTCGTCCTCGGCAAGCGGCACCCGCGCGCTGGCGTGGAAGTTGACGACACACACTCCATCCGCGAGCCGTGCGAGCTGGGCGACCCGCCGCTCGGGCCAGGCGCGAAGCCGCAGGGCGCGGTGCTCGACGATCGGGCGCCGCGAGAGGATCGCGTTTGAGCCCCCGCCATTGGACTTGATCGCGTCGGGGCGTCGCACGGCCAGCGCCCGGCGGAGCGCCAGCAAAGAGTTTCGCGAGGTCAGCGCCGTGCACTGCTCGGCTCCGGCATCGCGAGCCAGCTCCGGCGGCCACCACGGAGGCACCTCCTGAAGCATGGCGACGTCCCAGTCCCACCCGGCGATCAGCCCGGCGAACTCCGCCTGCAGGTCGCGTCCGGCGGGTGGAACGGAGCGACCGTGAAACAGATTCCACGTGAGGACGCGCACGCCCCGCGCCGCGCGGCCGCTAGCGGGCGTACATCCCCTCGATCACGTCCGCGTAGCGCTCGGCGATCGGCTTGCGCTTGAGCTTCATAGTCGGCGTCAGCTCCTCGCCGCCCGGCAGCCAGTCGCCCTCGATGATCGAGAACCGCTTGATCTGCTCGACTTTCGCGAGCTTGGCGTTCGCCTCATCGACGCCGGCCTGCACCATGGCGCGAACGCGCTCGTCGCGCGCCAGCGACGCCAGGGATGTGTCCTCGATGCCCTGCTGCGTCGCCCACGCCGGCGCGAAGTCGGGGTCCAACACAATCAGCGCCGTGTTGAACGGGCGCCGGTCGCCGATGCAACACGCCTGGCCGATCAGCGGCGAGGCGCTCTTCAAGGCGGCCTCTATGTTCGCCGGCGACATGTTCTTGCCGGCCGCGTTGATGATGATCTCCTTCTTGCGGTCGACGATCGTCAGATAGCCGTCGTCGTCGAATACCCCGATGTCGCCGGTGCGCAGCCAGCCGTCCTCCGTGAACGCCTCGGCCGTCTTGTCGGGGAGGTTGCGGTATCCGAGCATCACGACGTCGGACTTCACCAGCACCTCGCCGTCGGCGTCGAGCTTGATCTGGACTCCCGGCGCGGGCGGCCCGACCGTCCCGATCTTGATCTTCCCGGTCGGATTGACGCTGCCGGCGCCGCACGTCTCGCTCATGCCCCACAGCTCGGCCAGCGGGAGCCCGATGGCGTGGAAGAACTCGAGCACCTCCACGGGGGTGGGCGCCGCACCGACGTTGATCGCCTCGACCTGGTCGAGCCCGAGCATCTCGCGCAGGCCGGCGAACATCTCGGCGTCCGCCTTGGCGACCTGCTCGGCGAGATCGGCGGGGACCGGCTCCCCGGCCTGCTCGAGGCGCACCTTGCGCACGCCCGCCGCGATCGCCGCGAGCATCGCCTCTCGCTGCTCGTCGGGCTGGCCGGCGATCATCGTCTCCAGGCCGGCCTTGAGCTTCTCCCAGATACGCGGCACGGCGAAAAACCAGCTCGGCCGTACTTCGGGCAGGTAGGAGAGGACCTGGCGGGGGTCCTCGCAGCAGGTGATCTGCAGGCCATAGACGATCGGCAGGTAGTGGTGAGCGTTGCGCTCGGCAACGTGGGCGGCCGGGAGCCATGAGATGACGCGCCCGTCGCGCGGCAGGTCGATCAGCTCCTCGAGCCCCTCGCATGCCGCCAGCAGGTTGCGGTGGATGAGCTGGACGCCCTTCGGCGGCCCCGTCGTCCCGGAGGTGTAGATAAGCGTGAGCACATCGCTCGCGGTGATCTGCGCCACGGATCCGTCGACGTCGAAGCCGGGGTTCGTGCCCTCGACATCCGACAGGGCGATCGTGCCCTGCGGCGGCTCACCGTCGACGACGATCACGTGCTCGAGGTCGGGTAGGCCGTGGCGCGCCTCGAGCACCTGCGCCAGGAACTGCTGCTCACAGATCAGGACGCGTGCTCCGGCGTCCGCGACGACGTACTCGATCTGGTTGGAGGCGTAGGTGTTGTAGATCGAGAACGGAGTGGCGCCAAGCATCATCGCGGCGATGTCGCACAGATGGAACTCGGGACTGTTGGAGAGCATCAGGGCGATCGTCTCGCCGCGACCGAGACCGAGCTTCGCGAGGCCACCGGCAAGCGCGTCGACACGCGCGCGCAGCTCTCCCCAGGTGATCGTGAACGCGTCGCCCTTTGTGCGGATCGCGACCTCATCGGCGCGCTCGGCGGCCGTGCGGCGGAACGCCTCGGCGAGCGTTGTCGCGTTTACCGCCGACTGCTCGCGGGCCGCCAGTTCCGTGACCGCGCCATCCATGCTCCGCTCCTCCCGTTTGCGATTCGCCTCGCCCCGGGGTATCCGCCCCGCGGATCTCTCAAACTTCGCCCGGGATCATAGCCAGAGAGCGACGACACGTGAGCATTGCTACGAACCGTCCCGATCGGCAGGCGATGCGCGCCTGCTTGTCCCTTGTGCACATACGATTGGATGCTGTTGACCGGGCCGCTCGGCGGACCGCCGATCGTGCGGCCGACCGCCGCGGGTGAGACTGGCGAGGGGCGCATTGGGGAGCGATGAGGGAGGCTAGAACGATTCTCGGGGGGGCCGCGGCGCTGCTCGACGGCGGACGTGCCGGCAAGACGAGCCGGCGCGAAGCTCGCGCCGCGCTGGTCAGCGCCGCCGCGCTCTACACGGTTGGCGCGATGCTCTGCGCCACCGCTGCGCTCCTTCCCCACGTGAGCTCCCCTGCGGCCGTCGTGGCGATCGCCGTGGCCGCCTTTTTGACGGCCGTCGCCCTGATGCTTGCCTACGCCCGCCAGCGCCGCGGCCTGACCCTTGCCTGGGTCGCGGATCTGTGGGGGGTCGTGCTCGTCGCCCTGCTGTGTGCGGCGACCGGTGGCGCGGGCAGCCCTTTCGGTCTCGTCTACTTCTTCGCGATCGGCCACGCCGCCGCCTTCCAGCCGAGAGGGCGCCTGCTCGTGGTGTGGGCCGCCGGACTGATCGCCTTCCTGGCGCCGCTGGCCTACTCGCACGTGTCGAGCTCCTTCGGGGCGTTCGCCTGCGTGGGCATCGTGCTGGCGCTGCTGGCCTCGGGCCTCGTCCATTTCGCGCTCGAACGGGTGCGCCAGCAGCGCTGGCGCCTTGAATTCCTGATCGCCGCCACCGCGCATCTCGACACCTCGCTCGACCCCCAACAGACACTCCAGAAGATCGCACGCACCGCCGTTCCCGAGCTCGCCGAGCTGTGCGTGATCGACCTGATCGACGCCGACGGCTGGATCACCACGACGGTGGCCGCCGCCGTCGACAGCGCCGTCGCGAGGTCCTTTGAAGACGTCCGCAACGCGCAGCCGCTGCACATCCGCGGCCACCACCCGATCGCCCGAGCGTTACAGGCGCGCAAGCCGTTCATCGCGCAGGACCTGGCCGACTCGGCAGCGTTTCAGCTGGCCGCCGAGAGCGATGAGCAGGCGCGCTTCATGCGCGACGCCGGCTGCCGCTCAGCTGCGGTGTTCCCGATGATCGCGCGCGGCCGGATGCTTGGCGCCGTCTCCTTCCTGCATCTCGGCGAGGACGTCAGCTACGAGCAGGGACAGCTCGCCGTCCTGGACGACCTGACGGGCAGGGCGGCCCTGGCGTATGACAACGCTCGCCTGTACGCCGAGCGGGCGCGCGTCGCCCACACCCTTCGTCGCAGTCTGATGCCGGCTGCGCTGCCGGCGATCGCGGGCCTGGACCTCGCGAGCTTCTTCCGGCCGATGGGCGCGGGCAATGAAGTCGGCGGTGACTTCTACGACGTCTTCGGAGACCGCTCCAGCTGCTGGCTCGTCGTGGGCGACGTGTGCGGCAAGGGGGCCGACGCCGCCGTGCTCACCGGCTTCCTGCGGCACACCACGATCGCGTACGCGCGCGAAGGTGTCGGGCCGGCCAGCGTCCTCGCGCGCGTCAACCAGGCGATGCTCGAACAGGACTTCGACGGCCGCTTCGCGACGGCGATCCTCGCGCGCCTCGCGTTCCGCAGCTCGGAGGTGCAGGTCACGCTCGCCGCGGCCGGGCACCCGCCGGCTCTGATCGCGCGAACGGGCGGCGCAGCCGAGGAGTTCGGCGACTGTGGGACGCTGCTCGGGGTGTTCGCTGACCCGGTGATCAGCGAGAGCTCGATGCTGCTGCGTCCGGGCGACACGCTCGCGCTCTACACCGACGGCCTGTCGGAGGCCCATGCGCCGGAGCGGACAGTGAGCGTCCAGGAGATGCTTGCGCAGCTCGCCGGCCAGTCACCGCGTTCGGCGCAGGCGACGATCGACGCGCTGCTCGAGCTCGTCGAGCTCACCGACGATGCGCGCGATGACGTCGCCGTGCTCGCCGCACGGGTCAAGCCTGCGGGCTCGGCCGCCTAGAGGCGCTCAGCCCTCGGCCTCGGCGATCGCGCGGGCGACCGCCGCCCGGCCGTCATGCAGCACCGGCTCACCGTGCGAGACGAGCACGCGCTCGATCGGCAGCTCGAGCAGCGAGCGCATCAGCGTGGCGGCTCCCGCACGGTCGACCTGCGCCGATGCGAGCCAGCTCTCGGGCGAGACGCGCAGTCCGCCTGCCCCGTCGCCCAACAGGCGGTCGCCGGTGATCAGCGTGGCAGCGTCCGGCAGCCAGTACATCGTCTCACCAGCTCCCCGCAGCGGCCGCGGCACGACACCCTCCGGGACCGCATTCCACGCCCTGCGCGTCGTCGAGCGGTAGCGCTCGGCGAGCTGCTCGCGGTCGCGCCGGTGCCAGCGGATCGTGGTCAGGATGCTGACGGGTCGCTCGGCGATGCGCTCATCGAGCCAGGCGAGGAACTGCGCCCGGTCCTCCGCCGGGAGCAGTGGATCGAACAGCGAGACCGAATCCGGCCGCTCGTAGAGGACCGAGGCGACCTCCTGATCCCAATCGTCGGCGCTGCCGGGCTCCCCGTCCGGGGGCCAGTCGGGGTGGAGCGCCGTCCAGCGCAGCAGTCCCGGCACGATCTCCACGGGGAGCACGACATAACCGTATCCGCCCGGCGGCGCAGCGCTAGCCCGAAGCGGAGCCTGGCCTATAGACGCAAGCGTGGAGGTCGCCGTCTGTTCGCATCTCGACGCCATCCGTCCCGTCGTGCCGCGCACGCCCGAAGGCTGTGAGGAGTGCCTTCGAATCGGCTCCCCGTGGGTTCATCTGCGCCTTTGCCTGACCTGCGGACACGTCGGTTGCTGCGACTCCTCGCCCAACCGTCACGCGCGCGCCCACGCACATGCGATCGGACATCCGATCGTGCAGTCCTTCGAGCCGGGCGAGGCGTGGCGCTGGTGCTACATCGATGAAGTGTTCGTGTAGCGGCTAGGGAACATGGTGGGGGTGCCGGTGCTCATGTTCGAGGAGCTCGTATACCAGCTGCACCGCCATCGAACCCTCCCCGACCGCCGAGGCCACGCGCTTGATGGAGCCGCTGCGAACGTCGCCGGCGGCGAGCACACCGGGACGGCTCGTCTCGAGCAGGAGCGGACGGCGCGAGCGGCGTCGATCGTCGGGCAGCGAGCTCGCCGTCGAGGACCCGGTGAGAACGAAGCCGCGGCGGTCGAGCGCGAGCTGTCCTTGAAGCCACTGCGTGTAGGGGTCGGCGCCGATGAACACGAAGAGAGCGCGCGCGGGAAGTACGCGCCGCTCACCCGTGAGGCTGTTCTCGACAGTCAACTCCTCGAGCGTGCCTTCCCCCTCGACCCCGCGCACCGTGGTGTTGAGCAGTACCTCGACCGGACTCGTTTCGATGCGGTCGGCCAGGTAGCGAGACATGCCGGCGGTCAGCGCTTCGCCGCGGATGACGAGCCGCAGCTCGGTGGCGTAGCGCGACAGGAACAACGTGGCCTGGCCGGCCGAGTTGCCCCCGCCGACCACGACGACGGGATCGCCGGCGCACATGCGTGCCTCCGTCAGCGTCGCCGCGTAGTAGACGCTGTCACCCTCGAAGTCCTCGAGGCCCGGTACCGACAGCCGCCGGTAGCGCGCGCCGCTGGCGACGATCACCGTCCGAGTCCACAGCTCGCGGCCGTCCGCCAGCCGCACCATGTGGCGGCCGTCCTCGGACTCCAGCGCAACAGCCTGGCTCGGGACAGCGATGTCGGCGCCGAACTTACGGGCCTGGATCGCCGCGCGCTCGCCGAGCTCCGCACCAGAGATCCCGGCGGGAAAGCCGAGATAGTTCTCGATCTTCGAGGAGGTGCCGGCCTGTCCACCGGTGGCGACGGCGTCGAGCGTGATGGTCTCCAGTCCCTCGGAGGCGCCGTACACGGACGCGGCAAGGCCCGACGGCCCCGCGCCGACGACAACAAGATCGGAGGCGCCGCGCTCCGGCGCGTGTCCCTTCAGCCCCACCGCACGTGCAAGCTGCTCGTTTGAGGGGTTCCGCAGCACCTCACCGTGCCAGACCACGACTGGCGTCTCCCGTGGTGAGACGCCGGCCTCCCGCAGCAGCTGCTCCGCCGTTTGGTCCTGCTCGAGGTCGATCCAGCGATGCGGAAGACGGTTGCGCGCGGCGAACTCGCGCAGACGCCTCGTGTCGGGTGAGAAGCGCGACCCGATGATCCGCAGGCCCGCGCCGAGCCCGATCAGCAACTCGCGGCGCAGGAAGTAGGCGCGCAACACGAGATCGCCCAGCGGCGCGTCCTCGGCCAGAATCGAGCGAAGCCGCTCGACGGGCACGACCAGCACCTCGCCCGGCTCGCGGACCACGGTGGTGAAGAACGCCGCCTGGCCGGTCAGAAGCCCAAGCTCGCCGAGGAAGCGAGCCGGCCCGTGCACGGCGATGAGACGCTCATCCGGACGGCCGTAGCCGTCGACGACGGCCACCAGGCCGTCGAGAACGACATGAAAGTCGTAGCTCTCATCGCCCTCCCGGAAGAGCACCTGGTCAGCCTCGGTGCGGCGAATCTCCCCGCTCGCCTTCAGCTTGGCCAGCTGATCGTCGGTCAGCCGAGGAAAGGCGCCGTCGCTGTCGGGTGTCTCGAGGAGCTGTTCGGCAGTCTCCGTCAAAGCGCCGTGAGGCCAGCGGCACTCGTGCTCGTAGTGAGACCCATGCCGTCACTGCTAGGCCGCGCGGCGCAGCTCGCAACGTCGGGTGACGGGACCGACACCGGCAGCCTCTGAACCAGTGGATAGGGGCCGGCGCTGAGGTCATCGATCGTGGGAGCTGGCCTCCTCTCCACCGCGCCGCCGCGGGCGAGGGCCGGACACATGGTCCCCGGAACGCACGAGCAGCGTAGGATCTGCGCATGAACGAGCTTCCTTCGGTGGCAATCATAGGAGCGGGCGTGAGCGGACTGACGGCCTGCAAGTCGCTCGGGGACTTCGGCGTGCCCCACACCTGCTTCGAGGCGTCCGACGATGTGGGCGGCAACTGGTACTTCCAGAACCCCAACGGGGTCTCATCAGCCTATCGCTCGCTGCACATCGACATCTCGAAGCCGTCGATCTCCTTCCGGGACTTCCCGATGCCCGACCGCTATCCCGACTACCCCCACCACACGCACATCTTCGAGTGGCTGCGCGACTATGCCGACGCCTTCGCGCTGCGCGAGCAGATCCGCTTCAACACGCGGGTCGAGCGAGCGCAGCGGGGCGCCGACGGCGGATGGCAGATCACCCTCGACGACGGCGAGATGCAGAGCTTCGACGCGCTGCTCGTTTGCAACGGACACCACTGGAACCCCCGCTACCCCGAGTTCCCAGGATCCTTCGACGGGCCGCAGATCCACTCCCACGACTACATCGACCCGAGCACACCACTCGACCTCTACGGCAAGCGGGTGCTGGTCGTCGGCATCGGAAACAGCGCCGTCGACATCGTTTCCGAGCTCGCCCGCAAGACGGTCTCGGACACGGTCTTCCTGTCGACGCGCTCCGGCGCATATGTTGTTCCCAAGTACCTCTTCGGGAAGCCGGCCGACCAGGTCGTCAAGACCGACCCCCGCCTCCCCTCCTCGGTGCAGCGGAGACTCGCGCGCGTGCTGCCGCGCATCTTCTCCGGACGCATGGAGGACTTCGGTCTGCCGACCCCCAATCACAACTTCCTGGACGCGCACCCGACCGTCTCGAGCGAGCTCCTCGGGCGCCTCGGCGCCGGCGACGCGGTCGCGAAGGGTGATGTCGCGGAGCTGCTAGGCGATCGCGTGCGCTTCGCGGACGGCAGCGTCGAGCCGTTCGACGCCATCGTCTACGCGACCGGATACAACGTCACCTTCCCGTTCTTCGACCGTGACTTCCTCGACGCGCCCGAAAACGTGCTGCCGCTCTTCAAGCGGATGCTCAAGCCGGGACTCGACGACGTCGCTTTTATCGGGCTCGGTCAGCCGATTCCGACGATCTTCCCGTTTTCCGAGCTGCAGTCGAAGCTCGCGGCGCGCTGGCTGAGCGGCGACTGGGCGCCGCCGCCGCAACCCGAGATGGAAGAGGAGATTCGCCGCGACGAGGCGTTCCACACCGGGCACTTCCTGAACAAGCCGCGCCACACGATGCAGCTCGAGTGGTACGCCTTCCAGCACGAGTTGCTAACCCGCTCGATCCCGGCTGGCCAGGCCCGCGCCCGCGCCGGCGCACCGACGGCGCGAGACGCGGCCGGCCGGGCGGCCACGCTGAGCCTCTCGGGTTCGCCCGCATGAGCGCTGTCGAATTCGACAGCGACGGCGTTCGCTGCGCGGGCTTCCACCTTCGCGGCGAGGGTGACGCCTTTGCCGACGGCGACGGCCGCAGGGCGTGCGTCGTGCTCGCCAACGGGTTTGGCGGCACGGTGGACTCCGGTCTGGAACCGTACGTCGAGCGCTTCGCCGCTGCCGGCATCGACGCGCTGGCGTTCGACTATCGGCACTTCGGCGCCAGCGAGGGACAGCCGCGCCAGCTGCTGTCGATCGAGCGACAGCTGCAGGACTACGCGGCGGCGATCGCGTTCGCGCGTTCGGTGGACGGCGTCGACCCGGACCGGATCGTCGTGTGGGGCTCCTCCTACGCGGGCGGACACGCCGTGCCCGTGGCCGTCGCCGACGGGCGCGTGGCGGGCGTCATCGCACAGGTTCCCGCGATGGACGGCCTCGTCACGCTCATCAATATCGCCCGCTACGCCGGCCCGGGCCACCTTGCGAAGTTGACCCTTGCCGGCCTACGCGACCTCGCGGCCTCGCTGCGCGGCCGCCCGCCCGTGATGCTCCCCGTCGTCGGGCCGCCGGGAAGCATCGCCGCGATGACCGCCCCTGACTCCGAGGCGGGTTACCGCTCGATCGCGGGAGCCACCTGGAGCAACGAGGTGCTGGCCCGCATCGTCCTGAGCACGGGCACATACAGACCCGGGCTTCAGGCGGACCGCCTCCCGTGCCCGATGCTCGTGCAGATCGCCGACCGTGACACCATCGCGCCCGTCAAGGCCGCCCAGGACGCTGCATGGCGGGCCACCGGCCGCGCCGAGGTGCGCACCTACCCGATCGGCCACTTCGACATCTACACGGGCGAGCCGTTCGAGCGGGCGATCGCCGACCAGCTGCATTTTCTGCGACGCCACGTCGGCGCTCGCTCGGACGGACGCGCGGCCGAGCCGCAGCTGCCCGCTCAGCTCGCGGGCTGATCCGGGTCCCGACCGAGGCGGATGCTCACCACGGCACGAGGCCGTGCCGGTCACTGAACGACGCCGTTGGCCCCGTCGCGTCGATCTTTGCCATCGCCACGATCACCTCGGCCCCCTGCTCGACTGTCTGCGTACCCCTGTGGCCGTTGAGGTCGGTGGCTGTGTAGCCCGGATCGACGGCGTTGACCCGCATCCCGGGAAGGGCCTTCGCGTACTGCGTGCTCAGCATGTTGACCGCCGCCTTCGACGTCGCGTAGCCGAGGGAAACCAGCGTTGACTCCAGCCGTTCGGGGTCGCTCGTCACCGCCAAGGAGCCCATCCCGCTCGACACGTTGACGATCACCGGGTTGCCCGAGCGACGCAGCAGCGCCAGGAAGGCCTGGGTGACGCGCACGATGCCAAGCACGTTGGTCGCAAAGACGTCTGCGATGTCCTGCGGCGTGATGTCCTCGACGGCCCTGTGGGCGCCGACGATGCCGGCGTTGTTGATCAGCACGTCAAGGCCGCTCGCCGCGGCGACGGTCGCCGCAGCGGCCGCGACGCTCGCATCGTCGGTGACGTCGAGCTGGACGAAGCGCGCTCCGAGATCCTCAGCGGCGGCCCGGCCGAGCGACTCGTCCCGGGCGGCGACCCACACGTCATGGCCATCGGCGAGCAGGCGGCTTGCAACCTCCAGCCCGAGGCCCTTGTTGGCTCCGGTGATGAGGGTCGCGGTCAAGTCCCGCGCTCGCGCAACTCGATGCGCCGGATCTTGCCGGTCAGCGTCTTCGGCAGCTCGGACGTGAACTCGATCAGCCTTGGATATGCGTATGCCGACAGCCGCTCGCGCACGAACGCTTTGATCTCCTCGCCGAGATTCTCCGACGGATCGTGCCCCTCGGCGAGCACGATGAACGCCTTCACGACGTTGCCGCGGCGCTCGTCGGGAGTGGCGACGGCCGCCGCCTCGGCAACCGCCGGATGCTCCAGACACACGGACTCGACCTCGAAAGGCCCGATCCGGTAGCCGGCCGCGATGATCACGTCATCGGCGCGGCCCTCGTACCACACGTAGCCGTCCCCATCCATGCGAGCGGCGTCCTTCGTGTGGAACCACTCGCCGCCGAACGCCTCGGCGCTCGCCTCGGGCAGGCGCCAGTAGCCGAGTGGGTAGTGGGGGTTCGAACGCGCGCGCAGGCAGATCTCCCCGCGCTCGCCGGCCGGGACGGGGCTGTCGTCCTCGTCGAGGATCGCCACGTCCCAGCCCGGCATAGGACGCCCCATCGATCCCTCTCGCACCTCCATCCACGGAAAGTTGCCACACAGTGGGTAGGACTCGGTGAGGCCGTAGAAGTCGAGGACGGTCAGCCCATATTGGCGGCGGAACCAGCGGATCGCCTCGGGGTTCAGGGGCTCCCCGGCCGAGCACACGATCCGGAACTGCTGCGGGTAGCGCTCGCCCGCGTCGTCGATCGCCATCATCGAGCGGATCGCCGTCGGGGTAGCAAACACGTTGCTCGCCTCGTGACGGGAGAGGAAGGCGAGCTGTCGGTGCGGGTCGAAGCCTCCCTCACGCTGATAGACGAGCTGAACCGCGCCGAGCCGCCAGGGACCCAACAGTGGGCAGATACCGGCCGCCCACGCCCACTCGCCCATGCCGTGGAAGCGCTCCCCATCCTGGACGTCGTGGCAGTGCAGGAACTCGTTGTGGGCCAGCACGTAGCGGTGGGCGTGCACGATGCCCTTTGCGAGACCCGTGGTCCCCGACGTGTAATAGAGCTGGGCCGGGTCCTCAGCCGCCGTGTCGGCCGTTTGGAAGCGATCGCTCTCCCGTCGCAGCGCTGCTGCGTCCAGCACGAGCACGCGCGGAACTGAGCGGCCGCTGAAGCGCGGCGCGTTGGCCGCGTCGGTGACGAGCAGCTTCGGCTGGGAGTCCCCGAGCCGGTGGGCTATGCCATCGTCGCCGTAGAGGACCGACATCGATAGGAGGATCGCGCCGAGCTTCCACGTGGCGAAGAACACGGCCGCCGCCTCGGGCGTCGGCGGCAGCACGACCGCCACACGGTCCCCTCGCTCCACGCCCAGCCCGCCAAGCAGGTTCGCCGCCTGGTTGGCGAGCGCCTGTAGCTCTCCCCAGTGCAGCTCGCGGACAGTGCCGTCGTGATGCTCGTGCACCATCGCAAGGGCATCGGCCGGGCGACTGTCGCACACGTCGGCCGCGATGTTGTAGCGCGCGGGCACCTCCCAGCGATGCTCGCGGCGCAGCTGCTCGTAGCGGTCTCCCCCGACTACCGTGACGCTCATGACGGATCGAAGGCTACGCGCTCAGGGGCGGCCGCGCGAGACGACCTCAGCGTCACGACTGGCGACCGCGTAGGTACCGTCGCAGGCCGTGAAAGCTCTGCCCGGGGGGCAGCGCCTGCTCGTATGCCGCCGCCGTCTCCCCGGCGGTTGAGCCGGCAACCGAAGCGGCCACGCGCGCCCGGATCGACGCCGCGAAGTCGCTCTCGTCGTCCTCAGCGGCCAGGCGCTCACCCGCATCGAGCTGCTCACGAAGCTCGGCCAGGTGGCGCGCGACGTCGTCGTAGAGACCGAAGTGCGTCACGGCGAGCCTGCGCGGCGCCCAGGCTTCGATCAGCTCCAGCGACTCGCGCCACGCGTCGAGGTCGATGTCCGGCGGCGGCGTGGGTGCAAGCACAGCTCCCTCGCCGATCCGGACACCGGTGACATCGCCCGTGAAGGCGAATCCGCTCGGCTCGTGCAGGTAGGAGACGTGATGGGAGGCGTGTCCGGGCGTGTATGCGACGTGGAAGGGGCCGAGCGACTCGCCTCCACTGAGCACCCTGATGCGCTCCGGCGGAACTGGCGCGACCTCCCCCCACAGCCGCTCCATGTCCTCCCCGTACAGGCGGGTCGCGCTCTCGACCAGCCGGCCCGGATCGATCATGTGCGGGGCTCCGCGCTCGTGCACCCACACCTCGAGATCCGGATAGCGGCGGGCCAGCGAACCGCTCGCGCCCGCATGATCGAGATGAATGTGCGTCAGGGCCAGGACGCGCGGCGGGTGACGCTCGAGGACCGGGAGCAGCCGATCCAGACAGCTTGCCGGCCCCGGATCGACGAGCACGTCGCCGACACGCCACGCGCCGATGACCTGCGCACGACCGAGATGCAGGAGATCGACGAGCTGCGGCTCGGCTGTCTCAGGCGCGCTCATCACGTCAGGCGGCTCGGTGCTACAGCAGGCTCCCGACGCCGTGTATTGCGGCGCTGCCGAGCACGATCTCGAGCACCACACCGGCTGCGCCGAGGATCAGCCCGACGACCACGACGATGAAGTCCTCGAGCAGCACGCCGAGCGACAGCAGCACCACGCCGAGCGCGGGCAGCGTGTCCAGACCTGTGAAGGGAGGGGCCAGGAACGCCCCGGCGCTCCCTCCGAGCACGAGCAACCCGAACACGGCGTTGCTCACACGATGATCGAACAGGAAGCGAAGGCGCGGCCGGGAAACCCGCTCCAGGCGCCGGATCCACCTCAACAAGGCGTCAAGGAACCGACGCCGCGCACCGCCCGCCAACTCGAGCCTGCGCCAGCGCTCGGGCAGCCAGATCTTCTTGCGACCGGCCAGCAGCTCGAGCGCGATGAGCATGGCGATGATCTCGAACACATGGGTCGCGCCGCCGGTGGGGAGCGGGAGCGCGGGCACACCCAGCAACAGGACGAAGATCAACGCGAAGCTCTTTGGCCCGAAGAGCTCGATCAGGCCCCCCAGGGTCTTCTCCGTGTCGCCGCTCAGCCACCGCTCGAGCTGCTCGCTGACCCGCTCCGGCGCCGCGGCTGAGTCCGTCGCGGCAGGCGCGGGCGTAAGCGGCGGCTGCTGAGGCGCGGGATGCATTGCAGTGACGATAGTCGCCATCGCAGGCTCGGGCCGCACCCGCGTTTGAGGATGGACTCGGCGTCGGGCGTGATCAAGCTCACAGACAAGCGTCGAGCGGTCAGGGATGCTCACGAACGGAACAAAAGCTGCTCGCGCGGCACGCCACGGGGGGTGGGGCGCGCCGGGCACGTGCAACGGGGACCGCTCCGGTACTCCTAGCCCCAGCGCTCTGCAGGGGGCATTGACGGAGCAATCCGGGGCGGTCCCATCCCTCGGGCCCCCGCTGAGGGGGGATCAGCGAGCGCCCACCGTTCACTTTAGCCAGAGCGTCGCCTCGAGCGGTGAGCCGTTTGCGCGGCTCGGCGTCCGCAATTTCAAGAGCGCCAGGCGGGCCTCGAGCCCGGACGCCAGGTTTCGAGTCGCGTGCTTCCGGGTAGCTCGAGACATCTGGGAGACGTCTGAAAGGGTGCATCGCGTGAACGGGGGAAAGTCGGGGGTGGCGCGGCGGTGGGCGCGCGCAACAGGGGCGGCGATACTCGCAAGTTTCACGCTTGGCGGCGGCGGGATACTGCTCGCCTCCAGTGCGACCGCCGCGAGTTGCGGCGGCTTCGAAAACCCATGCTCGCAGGAAACCTCGCAGCAGTTCGGCTACGGCAGCGTGCAGCGCCAGGACACCCCGAACGACCCCAGCTACGACCAGTCCGAGCCCGACACCCAGCAGCCGCCGGCCAACCGGTCCTCGAACTTCTACGACGAGCACTTCGACCTCTTCGGCTTCCCCTCACAGCTGACCCCGAACGCCGTCTACGCGGTCGGCCCGAACGCCGGCAAGCCGATGGTGGCCGGCTTCAACGCCGCGGGCGCGTGGAAGACCGAGCGCGGCCGCCCCGAAGCGGTCGTCGCGATCCTCGACACGGGAATCGACTGGGGCCAGCAGGGACTGCGCGACAAGATCCACCTCAACACCGGCGAGCTGCCCTATCCGCAGCACGCCGACGGCTCGTCCTGCACCGCCTTCGACTGCAACGCAGACGGTGTGGTGAACGTCGAGGACTACGCGCAGGACCCGCGCGTCAGCCTGTCCTACGCCGGTCGCATCGGCCCCACCGGCCTGGTGACCGGACAGGACCTGATTCACGCGTTCGGCAACTGCCAGATCAGCTCCACCAGCCACCTGATCGTTCAGTGCGTGACTGGCCAGCATTTCGACAACGACGCAAACGGATACGCCAACGACATCGCCGGGTGGAACTTCTTCGACAACACCAATGATCCGACCGACCTCTCGAGCTACTTCGCCGCGCACCATCACGGCACCGGCCGCGCCGCCGACGCGACCGAACAGGGCAACGACGGGCAGGGCTCGATCGGCGTATGCCCCCGCTGCCAGGTCATGCCGGTGCGGATCTGGGACACGTTCGTCTCGGACGCCAACACCTTCGCGCTGGGAATCACCTACGGGACCGACAACGGGGCGAAGGTGATCGAGGGGGCCAACGGCAGCCTCTACCACTCGGCATTCGCCGAAGCCGCCTCGCAGTACGCCTACGACCACGGCGTCGTGCAGACCTTCTCCGGGGACGATCTCAACACCGGCAACCACAATTACCCGGCGAACTACGGCCACGCGATGCTGATCCAGGGCACGGTGCCTGACACGGTCGGGCTCGGCACCGACTCGAGCCAATGGGTGCAGGGCGAGAAACTGTGCGGCGCAAGCGGCCAGCCGGCGTGCCTTGGCTCAAACGCCCCCGTCAGCACGTTCTTCCGCGGTGCCAACACCACGCAGTACGGCGGCAAGAGCTCGATCGCGATGGAGGGGCCGACTGGCTCGGTCAACACGAGCAAGGCGGCGGGAGCCGCCGCGCTGGTCGTCAGTGCGGGCCTCGACAAGGGCATCGCCTTGCGTCCCGACGAGACACGCGGTCTGCTCGAGCAGACCGCCGAGCGCGCGCTGGGGGGCAACACCGAAGGCGCCGGCGTGGCCGATCCGGGGGCGAACCCGACGCTCCCAGCCGACCAGCAGTGGACGTCGCACTTCGGCTGGGGACGAGCGAATATCGGTGCCGCCGTCGGGGCCGTGCAGAGCGGGAACATCCCGCCGGAGGCGGCGATCAACGGGCCCGACTGGTACGCGCCGCTGACCGGCGCGAGCGTGAAGATCACCGGACTCGCCAGGGCGCGCTTCGCCTCCGGCGGCCAGTTCCACTGGAAGCTCATGTGGGGAGCAGGAGAGGCGCCCTCATCGTGGACGGCGCTGCGCGAAGGCGACTCGAGCGGAAGCGTGACCGACTTCGGCTCGGTGGACCTGAACGCCGTGCGCACTGCCCTCGCCAGCTACGTGGTCCCACCGGACGCCGGTGGCCCGACCTTCGCGGCGGGGCAGACGAACCCGTTCCAGAAGGAGTTCACCGTGCAGCTGGAGGTCAACGGACACGGAATCGCGCTCACGGGCATCGACCGCCGGGTGTTCGAGACCTTCACCGACCCGACGCTCCTGCCGGGGTATCCGAAGCGGCTCGGCTCCGGCGGCGAATCGCCGACGCGCTATGCCGACCTCAAAGGCGACAACGTCCAGGAGCTCGTCGTTCCGGCCGAGGACGGCACGATCAGCGCCTACAAGCCGGACGGCTCGCAGCTACGTGGCTGGCCGCTTCGCACCCAGACCGAGCAGGCCGGCCTGGGGCACTCCGGCTCACCGGCCCTCGCGGCGATTGGCCTGCCGCGCGAGCCTCCGCGCGGCCCGCTGATCGCCGACCTCGCCGGCAACGGGCAGGCCGACGTGATCGTCGCCGGCGGAACCCACCTCTACGCGTGGCACGGCAACGGGACCCCTGTGGCCGGGTTCCCGGTCTCCTCGAACCCCGCATTCTGCGGACCAGCGCTCGAGGGCGACAGGAGCCACCCCAAGTGCGGCTTCCTCGCCGCGCCCTCGCTCGCCCACCTCGAGGGCTTCGGCAAGCGCCCGGACATCGTCGAGCCGAGTCTCGACGGTCACCTTTACGCATGGCGTGCGAACGGCACGCCGGTTCCCGGCTACCCGGTGGCACTGGTCGACCCGGCACAGGTCGCGGCCGGCCAGCAGATGATCGCCGAGTCGATCAACAACGCCGCGATCGGCGACTTGACGGGCGCCGGTCACGACGACGTGGTGGTGGCGAGCAACGAGGTCTACGGCGCTCCGGAAAACAGCGGCGACGTCAGCTTCGCGGGAGTCACCGCGGCCGCCGCCGGCAGCAGCGGGCGGCTGTATGCGATCAACGGGGCGACCGGCAAGATCATGACGGGCTGGCCCGTAGCGATGCCGGGGATCATCCAGAACGTGCTGCCGCTCGTCGGACCCGGACAGGATGCCGCGATCGCGAATATCGGCGGGCAGACGACGATCGTCGCGTCGGCCACCGGCGGCGCGCTCGAGGAGCTGAGCCCGACCGGACAGGTGCTGCGGACCATGCAGCAGACCGGCGCGCCGGCGTTCGGTGCGGCGTCGAACGCCACCGATCGCAGCGGCGCCATCAACCTGTTCGAGTCCGCCTCCGTCGGCGACCTGCTGGGAACGGGAACGCCCGACGTCGTCAAGTACGAGCTGTCTCTCAGCCAGGCCGCGAACCTGCTGCTCGTCGGCCAGAACTTCCCATACAACCATCTGATCGGTGCCTTCGACGGATCGACCGGTGCCACCCTCCCGGCCTTCCCGACTGTGACCGACGACTACCAGTTCCTGTCCGCCAACAACGTCGCCAAGATCGACCCGACATTGCCCAGCAACCAGATAGTCACCGGCACCGGGCTGGGGCTGTTGCACGCCTACGACGGGGCTACCGGCGTAGACGTGTCCGGCTTCCCCAAGCAGACGGGCGGCTGGCTGGCCTCCCCCGCCTCGCTGTCATTGGACGGCCGGCTGGCCGACGTGACGCGCGAGGGATACCTCTTCCAGTGGCAGACGCAGGCGCCCGCATGCCAGAGCGAGTGGCCAAGCTTCCGTCACGACCAGCAGGGCAGCGGCAACTACAACCACGACGGCACGCCGCCGAACGCGCCCGGCGGCATGACGCTCACGGCGCTCGGCGGCGGACGCTACCGCCTGGCGTTCACGGCTCCCGGCGACAACGGACCATGTGGGACCCCCGCCGCGTACATCACGAACGTCAACGGCAGGACGCTGAACCTCGGCCTCGGGGCCCCGGTCCCCGGCGGCAGTGCGTTCAGCGCCGAAGTCTCGCTTCCGGCAGGCTCGCGCCGCCTCGTCCTGCAGGCGCGCGATGCGGCCGGAAACGTCGGTCCGTCGGCGAGCCTCGCCGTCCAATAGCGGACGGGGGGACTCCGTTGAATGCGCGAGGCGCTCAGCGCCGCGTGAGACGCTCCGAGTCGTCGAGCGGTTCGGCGCGTGCTCCCTGCTCGGGGTCCGCGTCGCGATCTCGTGAGGTCAGGCGAGCGCGCAACGGTGGGAACGGTCGCCGGGGGTCCTGCCATGCACTCGCTGTGGCCTGCTGCTCCCAAGCGCCTGGCCGATGCGGATCCTCGAGGGCAAACGGCATCTGAAGGATCCAGCCTTCGTGCACACCTGCCAGCGCATCGTGCAGCGCCTCGCAGCTCGTGAACCCGTGGGGGTCGAGCGGAGCGGCGACGTCGGTCCAGACGCGGTTGCCGGCTCGGCGCGCGCGCACCGGTAGGACGAGCGCCCCGGTCGAGAAGGCCAGCCGTGCGCTCCCGGAGGCGAGTGCAACCTGTTTGCCGAGAAAGCGTGTCTGGCGGCTCCCCGGCAGATCGAAGTGAAGCCGCACGATCTCGCCTCGCAACAGCAGAGACTCGAGAATGGGGAAGCATCCGCTCGACGGTACAAGCAGCTCCCCCCGTGCGCCCACTCCCTTCCGCCAACGCGCCAGCCGCCGCCCCCAGTAGTCGGGGGTCGGCTCCTCAAAGAACCATGGGCCGGCCACGGCATGGGCAATGTGACCACGCGAGGAGATCACCGACATGGAATGGAAGTACGGCCCGAGATGGCACGAGCTGATCAGCACCGGGCGTCCGCTGCCCAGCGCCTGATCAAGGTGAGCACTCGAGGCCTGGTCGGTCTCGGCGGTCTTCCACGGCTGCCAGAACAGCGCCTTGTGAACCTGGCTCTCGATCACATACATGCGGGCAAGCCTCGTGGCATCCGCCGCCAGCATCGTCCCGGCGACGACGGCGTCCATCGCGGCGAGCGCAGCATCGCGCTCTCCCTCCCCTCGCTTCCACAGCCTGCGCCCGTGCGCTTCGGCCAGTCGTACGGCGAGCGCGTTCGGCAGCACGCGGTGAAGCAGGTCCGACGTCTTCACGCGCACGCGCAGAGGTGCGCCAGGCATGGGGGGAGGCTCCGGCGTGACCCCTACCTGCGCCAGGTCGGCGTGCAGTCCGGAACGCCGGCCTGTCACCGCGCTGCTCGGCATCGATGCTCCGCTTTGCGTCCCGCAGGAAGGTCGTGAGATCGCGAGAGCCTCCAGTCTCTCCCCTGTAACCCTATCGTTCCCTGTCGCGGCTTGCCAGCCGTTTCACCACGGCCGAGCAGCCCGCTGGCAAACGTTCCTCACCGCATGGCGGCGGCACGAGGAGCTGCGAGAGGGCATGGACATTGCGCCCGCCGTGCAGGAGACTTGTCGCATGGGTGAACCTGGTCGACTGCGGGAGCGACTGGCGAGAACGCTCAACGCAGCCTTTGCGGAGGGACTGCTCAGCGAACAGACGCACTCCTACCGGCTCGGGCTGCTCTTCGGCCCGCCGCTTCTGGAGCCGCACCGCGTGGTCGGCGACCTGGCGCTTCGCGGTCATCGCCGCCGTGCGGGATCGGCGGTCCTGAGCTCCGCGTTGGTCGCGTTGCGTGAAGGTCTCAGGGCGGTGCTCGCTCCTCGGCTCGCTGAGCCGGCACCGCTCGTGCTCGCGCTCGACTGGACGGGCGGCGCCGAGGAGCTCCTGATCGGCCGAGAGGAAGGATGCGACGTGCCATTGGGCGACGCAACCGTCTCGCGGCGGCACGCGCGGCTGGTGTTTCGCGACGGTGGATGGACCATCCAGGACCTCGCATCCAAGAACGGGATCACCGTCAACGGCGTGACAGTCGGCCGCTGCCGGCTGATGCCGGGGGATCGGCTTGGCCTCGGCCTGCAGGTCGTGGATGTCGACTAGCTGCGCCGCGGAAGGCGCTCTTGGGCCGAAGCAGTGCGCCTGCTGAGCGTGCGGACCGGTGAGGGGCCGGCCGCGGCGGTGCAGGTGGGACAGGAGCTCGTCCTGGCGTCCGCGCTGGATGCACCCGCCGCGAACGTGAGAGGCCTGCTCGCGGCACTCGACGCCGACGGGCTGGGCGAGCTGCAGCGGCGCGCCGAGGAGGCCGACGAGCGAATGCCGCTGGCGGGCGCAAACCTGGACGCCCCGGTCGGCGACCCGCAGAAGATCATCTGCATCGGGCTGAACTACAGCGACCATGCACAGGAGACCGGCCAGGAGGTCCCGGCGGCGCCGATGTGGTTCGCCAAGTTCGCGAACTCGCTGATCGGCAGTGGCCAGGACATCGTGCTGCCGCGCGCACATCCCGATCATGTCGACTACGAGGCAGAGCTCGCGCTGGTCATCGGACGGCGGGCGCGCAACGTCCGTCCCGAGGACGCGCTCGCCTACATCGCTGGAGCGATGCCGTTCAACGACGTCAGCGCCCGCGATCTGCAGCTCCAGAACCCGCTTTGGACCAGTGGCAAGGCGATCGACACGTTCGCGCCGTGCGGCCCCGCTCTCGTGACAGTCGATGAGATCGACGATCTGACAGCGCTGGGATTGCGCACTCGAGTCGGCGGCGAGCTACTGCAGCAGGGCACCACCGCGAACATGATCTTCGGTCCTGCAGACCTCGTCGCATGGCTGTCCCGCACCATGACCCTCCTGCCCGGCGACATCATCGCGACGGGCACGCCGGCCGGCGTGGGCGCCTCGCAGGGACGCTACCTGCGGGCGGGCGACACCGTCGAAGTGGAGATCGACGGGCTTGGAGCGCTGGTCAATCCGGTGCGCGGCGAATGACGCGCTCTCGGGCCCGCGCTCATTGCCCTGCGGCGTGCCTGTAGCGGGCGACGGCGAGCGGCGCGAATACCGCGATGATCGCCAGGGCCCAGACCACGGCGCCCCACACGTTGCTGCCCGCAGGGGCCCCGAGCCACAGGGAGCGCATGGCGTCCACCGTGATGGTGAACGGGTTCACTTCCGCGAAGCCCCGCAGGACTTCCGGCATCGACTGCACCGGCACGAACGCCGAGGAGATGAACGTCAGCGGAAACACAGCGATGAACCCAACCGAGTTCGCCGCCTCGGGCGTGGAGACGAGCATGCCAAGGAACGCAAACACCCACGAGAACGCGTAGCCGAACAGCAGCAGCAGGCCGAACCCGCCGACCGCTTCGAGCACGCTCGTGTGAAACGAGAAACCGATCAGCAGGCCGGTGAGTACCAGGATCGTGGCCGACAGGCCGTTTGTGACCACATCGGCGAGCGTCCGCCCGGCGAGCACCGCTGGGCGCGCCATCGGCAACGAGCGGAAGCGGTCGATCAGCCCCTTGTGGAGGTCCTCGTTCAGACCCAGCGCCGTGACGAACCCGCCGAAGGCGATGTTCTGCACGATGATGCCCGGGATCAGGAAATCGGCGTAGCTGTAGCCCGGGGTCTTGATAGCCCCGCCGAACACATAGCGAAACAGCAGCACGAACATGATCGGCTGCACCGTGAACGCCACGAGCAGCTCGGGAGCGCGAGGCAGACGGATGAGGTTGCGCTCGGCGATGACCAGCGTGTCGCTGACGAGCCGTCTCATGCGGCGTCCTCGAGGGCGACGGCGCCGTCCGCTTCCGCGGCGTGGCCGGTCAGGCTGAGGAACACGTCGTCGAGCGTCGGACGGCGCAGTTCGATGTCCTCGACGCCTACGCCGGCGCGATCCAGACGCCTCACCGCCTCGACGATCGCGCCGCCACGGTGGCGCACGCCGACGGTCACGAGATCGCCTTCGACGATCGGCGGGTCGTCGGTCATCGACGCGAGCGCCTGCCTCGCAGTCTCCGCCTGGGATGCATCCGCGAGACGTATCTCGAGACGCTCGCCGCCGACCCGGTCCTTCAACTCGTCGGGCGTCCCGCGGGCGATCACGCGGCCATGATCGATGACCGCGATCTCGCTCGCCAGCCTGTCGGCCTCATCGAGGTACTGGGTGGTGAGCATCACGGTCGTGCCCTCTGCGACCAGTCCCTCGATCGTCTCCCACAGCTGCAACCGGCTGCGCGGGTCGAGTCCGGTCGTGGGCTCGTCGAGGAACAGCACCGGCGGGCTCGCGACGAGCGCCGCGGCGAGGTCGAGCCGGCGTCGCATGCCCCCGGAATATGTCTTTGTGGGTCGGTTGGCCGCGTCGGTAAGTTCGAAGCGCTCGAGCAGCTCTTCTCCCCGCTGCTTGGCGGCCGCGCGCGGCTTGCCGTACAGACGGCCGACCATCGTCAGGTTCTCAAGCCCCGTGAGATTCTCGTCGACGGCCGCATACTGTCCCGCGAGGCCGATCCGCTGGCGCAGCTCGGCCGCCTCGCGCACGACATCGAGGCCGTCCACCTGTGCGCTCCCGGCGTCCGGCTGCAGGAGCGTGGTGAGGATGCGGATGATCGTCGTCTTGCCGGCTCCGTTCGGGCCGAGCAGCCCGAGGACGGTCCCGTGGGCGACCTCGAGATCGACTCCGCACAGGGCGCGCACCTCGCCATAGGACTTGACGAGCCCGGACGCCACGACCGCGGGACCGCGACCTCTCTGAACGGGTCTGGGGGGCGGGCCGGCACTAGGCGCCGTGGAGGGGTCTGGGCTGATCGCCATCCCCTCAATCTAGTGAGGACCGCCTATCCCCCGCGCCGACGCCAGTTACGGTGGGGTCGCCGGCTCGGTGCCGGTCCCTCGCCGGGGTTCACGTGACTTGTGCCGTCGCCTCCGCTCCCACGAACTGCAGGAGTGCTTTGTTTACCTGCAGCGTGTGCGTCCACGCGATCGCGTGAGGACCACCTTCGATCGTGATCAGCTCCAGGTCGTTGATCAGTCCGGGCAGGCGCTTGGCGGTCTTCTCATAGGGGAGCGTCCGGTCGGCATCGCCGTGGATGAGGAGGATCGGCACGTCGATCTTCGGCAGGTCCTGGCGAAAGTCGGTCTCCCAAGTCTTGATACATGCCACGCCGGCGACCGCGGAGGCCGCTGTGGCGATGTTCCAGCTCGCCTGAAATGCCTCGTCGCTGACGAGGGTGCCGCGAAATTCGTCGAAGTTGTAGAAATTCTCGAGGAAGCCCTTCATCCACGCCGGGCAGTCCGCCCTGGCTTCCTTCATGAAGCCTTCGAACAGCTCGGCGGGTAGCCCCTCGGGGTTGTCGTCACTCTGGAGCAGGCAGGGCGGGATCGCGGATACCAGCACGCCCCTGGCGACGCGAGCGGAGCCGTATGCACCCAGATAGCGGGTGACCTCACCGGTGCCCATCGAGTGGCCGACGAGCGTCGTGTCGCGCAGGTCGAGCTCGTCCATGAGCGCCGCCAGGTCCGCAGCGAAGGTGTCGTAGTCGTAGCCAGAGGTGGGCTGGCTCGACTTGCCGAACCCGCGCCGGTCGTAGGTGATCACCCGATGCCCCGCTTCGAGCAGGACCGGCAGCTGCTTGTCCCAGGCTCGGCCGCTAAGCGGATAGCCGTGGATCAGCACCACCGGCGCTCCCGAGCCGTGATCCTCGTAGTAGAGCTCGACCGATCCAGAGTTCTCGGCACCGACGCTGACGTACGGCATGGCCCTCCCCTTCGGTTGCGTTCCGGTCCGGCTCCTATCGCCGGACTGGTCAGTCCTCCAGGACCCCGAAGGCGTGGGCAGTTCGTTCCCCATTGATGGACCGCAATGCGACCGCGCGGTCGAGGGCCCGTTGCCCCCATGCTCCCACCGCTGTCAAGCGCTCCGCCGCGAGGCCTGTGAGTTACGGCCGGATCTGGAACTGCGCCGTGACGGCTCTGCTCCGGCCGCCGGCATTCCTCGCAACGGCTTCGATCGTGTAGGTGCCCGGGGCGAGCCTGCGCCCCACTCGGCCGGTGAATCGGAAGCTGTTCCGACCGATCCTGTCGATGCGCCTGAACGACCGTCCGACGGCGACCACCAGCGTGCAGCGACTGCTGTGCTTCGGAGCCTTCCCACGAAGCGCGCGACAGCGATGGCCACTGCGCACGCCAGCGACCTTGTGCGCCACGGTGAACGTGGTGGTCGCCGCCACCGAGTCGGTGTAGCTGATAACCGTGCCAGGCTTGGGGCCCTTGAGCTTGTGCTTCGCGGCGATGCTCGCTCCGCTCGTCGCTGCACGGAAGCGCGACGGCGTCAGCCGCAGCCTGGACAGCACCGGGGCCAACGTGGGAAACGCTTTGACGAGCGTGCCCGGCGAAGTGATCGAGGGCGCCGGGACGCCCAGCGAGGCGCTTGTCGCGCTCTGCTGGCCGCCGAGGTTGCCCGCGGTCACCCGGCAAGCGAGCTGCTGTCCCGCGTCGGCGCCGCTCACCGTGTAGCTCGAGCCGCTCGCCCCGGTGATGGCCCCTTCGCCCCGCAGCCATTGGTAGACGTAGGACTGTGGCGTCGTCCCCCCCCAGCCGCCCTGCGAGCACGCCAGCGTCTGGCCGACGACAGGGGCGCCCGAGACCGCAGGCGAAACGACGCTCACCGGCGGCACGCTGAACGACGCGATGCCTTGCGCGACATCCGAGTCGAAGGCTTCAAATTCGCCACCGACGACTACGCCCCCTGCGCCATCGGCCGCCAGCGCTCGTATCGTCCCGGCTTCGCGTCCAAAGCCACCGCCGCGGCTGGGCAGGGGGTTCCAGGTCGTGCCGGAGCCGGTTGTCGCGTCGACCTCGGCGAGGCCGCTGCGTTCAAGGGAGCCGTTGAGCGCGGTTGGCCCTTTGAAGGAGCCTCCCAGATATACGGTCTGGCCCGACAAAGCCAGGGAATAAACGGTGCCGCCGCTGATGATGGGACTGTTCAGGTTCGCGTTCCAGGGGGTGACGGCGCCGGTGCTCGCGTCAACCGCGGCGGCGTAGTTGCGCGTCTGAGTGCCATTGACCGCGTTCGCGCCGTTGAAGACGCCACCGAGGTACACGGTCGAGCCGGATACGGCCAGCGCGCCCACGGCTCCGCTGACGTTCGGGTTCCAGCTCATAGCTTCGCCGGCGGTGGCGTCTACTGCCGCCGCATGGTTTCGGGGCTGTGGCGATTTGAATTGGTTGACGGTCGTGAAGCTCCCACCGATGTAAACGGTCGAGCTCGACGCCGCGAGCGCTTGCACGCGCCCGTTGACGTTCGGGTCCCAGCTCGTGACGCTGCCAGTGGTCGCGTCCGCCGCCGCCACGTTGCTCCGGACTGTGCTGAGGCCGTTGACCGTGCTGAATTCCCCGCCGATGTAAATGATGCCGCCCGACGCTGCGAGCGCGAAGACGTCTCCTTTGACATCGGGGTTCCAGATGGTGGCGGCCGCAGACGTCGCGTCCACCGCCGCCACCCCGTCGCGCGTGAACAGTCCGTTGATCGAGTTGGCGCCGAAGAAGCTGCCACCGAGGTAGACGGTCGAGCCAGACACGGCAAGCGCGTACACGATCGGGCTCCCGAGCCCCGCCACGTTCGGGTCCCATGCCGTAAGGCTCCCGTCGGCGGCGCTCAGCGCCGCGGCGTTGTTACGGGTCTGGCCGGCGAGCGACGAGAAGACACCGCCGGCGACGACCGTCGTGCCTGACACCGCGAGCGCATCAACGGCGTTGTTGGCGTTCGGGTCCCACGGCGTAGCGAGGCCCGAGCTTCCGTCGACTGCCGCCAGGTGGTTGCGCGCGGCGGAAGAGCCGGCGACCGAGTTCGTGCCATGGAAGTCGCCGCCGAGGTAGACGGTCGCTCCTGACAGTTGCAGCGCGCGCACCCTGCCGTTGGGGTTGGGGTTCCATGCCGCTACCACGCCGGAGGCGTCCACAGATGCCGCATTGTTGCGAGCGGTAGCACCGATTTTCGTGAAGCTGCCTCCCACGTAGATCGCCGAGCCAGACATCGTGATCACGTCGACCGGTCCGTTGGCGTTCGGATTCCAACCTGTGACGGTGGCGCTTGCGGCGTCGACGGCCGCGAGGTTGTTGCGGGCTGTGAGCGATTTGTTGACCGTGCTGAATTCACCGCCTAGGTAAACGGTCGACCCCGCCACCGTCAGGGAGTGGACACCGCCCGGGCCGGCCACTTTTTCGTTGAGGTCCGGATCCCAGCCTGTCGCCGCCCCCGTTGCAGCATCCACAGCAGCCGCAAAGAACCTGAATTTACCGTTGACGACATTGAAGCTTCCGCCTATGTAAACGGTCGGACCGGACACCGCCAGCGCTTCGACGTAGCCGCCTGTAACGTCAGGGTTCCACCCGGTGGCGACACCCGTCGTCGCGTCGACCGCCGCCGCGCCGATCCTTTCAACCGATCCATTCACCGCGGTGAGCTTTCCGCCCAGATAGACGGTGGAGCCAGACAGCGCGAGCGCGAGCACCTGTCCGTTCGGGTTCGGGTTCCAGGCAGGGTCGACGATCCCGTCGCCGCGGACGTGGGCGGCGTCGTTTCTCGCCACCCCACCGACGTGGGTGAAGTCACCGCCGATGTAGAAGCCGCCCGATCCGTCCGCCGCCACGGCAGACACCACCGCTCCGCCGCCGGAGACCTGGGGCAACGTCACGTCCACACGACCGCTCGAAGCCGAGATCGACACCCACGGGCCGGTTCGCGGCCCAACCTGGTCGAAGTGGCCGCCCAGGTAGATGGTGTCAGCAGAGCGCGCTACCGAGTACACCGGGCCGTTCGTCACGTATGTCGAGTCTGGGCGTGAGCTGATCGCCGCGTCCGCCGCCGAGCCTCCGAGCCCTGCGAGGACAAGAATCACGAAGGCACACGTAAGTAGCAGGCCGCAGCGGCCGACAATCCCCTCCCCGCCGTTCATCGCCGGCACTTTACATAGCATGTGACTTCCGCACAGCTCCGCGCCGACGATTTCAACGTAAGTACGACCCTGACGCGGCCGACTCACACATCTAGGGGGTGCGAGGGCGGGCGACGTGGGAGACTCCGAGCGCGATGCCATGCGAAGGCGGCCCTGGATGTGCGATGCGCGCCCTGACCGCACCCGCCAAAAGAGGCTCAAACCGTGAGCGACAATAGCCCCGAGTTCCCCGCAAAGCGATTCCTCAAGGCCGCGCGTCAGCTCAACCGGCATCCCAGGCTGCTGGGACCGGCGAAACGCACGCGAGAGCGGGTGATGGGCGATGACGACTTCGTGGACCGGCTGTCCACAGCTCGTGGGCGCCCAGCAGATCTCGCCGCCCGCCAGTTCGTCGCGTTCAGAAGCGACGCTCCGGGTGTGGCTGGAGAGATCGCGCTGACGGCGCTGCAGGCATGGCAGAGGCTCGCCGAGTCCCAGGGCCGCGGTCGCGGCACGGTGGACGTGGCGATTCTGTTCACCGATCTGGTTGGCTTCTCGACCTGGAGCCTGGAGGCCGGAGATGAGCTGGCCATCGGCCTGCTGCGCGAGGTCAGCGAGGCCATCGAGCCGCCGATGCTCGAACGAAGAGGCGAGGTGGTCAAGCGCCTCGGCGATGGCCTGATGGCCGCCTTCTGGGATGCTTCGAGCGCGACGGAAGCAGCCTTCGAGTCCTGCGAGCGTGCAGCGGAAATCGAGGTGCAGGGCTACCGGCCGCGCCTTCGAACAGGCATCCACGTGGGCCGTCCGCGCAAGATCGGAGGCGACTACTTCGGTATCGATGTCAACATCGCCGCGCGGCTCGCCGAAGCAGCGGAGCCCGGTGAGATCCTTGTTTCCGACAGCACGCTCGCCGCACTCGACGGCCTCGCGCTGACGGCCACCCAACGGCCGTTCACTGCAAAGGGAGCGCCGCAAGACCTTGCCGCGCACGTCGTGCATCGGGCAGGCTAGGTTCGGCACCTGCCACCGCCGGCGATGAATGCACTGTCGGCTTCACCCGTCCCCCGGAGGAGCGGACCGCCTGAGCGGCCCGCTCCCTCCAACATGAGACGGTGTGACTATTCCTGGGTCTGGACGTCGACGCCGGCCGGGTCTTCATGCCCGCCGGGGCCGTCGCTCGGAGTCGAGCTCTCGGTGCTCTCAGAGCTTGTCTCCGATGCCGTCTCGGACGCCGATGCCGAAGCTGACTTCGCGGCACCCGTGGCGTCAGGCGAAGTCTGATCGCCCGACTGGATGCTGTCGGTGTCCGGGCCGGTGGTACTCTCGACAGCCGGTGCCTTGCTGGCGCTCGTCGTGCCTCCTGCAGCGCTGGCAATCGCCGATCCGCCAAGCGCGAGGGCCGCTAGTGCGGCCGTCACGCCAGTCATCGTCCTGAGTCGCTTGCGCATGATGATGCTCCTTTGTTTGGGGTCATGAGCACCAATGACGCTAGGGAGCATCTCGTGACAAACAGATGAAACGAACCTCAATTGTTGTTAAGTATTGTAAGCGCCGCGCGGTGACCCTCGATAGCCTGACACGCGGCGCGGGTGACAGCGCGCCGGATGTGGGCGCCCCGATGAAGGAGACGCCGCACACGTCCGTCCCGGCAGCCGCACGCTCGTGTCACTTAACGAATGCTTACGCACCCGTAACTCGCCGCACATCTTGATGTTGTTTGCTGTGCGCTATGACACACCGCGGACCACATGTGTGCCCGCGCTGCGGTGAGCGGGTGACCGCTTTCGCCGCCGGCTGCGCGCTGTGCGGCGCCGATCTTGATCCACGACGAGGTCAACGATCGGTCACGCTCGGCGGGCGTCTGCGGCGCCGCCTGAACAGACTGCCCCGGCGACGTGCAAGGGCCACCGTC
Source organism: Solirubrobacterales bacterium (assembly GCA_025963935.1). Taxonomy (GTDB): domain Bacteria; phylum Actinomycetota; class Thermoleophilia; order Solirubrobacterales; family Solirubrobacteraceae; genus Palsa-744. Next base: position 33,926 of record JAOPZV010000248.1, read on the forward strand.
GCGCGCCGATAGGCATAAGGGTCGTAACAGCACGCCCAGTGTCGCCGGGGCGTCTGCGCTGGCGGTCGGCTAGAGCGGCGGGACCTGTTGTTGACTTGGGTTCCGGGTAGAGGTGGTCCTGGTCCTTGCAGGCAGCCGGGAAGAAGAACTGGACGCTGTCGCTGTGCACGCCGTTGTAGTTCGCATAAAGGGTCGTGGCGGTTGCGTACTGCGGGCGCGGCCGGCCGGTAGACCTCCGTGCCGGACACGGGCCGCACGTCGGCGATGTCGTACTCCTGAACGGACACCGTGAGAATTGCCCGGCGCTGATTCCGCGCTGGACACCGCCGAAAGCGCTCACGGCGGTTCTTGCGGAAGCAACGCCATCATCAGCCGTCGCTCAGGCCACGAATGGGGCTCCTTCCTATCGGCCTGAAGGGACAGTAGGCGCGGCGGGAGGTGTGGTGATCCTAGCCCTAGGGTGTCTATCGGGATCCGTGACTGGCCGCGACGATCACCGCATAGTCGCAAACCA
>JAOPZV010000030.1 GCA_025963935.1 Solirubrobacterales bacterium
GCCGGCCAGTCCCGCCGTCCGCTCGGCCCACCAGCTGAGCGGCACGATCGAGTAGGCGAGCTCGCGCGATTCGTCGTCGAGCTCGACCGCGAGCGTGATCACGGCGAGGATCTGGTCGTGCAGCCACGGGTCGTTGCCGAGCTCCTCGGCATGCTCGGTGGCGACGCTGCTGCGGGCGAGGTTGCGCTCGCGCACGCTCTGGCCCTCGGCTGGCTCGTTGTGGGCGAGCACGCTCCCCAGCCACTCCAGGCGCCCCGCCAGCTCGACATGCCGGTCGAGCACCTCGGCGTAGGGCCTCGCGCCGACCATCACCGCCGCCCACTTGGCGATCACGTCCGAGGCGTGCTCGCCGAGCCCGACGCAGACCCGCTGGAGTCTCTCGCGACGCTGCTCGTCGTCGAGCAGCCGGCTTATCGCCTCCGAGACACGCCGGTTGTCACGGGCGACGTCCGCGACGGCCTGCAGCGACTCCGGGTCCCCGCTCTCGACGTCGGTGTACTGCAGCACCTCGAGCAGGCCGGTCCAGGTCGCGCGGGCGCTCTGCAGCAGCGCGAACAGCACGTTCTGCGCCAGCAGGTTCCAGCGACGCTGGTTGCGTCGGTCGATCACCTCGTTGACGACCACCACCGTGACGGCGACCACCAGCACGTTCGCCACCAGCGCGGCGATCATGGCGTGGCGCTCCCAGAAGGAGCCGCCGAGGAGGTCCGAGGCGGCGGCCGCCACGATCAGTGCCAGCCCGGCCGCCGCCGCTAGCACCAAGCGCCGTTCGCCGATCATCCGCCAAGGCTATTTCGTGTGGGCGTCGCCTCAGCGGCCCGCCGCTGTGAGGTGGCTCTCGCGCAGCGCCGGCAGCACGCGCTTTCCGTACACGCGGATCGCTCAGGCGATCGCCGGCGCCTGCGGCAGCCGCGCCACGGCCTCGTCCATGTCCTGCTGTGAGAACTCCGGGTCCTCGAGCTCGCCGGCCAGGTACGCGTCGTAGGCCGACAGGTCGAAATGGCCATGGCCGCACAGGCCGAACAGGATCACGCGCGCCTCGCCGGCCTCTCTGGCCGCCTCGGCCTCCTCGATCACCGCGCGGATCGCGTGGGCAGGCTCGGGCGCAGGGATGATGCCCTCGGTGCGGGCGAAGCGCACCGCCGCCGCGAACGTCTCGTTCTGACGGTAGGCGCGCGCCTCGATCACGCCCGCGCGGACCAGCCCGCAGAGCATCGGCGCGTCGCCGTGGTAGCGCAGTCCGCCCGCGTGGACCGGCGGCGGGACGAAGTCATGCCCGAGTGTGTACATCGGCATCAGCGGCGTCAGCCCGGCGGTGTCGCCGAAGTCATAGCTGTAGACACCGCGCGTCAGGGTGGGGCATGCGCTCGGCTCGGCCGCCACGAAGCGCATCTGCATCCGGCCCTGCAGGACCTCGCGCACGAACGGGAACGCGAGACCGGCGAAGTTGGAGCCTCCGCCGACGCAGCCGATCACCACGTCCGGCTGCTCGCCCGCCATCTGCATCTGCGCCGCCGCCTCCTGGCCGATCACCGTCTGGTGGAGCAGAACGTGGTTCAGCACCGACCCGAGCGCGTAGTTGGTGTCCTCGCGGGAGGCGGCGACCTCGACGGCCTCGGAGATGGCGATCCCCAGCGAGCCGGTGGGGTGCGCCTGCTGGGCGCGCCCCGCCTCGGTCAGCGTGCTTGGCGAGCGGTGCACGGTGGCGCCCCACGTCTGCATCATCGAGCGGCGGTAGGGCTTCTGGTCGTAGGAGGAGCCAACCATGAAGACCTCGCACTCGAGGCCGAAGAGCGAGCAGGCGAAGGCCAGCGAGGAACCCCACTGCCCCGCGCCCGTCTCGGTGGCGAGGCGCTTGATCCCCGCGCGCGCGTTCTCGTAGGCCTGCGGCACGGCCGTGTTCGGCTTGTGCGAGCCGGCCGGAGAGACGCCCTCGTACTTGTAGTAGATGTGCGCCGGCGTATCGAGCTCGCGCTCGAGACGCCGCGCCCGGAACAGCGGCGTGGGCCGCCACAGCTTGTACGCCTCGAGCACCGCTTCCGGCACGTCGACGTATGGCTCGGGTGAGACCTCCTGTTCGATCAGCCCCATCGGGAAGATCGGAAGCAGGTCCGGAGGGCCCGCCGGCTGCAGCGTCTGAGGGTGGAGCGGCGGGAGTGGATCGCCCGGCAGATCGCCCAGCAGGTTCACCCACCGGTCCGGGATCTCGCGCTCGGTCAGCAGGTACTTCACCGGCTCCTGGCCCATCGCATCCTCCTCGCCCGTTCTCAGGCGTTCAGCCTACAGCGGCGGCAGCCGGCGGTGGTGTCGAGCGCGGCCGCTGCGGCCGCACACATTGGCCAGCCAGCCAGTACTATCGGCCACGGCATTCCGGGCGGGCGATCAGGAGGGTTTCAGATGGCAACTGTCGGACGCGATCTCGAGAACGTCGAACTGACCGAGCGCGAGCTGTGGCTCGACGGTCCGCCGCTCGAGCTGTTCAAGGAGATGCGCAGCGGGTGCCCGATCCACTGGACGGAGAGCTTTGAAGAATTCCCGGAGGAGGCCGGCTTCTGGTCGGTGACGACCGCCGAGGACGTCCACACTGTGAGCCGCGACTTCCGCAGCTACTCCTCAGAACGGGGAGGCGTGCTGGCCGCCGCGGGGGGCTTTCCGCTGGAGCTCGCCCAGGCGATGTTCATCGGCATGGACCCCCCGAAGCACGACCGCCTGAAGGCGCTCTTCCAGGCCGGCTTCACGCCTCGGCGCATCGCCGCCCACGAGGACACGATCAGGGAGATCGCCACGAGGACACTCGACCGGCTCGAGGGCAGCGAGAGCTGTGACCTCGTCACCGACGTGGCTCAGCCGGTCGTCTCGCGCGTGATCGGCAGCTTCATGGGCATCCCCGAGGAGGACGACGCGATCTGGGCGAAACTGATGAACGCGACGCTCGGCGCCGGCGATCCGGATCTCAACCCGGACGGCTTCGAGGGAGCAGTCGAGAAACACGTCCCCGAGGTCTTCGAGCGCTGCCGCAAGCTGATCGCGGAGCGCCAGGAGCGTCCCACCGACGATCTGACGAGCGTGCTCGTGCATGCCGAAGTGGATGGGCAGAAGCTCGAGGAACACGAGATCGTGATGGGCTTCTTCCTGCTCGTCGCCGCGGGCAACGACAGCACGAAGGCCACCTACTGCAGCGGTATGCGCGCGTTGATGGAGGACCGCGAGCAGATGCAGCTGCTGCTCGACGACCCGTCGCTGATCCCCGATGCAGTCGAGGAGTCGCTGCGCATGTTCCCGGCCTTCGCGCACTTCCGCCGAACCGCGACGTGCGACACCGAGCTGCATGGGCAGAAGATCAAAGAGGGCGAGAAGCTGGTCATGTGGTACGTGTCCTCCAACCGCGACGAGACCCGCTACGAGGACCCCGACCGCTTCGACCTGCGCCGCAAGGCCGAGCATCAGGCCTTCGGCGCCGGCGGCCGCCACTTCTGCCTCGGGACTGCGCTCGCGCGCCTCGAGCTGAAGGTGATGCTGGAGGAGACGCTCCGGCGCTACCCCAGGATCGAGATCGACGGGCGACCGCTCCCCGTGGAATCGCTGTTCCTCAACCAGCTGAAGACGCTCCCGGTGCGCCTCGGCCCCCTAAGCTGAGGGAGAACCCGGCGGCGCCCGTCCGGGACCCGAGAAAGGAGAGAGCCGTGGCAGACATGGACGACTTCAACCGCGGGGTGATCGAGGAGTTCCGTGCCAACGAAGGGCGGGTCGGCGGCCCCTTCGAGGGCGCGCCGGTCCTGCTGCTGACAAGCACGGGGGCAAAGAGCGGCGAGCGCCGCACCACGCCTGTGATGTATCTGCCGGACGGGGAGCGCATGGTCATCTTCGCCTCCAAGGGCGGATCGCCCAGCAACCCCGCCTGGTACCACAACCTGCGCGCCAACCCATCGGCGACCGTCGAGGTCGGATCCGACAAGCTGGACGTGAACGCGGTCGTCACCTCCGGTGAGGAGCGCCAGCGCCTCTTCGACCGCCAGGCCGAGCGCTACGCGCAGTTCGCCGACTATGCCCAGAAAACCTCGCGCGAGATCCCCGTGGTCGCGCTCGAGCCCGCCGGCTGACGCTCAGACCTGCACGATGACCTTGCCGGTGTTTCCACCGGTGAACAACATGTTGAGAGCTTCGGGTGCGCGCTCGAGCCCCTCGACGATGTGCTCGGCCGCCTTGATCTGGCCGGAGGCCAGCCAGCCCGCCATCTCCGCCTGTGCCTCCGGAAAGCGCTCGACGTAGTCGAGGATGATGAAGCCCTCCATGCGACCGCGCCTGATGATCAGGCTCCGGTAGTTCGCCGGTCCGCTGAGCGCGCCACGGTCGTTGTAGCTGGAGATCGCGCCGCACAGCACCACGCGCCCGCGCATCGCCAGCTGGGCGAGGGACGCGTCGAGGATCTCCCCGCCGACGTTGTCGAAGTACAGGTCGATGCCCTCCGGCGCCTCCTCGCGCAGGCGCTTCGCGACATCCTCGCCCTTGTAGTCGATCGTCGCGTCGAAGCCCAGCTCCTCGGCGATCCAACCGCACTTCTCCGGGCCGCCCGCGATGCCGATCACCTTGCCTGCGCCCTTGATCTTGGCGATCTGGCCGACGGTCGAGCCGGTCGCGCCCGCGGCGCCCGATACGACGACCACGTCGCCCTCCTTCATGCGGCCGACGTCTGTCAAGCCGAAGTAGGCGGTCATCCCCGTGATGCCGAACAGCCCCAGCGCGACGGTCGGCGAGATGCCGGCGGGAAGGCTCTGCATCGCGCGCTCACCCTCGTCGGCGATCACGTAATCCTGCCAGCCCGTCATCCCGAACAGCAGGTCGCCGGGGGAGTAGCGATCGGTGTTGCTGCGCACGACCTCCGCGACGCCCCCGCTGCGCACCACGTCGTCGATCGCGATCGGCGGCAGGTAGCCGGGCGCGTCGTCCATCCACGTCCGGATCGTCGGATCGATGGACAGGAAGCGCACGCGGGCGAGCGCCTCCCCGGGGCCGGGCTCCGGCATCTCGGCCTCCTCGACGCGGACGGTCGAGGGCTCGACCATTCCCGTTGGACGCTCGGCCAGGACCAGACGGCGATTGCGATCGCTCATGTGATGATCATCCCCTTGTGAGCCTGTCTGCCAGGCCCTCCGATTGAGGCGTCGGACGACGCGCTGGTCATCTTAGGCGTGCGCGCGTTCCTCTATGGTCCCTGCCGATGGCAGCCAGGGGAGAGCACCTGGACGTACCCACGCCCGACGGCGCGAGCCTCACGGCCGAGCTGTTCGTGCCCGCCGGCGAGGGGGCGCACCCGGGCGTCGTCGTGCTGCACGAGTCCTTCGGCCTGAACGACGACATCCGTCGCATCGCCGGGCGCTTCGCGCAGGCCGGCTACGCGGCGCTCGCGCCGGACCTCTACTCGCACGGCACGCGGATCGTGTGCCTGAGCCGAGTGATGGTCGACATGCTCGGTGGCGGCATGGGTCGTGAGGTCGCCGACATCCATGCGACGCGCGAAGCCCTGGCGGCACGCCCCGAGGTGGACGCCGAGCGCATCGCCGTCGCCGGCTTCTGCCAGGGAGGGGGATTCGCGCTGGTCGCCGGCGCGCAGCCCGGCTTCTCCGCGGCGGCCGTCAACTACGGCATGGTGCCCTCGGATCGGTCGCACCTCGACGGCGTCTGTCCGGTCGTCGCCAGCTACGGCGGGAGGGATCGCGTGGCGGGCCCGAAGATGGCCGAGCGGCTCGAGCGCCACCTCGAGGCCCTCGGCGTGCCGCACGACGTGAAGACCTACGAGCAGGCGGGACACTCGTTCTTCTCGCACCTCGATGGCTGGCAGGGGTGGCTAGCGCGGGTGCCGACGCCGATGGCGGTGGGCTACGACGAGCAGGCCGCCGAGGATGGCTGGGGGCGGATGCTCGCCTTCTTCGAGCAGCACGTGCGCAATCAGGCGAAGTAGAAGACCAGGCCGAGCAGCACGTAGACGGCGATCAGCTGGACTCCCTCGAACCACGTCGACTCCCCGTCGGAGGTGAGGGTCACGGTGATCAGCGCGGCGAGCAGCATGGCCGCGATCTCGTAGCCGTTGAACACCAGCGCCATCGGCGCGGGCCCGATCAAGAACGACAGGAGCACCAGAACGGGCGCAACGAACAGGCCGATCTGAGCGCTCGAGCCGACGGCGATGTTCACCGCCAGGTCCATCTTGTCCTTGGTCGCCGCCACGACCGCCACCCAGTGCTCGGCGGCGTTGCCGACGATCGCGACCACGAACGCGCCGATGAAGAACTGCGACAGGCCCACCGAGCGTGAGGCCTGCTCGATCGACCCGACGAGCGTGTTGCTCGCCAGGGCGACGAGCGCGGCGGCGCCGAGGAGCGTCAGAACGGATCGGCGCACCGACCAGCCGGGCCGCGGGGACTCCTCGTGCTCGGGATTGAACACGTCGCGGTGGGTCCTCAGCGAGAAGAACAGCCCGGCGACATACGTGGCGATCAGGATCAGCGCGACACCGAAGGACAGCTGCTCGAGGTCGTGGCCGAACGACGTGCGGTGGCTGCTGACGGTCGGCAGGCCGCCGCTGTGGACGAGCCGGAAGACCGCCGGGAGCACGAGCGCGGCGACCGTCACGAGGAGCATCCCCGACTGGGTCTGGGCCGCCGTGCGGCTGAACGTCTGCTTCGGCCGCCGCCAGCCACCGGCCAGCATGGCGGCGCCGAGGACGAGCAGCGAGTTACCGATCACCGACCCCACAAGCGAGGCCTTCACGACCTCCTGGAGCCCGTCGGCGAGGGCGAACAGCGCGATGATCAGCTCCGGCGTGTTGCCGAACGTGACGTTCAGCAGGCCGGCCACACCGGGCCCCGAGCGCTCGGCCAACTGCTCTGTCGCATCGCTCATCAGCGCCGCCGCCGGCACCACGCCGAGCGCGGAGGTGAAGAACACCAGGGCCGCCGAGGCGTTCGCCAGATCGAGCACGAGCGCCAGCGGTACGAAAACGCCCAGGTAGTAGACGCGCCGCATCGCGGCAGCCTAGACCCCTGGGCGGCCGCCGCGTCCCGCCCGACCCGCGCCGCGGGTGCCGCCCGAGGGCGGGTGCCCCTAGCTCCGGGGGGTGTCCCCGTAGCTCGCGCGGGTGAGCTCCTCGAGCAGCAGCACGAACGAGCCATACGAACGGCCCGTGGCCTGCGTCAGGCCGATCTCGCAGGTCCGGTTGCTGCACAGGCAGGCGTCGAGCGCCTGGCCCCGCAACTCCTCGCCGACCGCGCGCAGGGCCGAGGCGGGCAGCTCGGGGTGCAGCAGACCGCGGTCCCCGGCCATCCCGCAGCAGGTCGTGCCGGCGGGCACCACGACATCCTCGGCGAGCGCGTGGGCGATCGCCTCGAGCTTGTCCTCGAGCCCGAGATGGATCGCCGAGCAGGGGGGGTGCAGGGCGACCGACGCGGCCCTGCTTGCGATCGGCAGCGCGGGCAGCAGCGAGTCGTGAACCCACTCGATCGAGTCGATGATCCGTACCTGCTCGAAGCGCTCGCGCACGGCGTCCTGCAGCTCGGGCGCCACCTCGCCGAGCAGCCCATGAGTGCACGACGTGGCGTCGACCACGAGCGGCAGCTCGCCGTCGCCCGTCCAGCGGAGGATCGCCTCGGCGGTTCTGCGGGCCATGTGCTCGTGACCGCGGCGGTAGCCCTTGGAGCTCCACGGGGTCGCGCAGCAGTTGCCGGCTGCGTCATCCGGGATCCACAGCGGCCGGCCCGCACGCTGGGAAACCGCGACGAGCGCCTCGGGCAGCGAGGGCTCGGCGGGACGCTCACGCGGGTTGCCGAAGATGCGATTCACGCAGGCCGGCAGATAGACGGCCGCGGCGCCGTCGCGAGCGGTGCTCGGCAGCGACGAGCTGGCCGGCCCCGGCAGCGCATCCGTCCAGGCGGGCAGCAGCTCGTGCGAGATCGCCCGCCGCGCGAGCGAGCTCGCCGCGCGCATCGGCCCGTCGCCGACGGCCCGTCCGGTGCGCAGCGCCATGCGGGCGCCGCGCTCGACCGTCGCCCAGCGTCTGGCGAGCGCCAGCGCGGCGGCTTCTGAGCGCTCGGTGTGCTCCAGCTCGCGGAAGCCCTTGATCAGCTTGCCCGTGTCGATGCCCACGGGACACGCGCGGCTGCAGCTCCCGTCGGCTGCGCACGTCTCGATCCCGTCGTACTCGTACTCCTCGAGCAGTGCCTGCAGAACCGGCGAGCCGGGGGGCTGACGAGCCATCTCGCGCCGCAGCACGATCCGCTGGCGCGGCGTGGTCGTCACGTTGCGGCTCGGGCACACGGGCTCGCAGAACCCGCACTCGATGCACTGCGTGGCGAGCGCCTCGATCGGGGGAGCCGACTTCAGGTTTCGCAGGTGCGCGTCCGGCTCCCGCGTCAGCAGGACGCCGGGGCCGAGAATCCCATCGGGGTCCGCCAGCCGCTTGACCCTCCACATCAGCTCGGTCGCCTTTGCGCCCCACTCGCGCTCTACATACGGGGCCATGTTGATGCCCGTGCCGTGCTCGGCCTTCAGCGAGCCGTCGTAGGTGTCCACGATCAGCTCGACCAGCTGATGCATGAAGGCCTCGTAGCGGTCGAGGTCCGCCTGCTCGCCGAAGTCGGGCGTCAGCAGGAAGTGCAGGTTGCCCGCCGAGGCGTGGCCGGCGACGCCGGGCAGGAAGCCGTGCTCGCCCAGCAGCCGCTGCAGGTCCTTCGCGGCCTCGCCGACACGTGCCGGGGGTACGCAGACGTCCTCGATGACCAGCGAGACACCGGGGGCCCGCATCGCCGCGAGCAGGCCCTGCATCCCCTCGCGCACGTGCCACAGCATCTCGATCTCCTCGCGCTCGCGCGTGAAGCGCGGCGGGTCGATCGTCTCGCGTGAGGAGAGGATCTCCAGCGCTGCGGCCTGCGGCGCATCCAGGCCGCGCTCCTCTTCTGAGCGGAACTCCACGAGCAGGGCGGCCGACGTCGGCGGCAGCTCCTTCCAGCGCTCCGGGGTGCCCGGCATGTTCCAGGCGGCCGCGATGAGCGTCGGCGCGACCATCAGCTCGGTGGCGCTCGCCCCGGCCGCCACCAGCGGCTGGACCGCGTCGACCGCCGCGTCGATGTCCTCGAAGAAGCTCAGCGCGAGGGTCGTGTGCCGGCCGAGCTCGACGGTCTCGAACACCGCCTCGGCCACGAACGCCAGGGTCCCCTCCGAGCCGACCACCAGCCGCCGGAAGATCTCCAGCGGAGTGTCCGCGTCGAGGAACGCGCAGAGCCGGTAGCCGGTCGTGTTCTTGATCTCGAACTTGCGCGCGATCCGCTCGCAGAGCTCGCCGTCGGAGCGCAGCTCGTCGCGGATCTCGGCGAGCCCGCCGGCGAGCTCCGGCGCCGCTGCGGCGAAGCGCTCCTCGGCGTCCTCGGCGGCGGTGTCGATCACGGCGCCGTTCGGCAGCAC
>JAOPZV010000031.1 GCA_025963935.1 Solirubrobacterales bacterium
CCGTTGTTTAGCGGCAGCCGATAGCGGGTATCGCCGCAAGCCAGCGGGTCGGGTTGGGAACAAGGGAGAGAGGACGCACTGGTGGGGGCACGGGTGGGCAGGCGGCGAGTGACAGCACCGCGCGCACGCCGGCGCGTGTGCGCCGTGGCGTTTCTGGCTCTCACTCTCGCTTGTCTCGCGATGGCCCCGCGCGCCGGCGCGGCGTTTCCCTACGTTGGCGACGGTACCGCCGGCGATCCGGCGAGCTGGGCGCTTGCGCCGGGCCATGTGCCGAGCAACCTAGGTGGCCTTGGCTGGAAGTTCGCGGCCACCCCGGCGAACCCAGCGTCCAATCCGAGCGAAACCCAGGCGGTCGCACAGAACAACTCCCAGCAGGACGAGCTCTGCGGCGTCACCGGCATGAGCCTCGTCGATGCGAACGCCACTCTCCCTGCCGGTACTGGCTCCTGCATCGCCGCGGGGACCCCCGTCAAGACCGCCTTCGGTGTGACGCTCGGGCGACCCGACGTCGCGATCGGCGAGCTCGACTCCGGCATCAAGTGGAACGAGCCTGGCGACATGCTCCAGCTGCGCAAGAAGGTGCTGATCAATGCCGGAGAGCTCCCCGCGCCGCGCGCCGACCTCACAAAAGCCTTTGATCCATCCACCGGCGTCGACTGCTCATCCGCGCACGCCGGAACGGGCGGTGACTACAACGCCAGCGGCGGCATGCCGGGCGGTACGCCCGGCGGAAGCGGCCCGATCCCCTACGACATCAGCAGCCAAGGGGTGTTCGACACGCTCGCCTACGCCTGCGACTCGCGTGTCGCCCACGTCGTCGAAACCTACCCTCGGTGCGCGAACCCGCCGACGACGACCGCCTGTCGAAACGGCCCTCCCGGGATGCTCACGCCGGAGGACCTGATCATCGCATTCTCCGACGGCGCCGACCACGACCACAACGGGTACGCCAACGACATCGCCGGCTGGAACTTCGTCGACAACACGAACGACCCGTTCGACGACGTCCAGTACGGGCATGGGACGGGAGAGGACGAGGATTCCACCGCGGAGGCCAATGTGGACGCGGGTGAGGTCGGGGCGTGCCCGAACTGCACGGTGCTCCCATTGCGCGTGGGAGAGTCGTTCATCGCCGACGCCAACCGCTTTGCAGAGGCGACTATCTACGCTACGGACCGCGGCGTGAGCGTCATTCAGGAGGCACTGGGCACCTACAACGATCCGCTTTTCGCCCGCCAGGCGATCGACTACGCGTATGGCCATGGCGTCGCCGTGATCGCCTCGGCCGCCGACGAGGCAGCCGAACACCACAACCAGCCCGGAGCCCTGCCCCACACGATCGTGGTCAACGCGGTGCAGGGCCCCGCGAGCCTCGGCGGGGTGCCCGTTACCAACAAGCCACCGTCCTATCTGCAGCTCGACGGCTGCACGAACTTCGGCACGCGCATCGATCTCTCCGTCCCGGCGACCTCGTGCTCCTCCGAGGCGACCGGCAAGAGCGCGGGCGTCGCGGGGCTCGTCTACAGCGCGGCGCTGAACGCATGCGGCGCCCCGCTCTACGGGGCCTGCTCAGGCGCTCCGGGCGCGAAGCTCTCACCGGCGAAAGGCTGCACGCGGGTCGACGGCGCTGCCTGTCCCATCACGGCCAACGAGGTCCGCGGCCTGATGGCCTCAGGCAACATCGCCGGCACGAGCGTCAACGGCTCCTCGACCCTTGGCGCGAACGCGCCCAGCAACGGTACGGCCGCCGCGGACGCCGGCGAAGGCGGCCAGGCCGACGACATCAACACTGCCCAGCGACCAGAGACGGCGTGCAGCGTGGGGATGGCGCCGGGCTGTACCGATCCGAACGCCAACACAACGTTCGCCGTCGACCAGGGCGCCGGGGTGATCGGGCCGCTCCCGGACTCCTTCCGCTACCCGTCGCGCAAGGGCTTTGACGAGTTCTTCGGCTACGGGCGTCTCGACGCCTACAAGGCCGTCGAAGCCGCAGCGCAGGGCCAGATCCCGCCCCAGGCGGACATCACCTCGCCCGAATGGTTCCAGCAGGTCGATCCCGCGCAGGCCTCCGTCGCGCTGAGCGGATCCGTCAGCGCGCGCACCGGATACACATGCCGAGTAGAAGTCGCGCCTGGCGCGGCGCCGAACAACGCCGGCACCGCGGCCACGGGGGACTTCGTGACGATCCCGTCGTCCTTCTGCAACGGGACGACCAAACACACGGCGGCCTTCAAAGGGCTGCTCGCATCGATCAGCATGGCCACGCTGCAGTCGCTGTTCCCGCACGGCGACCCGACGTCGTTCACCGGGAACGAGAACGGCGGCCCGGGGCTCGCACAGACGTCGAACGGCCGGCCCAACACACTGCCCTACGCGTTCACCGTGCGCGTCGTCGTGAAGAGCGTCGCAGGCGCTCCGGGGCCGCCGATGACCGGTGAGGACCGCCGACAGATGTTCCTGCACCGCGACCAGAGCATGCTCGCCGGGTTCCCCATCGAGATGCGCGGCGACGGGGACGCGAGCCCCGTGCTCGCCGACCTTGCCGGCAAGAACAGCAACCAGCTGATCGTCGCCAACTCCGACGGCTGGATCCACGCCTACCAATACAACGCCTCGACCGGGGGCGTCAAGGATCTGCCCGGCTGGCCGGTGCACACCGATCCCCTGCCGCTGCATTCCGGCGAGCGGGCGTTCGCGAGTGGCGAGCTGACGAGCGCCCACTACGACCCCGTGCTCGAGGCACCGGCCGCCGGGGACCTGTTCGGCGACGGGCGCAAAGAGGTCGTCGCCAGCGACCTGCAGGGCAATGTCTACGGCTGGGACTCGGCCGGCCATCTGGTCTTCCACCGAAGCTCGAACCCGAACTACTCCGGCGCACCGCTCGCCGGCGACCCGTCCTGGGCCGCCCAGCGCGCGGGGGTGCGCCAGCGGACCGAGGGAGGCTTCCTGACCTCACCCGTGCTCGCAAAGCTCGACCCCGCCGCTGGCCGCGGACTCGACATAATCGCCGCCGGCGAGGACCGCCACGTCTACGCGTGGCATGCCGACGGGACACCGGTCGGCGGGTTCCCGGTGCTGGTCGAGGACCCGAACAAGGTCGCCTCGGTCGATCCGACGAGCCACCAGATGGCCTTCAACGGGAATGCAAAATCCGATCCTGGAAAAGATGAAGATCAGGGCAAGATCGTCGACACGCCAGCCGTGGCGTATCTCGACGGCCCCGGCAAGCCGCCGAGCATCGTCGTCGGGACCAACGAGGAGTACCTGGTCAACACCGGGAACGAGGGTGGCATCAACTCCGCCAAGACGACCACCGCGTCGCTGGGGGTGCTCGGCACGACCGGGATCCTGAAGTTCGCCAACGGTCGCGTCTATGCGATCAAGGCGGGCGGCTACTCCTCAGAACCAGCCTCGAGTGCGACGGGTGGCTTCACCTGCGCGAGCGCACAGTGCACCTCCTCGGCGTTCCGGCCAGGCTGGCCGGTGAAGATCGGGATCATCGACGCGGGGCTGCTACCGGATGTGGGCGAGGGAATCAACGGCTCGCCGATCGCCGCGCCGATCACATGCCCCGAAGGCGGAGAAGGCGTGAAGATCGGCGTCACACCCGATGCCGGCCCGGGCTACGTTCTCAACGCCGACGGAAGCTCATGCTACGGCTCGACGGAAGGCTCCTACAACGCCCTGCAGACCGACTTCAGCGCGGGCAACGGGAAGACCGACACGCCGGCCTTCCCGACCGTGGGGGAGCCCTCCTTCGGAACACTGGACGGCACGACCACGAGCATGCTCGCTCCGCTGGCGGGACTGGTCCGCGCACTCGACGTCGTCGCCCCCAACTACCAGAAGGGCGGACAGGACTTCACGGGCGCGTGGAACGCGAACACCGGGCAATTCTCGCCCGGGTTCCCGGCCGTCAACAACGACCTGTCGTTCATCACCGGGCAGGTAATCGGAGACATCACCGGCGCCGCGCCCTCGCAGCAGGTGATCGCCGGGACAGCCTCGCAGGACCTTCAGGCATACGACGCCAGCGGCAGCCCGGCGAGCAGCGAGTGGCCGAAGCTGACCGGCGACTGGCTCGTCGCGACGCCGATCCTCGGGTCCTTCGGCACGCTCGACACCAGCGCAACGGCGAAGAAGAACGTCGTCTCGCTCACGCGATCGGGCACGCTCGCGGTCTACACCACGCCTGCCCCCGCATGCTCACCGAGCTCTTGGCCGAACTTCCACCACGACATCGCCAACTCCGGCGACTACACCCGCGACGCGATCGCACCCGGAGTCCCCATGCAGCTGACGGCCTCCGGCCAGGTGCTCAGCTGGACGTCCCCGGGTGGCGACCTGATGTGTGGTGCGGCGGCGTCGTATGAGATCGTCACCTCGCCGAACCCCATCACGGCCCAGAGCTTCGCCAAGGCCACGCCGCTGAGCGGGCCGCAGGCGCCGGCGGCCGCCGGGAGCACGCAGTCCTACACCCTGCCGAGCAGCGCCAGGGCGTACGTCGCGATACGCGCGATCGACCAGCAGGGAAATATCGGACTGCCCGCCGTCAAGCGTCGCTGAGCAGACGGCCGCTGTTCGCTCGAAGCGGCCCTCATCCCCTCACCCGCTCGCCCTTCGGATCGAACAGCGGCTCCTTCGCTAGCTCGCCTGCGACCCACTCGCCGAAGATGTCGACCTCCACGCCGCTGCCAATCTCCAGCTCCACCGGCAGATAGGCGTAGGCGATCGAGCGCCCGACCGTGTAGCCGTAACCGCCGCTCGTGACCCTGCCTGCAATATCGCCGTTGACCCGCACCGGCTCGTTGCCCAGTGCCACCGACCGCGGGTCCTCGAGGACCAGGCAGCGCAGTCTCCTATCGGGCTCGACGCGCTCCATGCCGGCGCCCACCCCGAGCGACTCCGCGCCGAGGAACCCACCGCTGCCCCTCACACAGAAACCGAGCCCGGCCTCATACGGAGTCTCCTCCGGCGTCATGTCGGCCGCCCACACCCGATAGCCCTTCTCGAGGCGCAGCGAGTCGATCGCGCGGTAGCCGCCCGCCATCAGGCCGTGCTCGCGCCCCGCCTCCCAGAGCGCGCGCCACAGCCCCGCCCCGTACTCCGTCGGGCAGTAGAGCTCCCAGCCGAGCTCGCCCACGAACGTGACGCGCAGAGCCCGCACGGGCACGTCGCCGACCGCGAGGTCCCGCATGCGCATGTACGCGAAGTCCAGGGGATCATCGGTCAGCGTCGCGAGGATGTCCCTCGAGCGCGGACCCCAAAGGGCGAAGCAGGCCCAGCGAGCGGTCACGTCGGTGGCGCGCACGCTGCCGTCGTCCGGCAGGTGGCGGCGGATCCAGCTGAGGTCGTGATTGCCGAACGCGGTGCCGGTCACGATCGAGAAGAGTTCCTCCTCCACTCGTGTGACGGTGAAGTCGCACTCGATGCCGCCGCGCCGGTTGAGCATCTGTGTGTAGGTGATCGCTCCGACGTCGCGCGCGACGTGGTTGTCGCACAGCCGCTCCAGGAACGCGGCCGCGCCTGTCCCGGCGATCTCGAGCTTGGAGAACGACGACTCGTCGAACAGCCCCGCCCGCTCGCGCGTGGCGGCGTGCTCAGCGCCGATCGCCGCAGACCAGTGCATCCCCGCCCACCCGCGCGGACGCAGCGACTGATCCCCCGACGGAACGTTCGACTCATACCAGTTGACGCGCTCCCAGCCCGACTTCTCGCCGAAGGCGGCACCGTGCGTGATGTGCCACGGGTATGCGCTGGAGGTGCGCAACGGTCGGCCCGCCTGGCGCTCGTGGCCCGGGTAGCGGATGTCGTAGTAGGTCTCATAGACCTCGCGAGCCCGCTTCAGGGTGTATCCCGGCGAGCGGAAATGTGGGCCGAAGCGGCGGATGTCCATCTCCCAGACGTCCGTCGAAGGCTCGCCCTTGACGATCCACTCGGCCATCACGCGCCCGATGCCGCCAGCGCCGGCCAGCCCATGGGCACAGAAGCCTGCGGCGACGAACAGACCTCGCACCTCGGTCTCGCCGAGGCAGAACTCGTTGTCCGGCGTGAATGCCTCGGGGCCGTTGATCAACCGCGTTACCGTGATCTCGTCCATGACCGGCACGCGCCGGCAAGAGTTCTTCGCGATCTCCTCGAAACGGGGCCAGTCCTCCTCGAGCAGGCGGCCGTTGAAGTCTGCGGGGATCGCGTCCCGGAAGTGCGAATCGAGCGCCCATGGCGCCGACTGACGCTCGTAGCCGCCCATCACGAGGCCGCCTCCCTCCTCGCGGAAGTAGATGAGCAGGTCGGGGTCGCGCAGCGTGGGGAGATGATCCGCCCGCTCGCCGACCGCCCGCTCGCGGAAAGGCTGCGTGACAAGGTACTCGTGAGCGAAGGGCACGACGGGGACGCGCACGCCGGCCAGTCGCCCGAGCTCCGCCGCGAACATGCCGCCGGCGTTGACCACGACCTCGGCCTCGATCGCACCCCGCTCTGTCTGCACGCCGCGCACGCGAGGGTGCGCGCCACCCTCATCCACGTCGATCCCCGTGACTCGCGTGTGGGTGAAGATGCGACAGCCTCCCTCGCGCGCGCCCTCGGCAAGGGCCATCGTCAGCAGCGAAGGATCGAGGTAGCCGTCGCTCGAGAGGTGAGAGGCGCAGCGCACTCCATCGGTCGACATCAGGGGGAACAGCTCGCGCGCCTCCGCCGGCGAGATCAGCTCGAGCGGAAGCCCGAACGTCTTGGCCCACGCGACCTGTCGCAGGACCTCCTGCTCACGCTCGGGGGTGCACGCCAGGCGAATGCCGCCGCACTCCACCCACCCGCAGTCGAGCGTCCGGTAAAGCTCCACCGAGTCCATCATCAGGCGCGTCAGCGCGAGGCTCGATCGCAGCTGTCCCACCAGTCCGGCGGAGTGGAACGTCGAGCCGCTCGTCAGCTCGTTGCGGTCGAGCAGCACGACGTCCCTCTCGCCCAGCTTCGCGAGATGGTGGGCGATCGACGCGCCGCCCACGCCGCCGCCGATGATCACCACGCGCGCTCGATCGGGGAGCTTCCGCGGCCTCCCGGCACGGGGACCGGGGGCCGGGGTGGGTGCAGGGTCGGCGGGGCTCGCCTCACCCGGCGGCGGTGGCAAGGCACTCCTCGAAGTCCGGCTGCTCGGCGGCTGCGTGCAGCCGCTCCATGTGCTCCCGGGCGTAGCCCTCGAAGTCGAAGTCCAGCTCAGATATCTCCGCCTGCACGACGCCCCAGGCCGCCTCTCGCGCATCCGACATCACACGCATCAGCACGAGCGCAGCGCGGCGGTTGTCGGTTGGCGACTCGCCGTAGTAGGCGCTCAGCAGGCGCTCGTCGTCGGCATGATCGAAGTGGTTGTTGACGGATAGGTTGCCAAGGTCGAAGCGGGGATCGCCCATGCCCGCATACTCCCAGTCGACGATCATCATGCGCCCGTCGCCCTGGGCGCGGATGAGGTTCCCGGGGAGCAGGTCGTTGTGGCAGGGACGCAGGTCGGCCCCCGCAATCGCCACCGCGATTCGCGCGGCCACAGCCACGAGCTCTGCGTATCCGTCCGGCGCCCTGCCCCCGCGCCGCTCGACAATCATCGCGTAGTCGGCCAGCAGGCGCGGGACCGAGAAGCTGGCCGGTAGGTGCGTCGGCGACTCGTGGAAGCTGCGCAGGGCGAGCGCGATCTCCTCGGCCGCGGCGGCGATCTCGCCCTGGGCAAGCGGGCGACAGGTGACGAAGCGGGTGACCAGGCACTCCTCGAGCGCCGCAGCGACGGCCGGCGCTATTCCCAGCCCCGCGGCGGCGTCGTTGGCCCTGCGCTCGGCCTCGCGGACGATCCCCAGCAGCTCGGTGTCCTTGCCCGGCAGACGTATGACGTACTCGCTGCCTCCGAGCGTTGCGCGGAAGTTGCGGTTGGTGATGCCTCCATCGAGCGGCTCCGGCACGCCAGCGGGCCGCCCCAGCGTCGGCGCGAGGCGCTGCAGGATGTCGTCCAGCTCGGCCACCGCCACCCCCTGCCGTTGCGCGATAAGGCGCGCAGCCTATACCTTCACCGGACGATGCCCCGAGAGCAGCGCACGGCGAGCCGCAGGTGGCGGTGAACGACCCTCCACCGAGTCCGTCGGCCGCCGAGCTGATCGCAGACATCGACCCGGCCGCTGCACGCAGGGCGATCATGGACGTCGCGGTCAGGACCCCGACCATCGCCTCGGACGACCTGGCCGAGCTCGCCGGTGGGCCCGTCGTGCTGAAGGCCGAGTGCCTGCAGCGGACCGGCTCCTTCAAGCTGCGCGGGGCGCTCAACAAGCTCGCGAGTCTCGGCGAGCACGCGGCGGCCGGACTCGTGACGGCGAGCGCCGGCAACCATGGGCGCGCGGTCGCCCACGCGGCAAGCGTGGTGGGCGTCGGCTGCGAGGTGTTCATGCCGAGCGACGCACCCGTGTCGAAGGTAGCCGCGGTGGAGCGTCTGGGCGCGCGCGTGCAGCTCGCCGGGGCGTCCGTGGAGGAGGCGCTCGAGCTGGCCGCCGAGCGGGCCGGAGAGATGGGCCGCGCGTTCGTGCATCCGATCGACGACATCGACGAGATCGCCGGTCAGGGCACCGTCGGA
>JAOPZV010000014.1 GCA_025963935.1 Solirubrobacterales bacterium
CGCGACAGCGTGTCTATAGTCCGGCGCGCGCCCGCCGGGTGCACGGAAGGGGGCTAGCCGATGGATTTCAAGACCGCCAGCGCACACGGCCAGACCTTCCGGTTCTGCGACTCCGGTGAGGGACCGCCGGTGGTTCTCATCCACGGCTTTCCCGACACGCCGATGGGCTGGGACGACACGCGCCTAGCGCTCAACGCGGCAGGCTTTCGCACGATCGTCCCCTACCTGCGCGGCTATCACCCAGAGACGATCGTCGCCGGTCGCTCCTACGGCGGCACGGAGATCGGCCAGGATGCGATGCGGCTGCTCGATGCCTTGGAGCTCGAGCGCGCCGTGCTCGTCGGCCACGACTGGGGCGCCTCGGTCGTCTACCGGGCGGCCGCGATGGCGCCCGAGCGAGTGCGTGCTATTTGCCCGATCGCGATACCGCACCTGCGGCTGCTCGAGCGGTCGCTCGGGCTGCTCTGGGGCGGGCGGCATTTCATAACGCTGCGCCTCCCGAGCGGTCCATGGCTCGCGCGGCGCAGCGACTTCGCATACCTCGACGTGCTGATGCGCCGCTGGGCGCCGACCTGGTCCGGCTCGGCCCGCGATGCCACGCTGGCGGATGTCAAGCGGGCGTTCGCCGACCCGCGAGTGCTGAAGGGCGCGATCAGCTACTACCGCGACGTCTCGGCGGGTGATGACCTCGGGCGCATCTCGGTGCCCGGGCTCGTGGTCGGGGGCACGACTGACATCGTCCCCGCGGAGCTCTTCTCCCGCTCCGGCGAGTTCTTCGACGCCCCCTGCGAGGTGCTGATCACCGACGGCGCCGGCCACTGGCCGCATCGCGAGCGCCCCGAGCCGTTCCAGGAGCGCCTGCTCGCCTTGCTTGCCGGCCTGCCGGACTGACGTCCGATGCGAGCATGAGCGCGGTCGCTATTCAGACGCTCGGTGCGATGCGACACATCACCTTCCGGCTCGCTGCTGCAGGTCGTCCACGAACGAGCTGAGCGTCTCCGTTGCTCCTGAGAGGGCCGTGAGCTGTTGGTCAGACAGCTCCTGCAGGTCAGTTCGCATGGCTGCGAGAAACTCCGCACGGAACCTCTGTTGCGCCGCGCCTCCCGCCTCGGTGAGGCTGATCATGACCACACGCCCGTCGTCGGGTAGTCCTCCACGCTGAACCCAGCCCTTCTCTTCCAGGCGCTTGACGAGCAGCGTCATCGTGGGCTGCGCAATCCCCTCTAGGTCAGTGAGCTCTGTGATCCTTCGAGGCCCTTCCCTGAGGATGCTCAAGACCTCCATTTCGGTGCGGGAGATCTCACCGGTGCGCACCTGCTTGACGAGCAGTCGCACGAGGACGCCGGCGCGCGAGGGAAGGTGCTCGGCGATGTAGTCGACTCGCCTGCCGCGCTCGACCTCCGGGGTGACACTCGTCGTAGGCATATTGCAGACTATATAGTTATCTGCTATAAATGTCCAGGCAGCTATTCAAGCTCCACCTCAGAAACGAGCGGATCATGTTCCAGAACATCCTTGCCGCCATCGACGGCTCAGCGGACGCCGATCAGGCGCTTACACAAGCGATCGACCTGGCCGAGTCAGAGAACGCGCGTCTGACCATCTTCGGAGCCGTCGTTCCGCCTCCCGCCGCCGTCTACATCGGGGCAGGCGGTGGAGTCGCGGCGACACTCGCGCGCGACGCCAAGACGGAGACCCAGAGGATCCTGCGTACGGCTGCCGAGCGGGTCCCCGATCGGGTGTCGGTCAGTACCGTGCTGAGCAGCGAGCCGGTGCGGCCCGCGCTGATCGAGCAGATCACCACGGGACACCACGATCTCGTTGTGATGGGCTCCCGTGGGCGCGGCGCGCTTCGCGCAGTGCTGCTCGGCAGCGTTAGCCACTACGTGCTGCACCACAGTCCCGTGCCCGTGCTGATCGTGCACGCTGAGCCCGAGCGAGGAGTCAGATCCTCCTCCCCTGTGACGCGCGATCAACAGCCGACAGACTGGTCGAGCGTCAAGGCAAGCGCCTGACGTGAAGCCTCAGATGGCCGCTTTCGCGGCGGCCCGCTCATCGTCCGGCTCGTGAGCCGGAGCGCCCCCATGTTGAGCGGCGATGCTCGCAAGCAGGTCGAGCGCCGTCTGTGACTCGGCGTCCGCTTGCGCGGTGTAGGTGACGAGCTGCTGTTCGGGCTCGTCGGGCAGCACGAGGGTCTCGTACAGGAGCGTGAGCCCGCCCACCAGAGGATGGTGGAACCTCTTCGTGCTAGACATCTGCTCGCACACCTCGTGACGAGCCCAGGCGCGGACGAACTCGTTGCTCTTGACCGACAGCTCGCCGACCAACGCCTCCAGCTCGGGATCGTCAGGCCACCGGCCCGCCGCCGATCTCAACAGCCCGGCGCCGCTGGTCGCAACCCGATCCCATTCCGGGTAGAGGCCGCGAAATGACTCGTCCAGGAACGTCAGCCGGACCATGTTGCGCTGACGCCGCGGTAGTGCGCCGAAGTCGCAGATCAGCACCGCCGCCAGAGAGTTCCACGCCAACACGTCCATCCGGCGCCCGAGCACGAGCGCTGCCACTCGATCGAGCCTCTCGAGCAGGAGCCGGACCGCGGGGCGCACCCGCTCTGGTGGAGGCTTCCTCCTCGGTGCGGACTGCGGCGCCGCGAGCCGCCGCAGGTGCGACGTTTCGGCTTGGTCCAGCTGCAACGCTCGAGCGATCGCGTCTAGCACCGAGCGCGAGGGATGCACCCCGCGACCCTGCTCCAGTCGCGTGTAGTAGTCGACGCTCACCCCGGCGAGCTGCGCCAGCTCCTCGCGCCTGAGCCCGGGCACCCGGCGAGGGCCGTAGGACCGCAGTCCGAGCTCATCCGGCGTCAGGCGCCCGCGACGACTGCGTAGGAAATCGCTCAGCTCTTCGCGTGGCTCCACGGGTCTCACATTGTGCCGCGTCGCGCACATGCTTGGGTGGCCCTCCCGGTCCCAGGTTCGGCTAACCGGGGAGCAACGTCCCTCTGGCTGGGCGGGCGGCCGGCGCTCACCATGGAGGTGTCCACCCGATCACAAGGAGCCGACATGAGCCATCAAGCGAATTCCCTCGACACCTACCGCCTCCTCGGCCGCTCCGGCCTGCGCGTCTCGCCGCTGGCGCTCGGCACGATGACGTTCGGCACCGACTGGGGTTGGGGCGCGGAGCGCGAGGAGGCGCACCGGATCTTCGACGCCTACGTCGATCGCGGCGGCAACTTCATCGACACCTCGAACAACTACACAGACGGTACCGCCGAGCAGCTCGTCGGCGAGCTCGCGGCAGACAAGCGCGATGGCCTGACGATCGCCACCAAGTACTCGGCCAGCACCCGACCCAAGGATCCGAACTCCGGTGGCGACCACCGCAAGAGCATGGTTCGCTCTGTCGAGGGCAGCCTCGCCAGGCTG
>JAOPZV010000032.1 GCA_025963935.1 Solirubrobacterales bacterium
GCTGCGCCGCCCGCCAAGGCCATCGACGCGACGGCTCCGAGCGCGACCGCCAACGCGACGCGCCGCAACACGCTCGCCAAGCGAGGGTGGGAGGAATGAGACTTGCCGAGCATTGCCGCCTTATGTGTATGTTTCCCGTCGGCGGGCGAGCTAACACGCACGTCCGGAAATACCCGCAAATTGCAAGATCTCGCTCAACCGGGTTTGAGATTGGCGTTCGCCGGTCATAGTTAGTGCGTGGGCGGGGGCCAGGAACCGCGGGAGACCGACGAGGGCGATCAGCCCGAGGGCGAGTCGTCGCCCTCTGCGCGCGCCGCAGAGAGTGTGCCGTTCGCGGCGCTTCTAGGCGAGGTTCCGCCCGAGATTCGCGACGTGTCCTTCGCGACCGCGGTCCGCGGCTACGACAGGCGCGAGGTGGACGATTACGTCGAGCACGTCAATCGCATCATCGCGGAGCTCCAGGTCAGCCGCTCGCCCCAGGCGGCGGTGAAGCATGCCCTGGACCGAGTGGGCGAGCACACCAGCGGCGTCCTTCAGCGAGCGAGAGAAGTCGCCGAGGAGCTGACCGCGACGGCGCTTGCCGAAGTGGACCATGTCACCCGCCGCGCCAAGGTCGAAGCCGAGGAGACGATCGAGAACGCGCAGATGCAGGCGCACCAGCTGCGCGGGCAGTCCAAGGAGGAGGCCGACGAGATCCTCGCGCGTGCGACGACCGAGGCGTCCGAGCGCCGCAAGCGGGCGGAGGACGACCTGCGTCAAAAGCAGGAGGAGGCCGAGGAGCATCTGCGGGCCCTGCGCGTAGAGATCGACGCCGCCGCGGACAGGCGCCAACAGCTGCTCGATGAGCTGCGCCGCACCGCCCTGCAGCTGGAGGAGTTCGCCAGGGGAATGATCGCGGGCCCCGTCGCCACCGAGCTCGATGATGAGGACGAGCCCGGCGAGGACCCCCCTACGCAGAGAATCACGAGGAATCCGAAGTCGCGCTCGCTGCCCGGCGAGCAGGTCGAGCCAACCGCCGAGCATGATCCTGCGGCCGAGGATCGATCATCGCAGCGTCCCACCGATCGCGCTCGAGGCTGAGCCCGCACCTCGTTGCCGCAGCGGCGGGGCGCAGCCGGCGGGCCTCCTGCGCGCTGGTCAGCCGATCTCGGCGGAGGGCGACTACTCCTGTAGCGTGAGCGTGTCGAGCACCTTGAGCAAGTCGTGTTCGCCGGGGTTGGATTCGCGTTCTTCGAGTCGTTTTTCCAGCCTCAGGGTCTGTGCGAAGGTGCTCGTGTCAGATCCCCGCTCATATGGCGCCAGCACGCGCTGCGGCAGCGGGAGCAGCTCGATGGCTTCGACGCGGCGAACAAGGCTGACGGTCGCGGGCGGTACGACGCGGTAGCCGCTGGCCCTCCACGAGCGCACGTCCTCACAGAGTGGCGGGAGAGCCAAGTTTGCGAGTGCCTGCAGGCTGCTCGCGTAGCGCTGGGCGGCGCGCGTGATCGCACCGTTACTCCAGCGCAGGCGCTTGACCGTGTTCGAGAACGTCCGGATAGGACCTGCGTTCGTGCCGTAGGCCACCGACCACAGGGCGATGCCCACCTCGTAGGTGAAGAACCCGGTGTTTTCGTCCTGAGGCGAACCGGCGCCCGCGGCCGGGCATTTGCGTGCGTAGTCGCCAATCAGACGTTCGATCTTCGCCTGCCCGGTGCTGATTCGCGCGACGCTTGTCCTGGCCAGCGCCGCGTTGGCCTGAATGTAGGCATGCGTCGCCGTGACGTCCGCAGGAGCGGCGAGCGCTCGAGCGGGCGCGAGCGCGAGACCCGTCGTGAGCGCGAGAGCCACCGCGAGCGCTGCGACGAGCGTCCGCCCCACTCGCATGCCGCCCGTCGTGACCACTAACGGACCTGGACTCCGGCGACCGCCCGCGCGATCACCTGCTGCTGATTCTCAGCCGTTCCCCTCACCACAGGGCCGGACACTACACGCGCGGGGTCTGACGGCAACCCGGTTGTCCGTGATGAGCACCGGCGAGGGCAGGACATGCGACGCAGCTCGGCACACGCGCAACTCCGGATCGCGGGACGGTTTCTAAAGATCGTGTGTGGGCGGGGAGAGGATCACCGGGGGTGTCGCGCGGCGCGGTGGCTGGCGGTCGGGGCCGTTGCGTGCCTCGTGTCGCTGATCGGACTTTCGGGCCTTGCACGCGCGACAGGCGGCGTGAACACCGGCCAGCTGTTCGGTGTGGCCTGCCCTTCGATCCATCAGTGCACGGCCATCGGCGAAGCCGCTGCAATCACGTTCGATCCGAGGGCTCCGGGTGTCCCGGTCCCCGTGGCGATAGCCCCGTCACCCCGCATAGCACCTCCGTTCCTCACCGGCATAGCGTGCCCGTCGGTCACGCGCTGCATAGCCGTGGGATGGGGCGGCACGGAGGTCACCTTCAATCCCCGCAACCCGGGCACGCTGACCGCGACGCAGATCGCGCCGGGACTTTTCACCGGAGCCCTGAGCTGCCCCCTGCGAAGCCAGTGCACCGCCCTGAACGGCGTCGGCGAGGTCACGTTCGACCCAAACGCACCCGGCAAGCCCGCCACAGTCGACATCGGCCCATCGATCGGCTACGCCAGCGGCAGGATCGTCTGTCCGGCCCCAGGCCAGTGCACGGTCCTGGACGAAAACGGCCGGGAGATCACATTCGACCCCGCTGCGCCGGGGTCCCCGCCAGCGTGGACTCTCGACAGGAAGGTCCCCTCCAGTGCTGCAACGACGGGCGGCGCCCTGGGATCGCTGGCGTGCTCCTCAACCCGCCAGTGCACCGCTGTAGGCACTCGCGAGGTGACCTTCGACCCGGTCGCGCCCGGTGCGGCGCCGAGCGTGATCGCCACGGGCGCCGTCGCCGGGGGCCCGATCGCCTGCCCGACCGTGAGTCAGTGCACAGTCCTTCAGGACACGCCCGCGCTTGGAGCTTTTGCGACCGCGACAACTTTCGATCCGCTGATAGCCCCCACCCCGGTTGCCATCTCGATCGGTACGAGCTTCGTCAGGGGCCTGTCGTGCCCGTCGACACGTCAGTGCACGACGGTCGACGTCCAAGGGCGTGAGGTGACCTTCGACCCGACGTCGCAAGCGCAGCCCACGCCCGTCGTGATCGATCGCCTGGGCGGCGCGCTGACCGGAATCACGAGCGCGACCGCAAGCGGCACGAGGGCTGCCGTCGGCGTGCGCTGCGTGGGTTTCTACACCTACTGCAGCGCGACCCTGCAACTGCTCGTGACCGAGCGTCTGCTCGGCCGCAGGATAGTCGCGGTCGGCGCCGCGGCCGCACAGCGCGCGACGCGACGCCCGAGGCTCGCGACGGTCACGGTGGGCGTCGGCCGCAAGACGCTCACCATCCCCCAGGGAGACGGCGTTACGGCCCGGATCGCGCTCAATGCGCGCGGGCGAAGCCTGCTCTCACGCCGTCACGTTCTCGCGGTAAAGCTCACGATGACGCAGGCCGGCTCACCGCCCGTCTCGCAGACCATCGTCTTCCGATCGCGCGGCCTGCACCACTAGCCCACGTTGCACGGCGTGCCCGGCTGAGTCCCGCGTCGTGGCGAGTCTCCCGATCCGCTGCGCCTAGCGAATCTG
>JAOPZV010000038.1 GCA_025963935.1 Solirubrobacterales bacterium
TCGCGCTCGAGCGATGTCATGGTCACCTCGGGCAGGCCGCCTCCTGGCAGACGGTGTGCAGGTTCTCCGAGCGGATCAGCTCGGTGAGCTCGCGGTAGCGGGCTCCGCCGGGAGGGGGGACCTTGAACCAGGGCGGCTTTCGCTCGCGCAGCGGGCGCACGTCCGGACCGAGCACGCTCAGCACGTCCATGCCCCCGGGGTTGGAGCGGGATCTGGTTGCGCTCACGCAGGCACCGCCTCTGCCGCTGCGGGTGGGGACGTTGACAGATGGGCTCGCTCCGCGAGCCCTGCGGCGTTCGTCGTGTCGATCCCGAGGCGGCGCGGAGAGACCAGGCGCTGACGCCGGCCGTGCGCCTCACAGAACTGGAATGCCACGCGCCTGCGGATGCAGGCCATGCCCGTGGACCCCGACGGGCCGAGCTCGCGCTCGAGCGATGTCATGGTCACCTCGGGCAGGCCGCAGGCGACCACCCACTGGAACGGCTCGAGGTCGTTCTGGACGTTGACGGCGAAGCCGTGCGTGGCGATCCCGCGCGAGACGTGCACGCCGATCGAGGCGATCTTGCGCTCCTGCACCCACACGCCGGTGTAGTCGATGCCCTCTGCGTGGCGCGAGCGCGCGTGCACGCCTTCCTCTGCGAGCGCGGCGACGATCGCGTCTTCCATCGTCCGCAGGAAGCGGTGCACGTCGACGACGCCCATGATCGGGTAGCCGACCAGCTGGCCGGGGCCGTGGTAGGTGAGCTGGCCGCCGCGGTCGGTGTCGATCACCTCGATGCCCCTGGCGCGGTAGAAGTCCTCGCCGAAGGGCAGGTCGCCGGCGCCGGAGCGTCGCCCGCGGGTGTAGACCGGCGGGTGCTCGAGCAGCAGCAGCACGTCCGGCAGTTCCTGCGCGAGCCGTCGCGCGCGGATGTCCTGCTGTATCGCGAGCGCGTCGAGATACGGGACGGTGCCAAGGCTGCACACCCAGAGCTCATCGCCGATCCGCGTGCGTTCGCCCATGCTCATCTCGCTTCAGCCTAGCGCCGGGACAGCCGCGCGCGGTGAACGTCTACAGGGTGAGCGCGGTGGGCGACTCGAGAAGCTCGCGCACGCGGGCGAGGAACTGTGCGGCTTCGGCGCCGTAGAGGATGCGGTGGTCGCAGACGAGCGTGAGCGTCATCGTGTGGCCCGCGACTAGCTCGCCGTCCCGCACGACGGCCCGCTGCTCGAGCGCGCCGACCGACAGGATCGCCGCCTGGGGCGGGTTGATGATCGCGGTGAAGCTGCCGATCCCGTACATCCCGAGGTTGGACACGGTGAACGTCCCGCCTCCGAGCTCGGGCGGGGTGATCGTCGCGCTGCGCACGCGCCCGGCGAGCGATCGCGTCTCGCGCGCTATCTCCCCGAGCGCCTTGGAGTCGGCGTCGAACACGGTCGGGACCACGAGCGCCTCTTCGGCGGCGACGGCCACGCCGACGTTGATCCGCGAGTGCAGCTGCAACCGGCCGTCACGGTAGCTGCCGTTGGCGCGCGGATGCTCACGCAGCGCGAGGGCCGTGGCCTTGACCACCATGTCGTTGTAGGTGGGCGCCTCGGCCTGGGTCGCGGAGTCGGCCTCGGAGCTCGTGCTCCGCTGAGAGAGCCGCTTGAGCTCGGCGCGCAGCGCGACGCACTTCTCCATGTCCACGTCGATCTGCAGGGCGAAGTCCGGGATCGTCGCCTTGGACTCCGCCATGCGCCGCGCGATCGTCTGCTGCGTGCGCGTCAGCTCGAGCTCGGTCGTCTCGCCCTTGGCCGTCATGACCTCCTCGAGCGACGGGCCTCCGCCGGCGGGCGCCGCCGCCGGGGCGGCTGCCGGGGCGCTGGGCGCTCCGGCGCCCGAGACGCCTTCGAGGTCCGCCTTGACGATCCGCCCGCCGGGGCCGCTGCCCGAGATCGCCTGCAGGTCGACGCCGCGGTCACGCGCGATGCGCCTGGCGAGCGGCGAGGCCTTCACCCGGCCGCCGTGACCGTCGCTCTCCACGGCGCCCGGCGAGCCGGCCGCCGGGGGTGTGTCAACCGAGGCCGCGGTGGCGCTCGAGGGCGCGGAGCGCTCGGTGCTCGCGGGAGCAGGCGGGGCAGCGGAGGCCGATGGCGAGCCCGCGGTCGCAGCGGCGCTCGACTGCGCCTGGCTAGCGGGCGCGCCGCCCCCGTCGCCGGCCGGTGCCTCTGCGCCGACGCGCGCGATCACTGCGCCCACCGCGAGCGTGTCGCCCTCGGCGGCGAGCGTCTCCAGCACGCCGGCCTGGTCGGACTCGTAGGTCATGGTCGCCTTGTCGGTCTCGATCTCGACGAGCTCCTCCCCGCGCGCGACCTCCTCGCCGTCGCGCTTCAGCCAGCGCAGGATCGTCCCCTCCTCCATCGTGTCCGACAGGCGAGGCATGACTATCTCGGCCATCAGGCGCCTGAGCCGTGAACGCCTGCGGCTTCGGCCGCGGCGCTGCCGGCGATCGCCGGCTCGCGCCCGAGGGCGAGCAGAGCGGCATGGACGACCTGCGGCTCATGCGGGTAGGCGATGTCCTCGAGCGGCTTTGAGTAGGGCATCGGCACATCCGCTCCCGTGACGCGCTGCACGGGCGCGTCGAGGTCGTCGAACGCCTGCTCGGCGATCAACGCCGCCAGGTTCGCGCCGACGCCACCGTGCGGCCAGCCCTCCTCGACGATCACGCACCGGTTGGTCTTGCGCACCGAGGCGAGAATCGTGTCGAGGTCGAGCGGGCGCAGCGTACGCGGGTCGATCACCTCGGCCTGAACGCCGTGCTCGGACGCGAGCCGCTCGGCAGCGCGCTCGGCCGTCAGCGCCATGCGCGAGATGCCGACGATCGTCACGTCGGAGCCCTCGCGCGCGACGCGCGCGCGGCCGAAGGGGACGAGCTCTTCGCCCTCGGGCACCTCTCCGCGCAGCCCGTAGAGCGACTCGTGCTCGATGAAGACGACCGGGTTCTCGTTGCGGATCGCGGTCTTCAGCAGCCCCTTGGCGTCGGCGGGCGTGGACGGCACGGCGACGAGCAGGCCGGGGACGTGGAGGAACAGCGCCTCCAGGCAATGCGAGTGCGTCGGCCCGAGCTGGTGTCCGGCGCCCTGGGGCATGCGGACCACCAGCGGCACCCTCGCCTGGCCGCCGAACATGTAGTGGATGTGCGCGGCGTGGTTGACGATCTGGTCGAAGGCGAGCAGCGCGAAGTTGATGGTCATCAGCTCGACCACCGGGCGCAGGCCGGTCATCGCCGCGCCGACACCGACGCCGACGATCGTGTTCTCGGAGATCGGCGTGTCGCGCACGCGCCGCTCTCCGAACTCCTCCAGCAGGCCCTCGGTGACCTTGAAGGCGCCGCCGAAGACGCCTATGTCCTCGCCCATCAGCACGACCCGCTCGTCCCGCTGGAGCTCCTCGCGCAGCGCTGCGTTCAGTGCCTCGCGATAGCGCATCTGAGCCATCAGGCGGGCTCCTCGGATCGTTCCCGGCCGTCCTCACCGGCGGCCAGCGCCTCGGTGAGCTGCTGCGGGATCTCGTCGTTGGCCGCCGCCCGCTGATCACCGCGCTCGGCGCCTGCCGGCCCCTCGTCACCGCCCGCCGCGGCGCCGCGGTCGTCGGCCGTCTCCAGCGAGTACCAGCCGCGCACCTCCTGGTCGAGCACGTACACGTCGTCGTACAGGGACTCGGGCGTCGGCAGCGGTGAGGCGTCTGCGAAGGCGACGGCCGCATCGACCCGCGCGATCGCCTCCTCGTCGATCCGCTGGCGCTCGGCCTCGTCGATCACTCCCTCTGCGATCAGCAGCTCGGCGAACCCGGGGACCGGGTCGCGCTCGCGCCAGCTGGCGACCTCCTCCTTGCTGCGGTACTCCTCGGGGTCGGCCATCGAGTGCCCGCGGAAGCGGTAGGTGACCGCCTCGACGAGCACCGGGCGGCGCTCCTCGCGCACGCGCCGCACCGCCTCGCTGACCACGGCGTTCGTCTCGAGCACGTCCATGCCGTCGCAGCGCATGCCGGGCACGCCGAGGCTCTCGCCCTTGCGCTGCAGGTCTGTGACCGCCGAGTGGCGCCGCAGCGAGGTGCCCATGCCGAACTGGTTGTTCGTGACCATGAACACGACCGGCAGCCTCCACAGCGCTGCGAGGTTCAGCGTCTCGCCGAAGGTGCCCTGGTTGGACGCGCCGTCGCCGAACGTGCACAGCGTGACGTCCTCCGAGCCGAGGTAGTCGCCGGCGAGCGCGATGCCGGCGGCGATCGGCAGGTTGCCACCGACGATCCCGTAGCCGCCCATGAAACGTCGCTGCATGTCGAACATGTGCATCGAGCCGCCACGGCCGCGCGAGCATCCGTCGACGCGGCCGAACAGCTCGGCCATCACGTTCTCCGGTGGCGTGCCGCGCACGAGCGCATGGCCGTGCGAGCGGTAGGTCGAGATCAGGTAGTCACTGTCGCGCAGCGCGCGGGCGCTGCCGACGATCGTCGCCTCCTCGCCGATCGACAGGTGCAGGAAGCCACCGACCTTGGCCCGCGCGTACATCTCCCCGGCACGCTCCTCGAAGCGGCGGATGAGGGTCATCGTGGCCAGCCACTCGCGGGCGACGTCTGGTTCGGGCAGCTCGGGCATCAGTGCTCCACGGTACTCCAGCGTGCGAGGAACTCCGCCGCCTCGAGCTGGGCGAGGTCGGCGCGCACGGCTCTGGCGAGCTTCGACGCGGCGAGCGCGGGGCGATCCCAGAAGAGGACCACCTCGCCGCTGTCGACCTCGACGACCTCGACGTGGTCGATCCGCTCGGCGCCGGCCAGCAGTGCGGGCGTTCGGCCGGCGCGCGTGACGATCAGGCGATAGGCCCGGTTGGCCTTCATCGCGCTCGCGCTCCGGCCGCCCGGTCGAGCATCTCGGTGGCCGCTTCCTCGACGGCGATCTCACCGGAGAAGATGCGCCCCTGCTCGCCCGCTGAGGCCTCCCGCCCGCCCGCGCCGGGGCCGCCCAGCACGATCGCCGGCACGTCG
>JAOPZV010000048.1 GCA_025963935.1 Solirubrobacterales bacterium
CGCGGCCGCCAGCACCACGCCCAGCAGCACCCCGCGACGGCGGCGGGTGCGCGCCCGGCGAGCCCGCGCGGAGCTCCGTGCCGGACCCCGCCGCCCGGGGCGGGGAGTCCGTTCGCTCCCTTGCATCGCGCCACCGTAGCGAGCCTTCGCGATCGACGCTCCGCGTCCTCGTCACGCACGCTAGACTGGCTGTACCTCGCGCTTGGGCGGGGTTTTTCTTCGTCCAAGCTCGCCGCCAACACTACGCAGGGATTTCTGATCATGGCCCGCGGAGACGTGCGAATCGCTATCACCCTCGCCTGCGAGGAGTGCAAGCATCGCAACTACCAGACGAATAAGAGCAAGCGCAACAACCCCGATCGCATCACGCTGCGCAAGTACTGCCGCTGGTGTCGCAAGCACACCAGTCATCGGGAGACCCGTTAGCGCGGGAGCGCTGCCGTGGCTCGTGACCGCAAACGTGCAAAGCAGCGCCGTGACCGGCGTGTTCGGGAGAACGCGCACGCGGCCCCTCCGCAACAGCCCACCCGCGCCGACGTTCCGGGGGCGCTCGACCATGCCTCCGGGGAGGTCGACGAGTTCGACGCCGCGCTCATCCGCGGAGCCGACGGGACGCCCGCGCCGCCCGAGGAGCTCGACGCTGTCGCGGTGCCCGGCGAGGAGCTCGAGACCGACAGCGACGACGCGCTTCAGGAGCCCGGAGGGCCGGCCGGTGGCGGCGGCGCCCGTGGTGGCGGGGGCGGCGATGGTCGCGGTGACGGCGGCGCTGAGCGCCCGTCCGGCGCTCCGCTGCGTGGCGGCAACCGCGTCCTCGGCTTTCTCCGCGCCAGCTGGGCGGAGCTTCAGCGCGTACAGTGGCCGGACCGCCGCCAGGTCACGCAGGCCACGGCCGTCGTGCTCGGGTTCGTGGCGATCGCCGGCGCCTACCTCGGGCTCGCCGACGTCGTCGCCAAGGAAATCGTCGAACTCGTCATCGGCTGAGCGGCTGTGATCGGACCTCGTAGCGCATCATCCACCGGCCGGCCCTCTCCATCCCTCACTGAATCTGTCAAGGAACCCTGAATGTTTCGCTGGTACGTCGTCAACACATACTCCGGCCATGAGAACAAGGTCAAGCACAACCTCGAGCACCGCGTCGTGTCGCTCGGGCAGCAGCGCGCTGTCCGCAACGTCGTCGTACCCACCGAAGCGGTCTCCGAGATGAAGGACAACCAGAAGGTCACCGTCGAGAAGCGCACCATGCCCGGCTATGTGCTCGTCAACATGGAGCTCAACGAGGACTCCTGGGGAGTCGTCAAGGGCACTCCCGGAGTGACCGGCTTCGTCGGCTCCTCCCAGGAGCCCGTGCCGCTCACCCAGGTCGAGGTCGACAGGCTGCTCCACAAGGAGGTCGCCACGGCCACCCGCACCCGGGCGCAGTTCACCATCGGCGAGTCCGTCAAGGTCGTCTCAGGCCCGCTGTCAGACTTCTCCGGCGAGATCTCCGAGATCAACGAGGACGCCGCCCGGCTCAAGGTGCTGGTATCAATCTTCGGTAGGGAGACCCCCGTAGAGGTGGGTTTTGATCAGGTGAAGAAGCTCTAATGGCCAAGAAGGTTCTGACAACAATCAAGCTGCAGGCGAACGCCGGGCAGGCGAGCCCCGCCCCGCCGGTCGGCCCTGCGCTCGGTCAGCACGGAATCAACATCATGGAGTTCTGCAAGGCGTTCAACGCGCAGACGCAGAGCGAGACCGGCACCGTGATCCCGGTCGTGATCACCGTCTACGAGGACCGCTCGTTCACGTTCATCACCAAGACTCCGCCCGCCGCCGTCCTGATCCGCCAGGCGCTGCGCATCGGCAAGGGCTCCGGCGAGCCCAACCGCGTGAAGGTCGGCACGATCACCAAGGCCCAGCTGCGGGAGATCGCCGAGCGCAAGCTCGACGACCTGAACGCCAACGACGTCGAGCAGGCAACCAAGATCATCGCCGGCACCGCCCGATCGATGGGCGTGGAGGTCGAGGCATGAGCAAGCACGGCAAGCGCTATCTGGAGCTGCGCTCGAAGGTCGAGCGCGAGCGCGAGTATGCGCCCGGCGAAGCCGTCGCCCTGGTGCGCGCGCTCGCCAGCACGAAGTTCGACGAGTCCGTCGAGGTCCATGTGCGCACCGGCCTCAACGTGCGCCACGCCGACGAGCAGCTGCGCGGCACGATCGCGCTCCCGCACGGCCTCGGCAAGGACGTCAAGGTGATCGTGTTCGCCCAGGGCGACAAGGTGCGTGAGGCCGAGGAGGCCGGCGCCGACGTCGTCGGCGCGGACGACCTCGCCAAACGGATCGAGGAGGGCTTCGACGAGTTCGACGTGGCGATCGCCACCCCCGACATGATGTCCGTGGTCGGGCGCCTCGGACGCATCCTCGGGCCGTCCGGGAAGATGCCCAACCCGAAAGTCGGCACCGTCACCATGGACGTCGCCAAGGCCGTCGAGGAGTCGAAGGCCGGCAAGGTCGAGTACCGCACCGACCGCACCGCCATCGTGCACCTCGTGATCGGCAAGGCGAGCTTC
>JAOPZV010000055.1 GCA_025963935.1 Solirubrobacterales bacterium
CGGCGTGGCGGGCGAAGGCCCGGCCGGTGCGGAGCGCCCGCTGCTGTCCGGCTCGCGCCTGACACGGCTACCGCTCTTCACGCTGAAGAACGCCCACGTGCTCGACAGTCCCAGCCGGGCGGCGAGCCCGGGACCGCTCACCGTCGTAGAGCCGCGCGAGCCGAGCACGGCAGCCGAGACGATCCTCGGCGAGGCTCCGCGCCCGAGCACCGCGATTCCCCGAAACGACCCCTTGACGAGGCCCTTCAGGTGCGCCGCGGCGGCGGTGAAGCTCATGCTGAGCGACCAGCTGGAGACCGGTCCGGTGTCGAACGGATCGGCGACCGCACGCAGCCACGGCTGAGGCGTCGAGCCGAGGAAGGCGTTCTCGATGCTCTCCGTCGTCCCGCCCGAGCTCGCGAAGAAGTAGGTGGTCGCGGGCTGCCCCGCGTAGAGGACGATCTGCCCGGCGGTTGCCGACACGGCAGCGTTCGTCTGGGCGGTTTCGGCGGCCACGCCCATGTAGACCTGCGAGCGGGTGTCCGAGTAGACGTCGAAGCGCGATCCGCCGGCGTGCGCGGTGAGCCCGTAGGTGCGGCTCGCGATCGCCTGAGCCTCGAGCGCCGCCAGCGGCCAGCTGGCGGGCATCTCGGCGGACACGACGCCACGGACGTAGCGCTCGAGCGGGACGCTCACCACCTTTGCGCCGACAAGCACGCGCACAACGGCCTTCGCCGGCGCCTGGCCGAGCGTGGTGCCCGAGTAGTAGTGGGCGAGAATCGCCTGATAGCTCCATCCGCGCCGCGCGTAGCCGAGCGCGCCGTCCTGGCTCATGCCCACGCCGTGACCGTTTCCGGCGCCCTGGATCAAGAGCGTCGAGGCGCCGGCTGAGGCCGGCCAGAGGGCGGCCGCGGCGACGGCGCAGGCCGGCCAGAGGGCGGCCGCTGCCACGGCGCAGGCAAGCAGCCGGCGCGTCCCGAGACGGCCGGCGGGAGCGGATGGGTGCCGATGATAGGTTGAGCTCATGAGCCGCATCGGTGCCCACAACAACACGCGCGGCGCCATGGGGTCGCGCCCGCATTCGCCTGAACCCATAGGGGTCATGTGTACCCGGTCGGGCGGCTGCCGACGCTTCGTGAGCGCTGCACGATGACTGGCGCCGAGCGCGAGCGCACCGTGCTGGCGCGGGTGCCCACCGAGCTCTATATCGGCGGCAAGTGGCGCGCTGCGAGCGGCGGCGGGAAGTTCGCGGTCGAGGACCCCGCCACGACCGAGCCGCTGGTCGAGGTTGCCGACGCCCAGGTCGACGACGCGCTCGCCGCCCTCGCGGCCGCGGCCGAGCATCAGGGCGAGTGGGCGGCCACCGCGCCGCGGGACCGTGGTGAGATCCTCCGCCGGGCCTACGAGGCGATCGTCGCGCAGGCCGACGACCTCGCGCTGCTGATGACGCTGGAGATGGGCAAGTCGCTGACCGAGTCGCGTGCCGAGATCACCTACGCCGCGGAGTTCTTCCGCTGGTTCTCGGAGGAGGCAGCGCGCATCCACGGGCGCTACATGCTCAACACGACCGGCAAAGGACGGATCATCACGATGCGCCAGCCCGTCGGCCCGTGCGTGTTCGTGACGCCGTGGAACTTCCCGACGGCGATGGGCACCCGCAAGATCGCGCCGGCCGTCGCGGCGGGCTGCACGATGGTCGTCAAGCCGGCCCAGCAGACGCCGTTGTCGATGCTCGCGCTGGCGAAGATCCTCGAGGAGGCGGGACTGCCGGGCGGGGTGCTCAACGTGATAACGACCAGGCACTCGGGCGCGGTGATCGAGCCGCTGCTCAAGGACCCGCGCACGCGCAAGCTGTCGTTCACGGGTTCCACCGAGGTCGGGCGCCGGCTGATCGAACAGTCCGCAGAGCAGGTCCTCCGCGTCTCCATGGAGCTCGGCGGCAACGCCCCCTTCATCGTGTTCGACGACGCCGACTTCGACGCTGCCGTGGAGGGAGCGGTGATCGCCAAGATGCGCAACGTCGGAGAGGCGTGCACCGCGGCCAACCGCTTCCACGTGCACGAGTCCCTGGCCGAGCGCTTCGCGCAGGAGCTTGCCGAGCGCCTCGGGGCCATGAAGGTCGGCCGCGGGACCGAGGAGGGCGTCGATGTCGGCCCGCTGATCGACGAGAATCAGCGCAAGAAGGTCGAGGAGCTCGTCGCCGACGCGGTGTCGCGCGGCGCGCGCGTGCTGATCGGCGGCAAGCGCGTCGACGGCCCCGGCTACTTCTACGAGCCGACGGTTCTCGTCGACGTGCCAGACGACGCCCGTCTGCTGCGCGAGGAGATCTTCGGCCCGGTGGCCCCTGTTGCCACGTTCACCTCCGAGGAGCAAGCGCTCTCGGCGGCGAACCGCACCGAGTACGGTCTCGTCGCGTACGTCTACACGCGCGATCTGAACCGCGCGATCCGCGTCAGCGAGGGAATCGAATCGGGCATGGTCGGCCTCAACCAGGGAGTGGTCTCCAACCCGGCCGCCCCCTTCGGAGGCGTCAAGCAGTCCGGGTTCGGCCGCGAGGGCGGCTTCGAGGGAATCGGCGAGTACCTCGAGACGAAGTACGTGGCCCTCGCCACTTAGGGAAGCGAGTCGCGAGCTGCAGGCATGCGGGTCAGCGCACGTCGGCGGTCAGCGCGTCATCGCCTCGTCCGGTGAGTAGGCCGCGGCGACGCTGCGAGCCGCCGCGTTGACAGGCGGGCTCGCGTGCAGCGCGGTGAGGAAGGCGTCGCGATCGATGCTGAGCAGCGTCGTGTCCTCGGTCGCGATGACGGTGGCGGTGCGCGTCACGGGATACAGCAGCGCGATCTCGCCGAAGCCCTCGCCGCGGCCCATCCGGCCGATCTCGGCGTCGCCCCTGCTCACAACCACTTCTCCGTCGGTGATGGCGTAGTAGCTGTCTCCCTGCTGCCCCTCGCGGATGATCGGCGTCTGCCCGGGGACCGCCAGGTGGATGGCTTCCCGGGCCAGGGTCTCCAGCGGGGCGGCCGGCAGGGCGGCGAAGATCTCCAGGTTGCGCAACAGGCCCATCTCTACGACCGGGATGCTCGCGTGCTCATCGATGCGGCACAGGCGCCCGGCCGTGGCGAGTACCGCGATCGGCGCGAACGACGCCATGCCGATGAACGCTGTGTCGGTGCCGCCGATGCTCACGAGGACGGGGACGACCAGCGCGCCGAACGCCAGCCCCACATCCCGCATGGACTCGATCAGGGCGAACACGCAGACGATCACGTCGAGCGGCGTCGAGCGCTGCAGCAGCGTCTGGGCCGCCACCGACTGGACCGTGCGTGAGGCGCCGACGATGACCAGCAGCACGACGGCAACGATCGTCGTGGAAGCGAGTGCGAGCGCCGCCAGGGCGAGGCCGCCGAGCAGCGCGGCGCCGGCCAGCGGGACCGCCAGGCGGCGCCCGACCAGGCCCACCGCAGCTGCTCCTCCGATCAGTCCGCCCGCGCCGAACGCGGCGCTGAGGTAGCCCGCGCCGCCCGCGCCGATCATCAGGATCTTCACCGCGAGCAGCACCACGAGCAGGTCGATTGCGCCCTCGATCGCCGCGGCGCCGGCCGGATAGGCCAGCAGCGCGCGCGTGTTCGGCCGCGAGACTATGACCTTCGCCGCCGCGATCAGGTCCTTCCACGCTCCGGCCTCGCCACCGTCCTGCACCTGCGCCCCCGCACGCAGCGGGTGGACACGCGCCAGCAGTGGGGCGGCGAGGCAGACGGCGGCCAGCACGGCAACCGCCAGCCCCGGTCCTTCGGCGCTTATCAGGGCGCCGGCAATCGCTGGACCTGCCAGGGTGCCGAGCCCTTCGCACCAGCTGGTGGCGACGTTGGCGGTGGTCAGTTCCTCGGGACGACGGACGACGAGCGGCATCATCACGCTGTGCAAAGGGCGTGCGACGCCGAGGGAGACGGTGAAGCCGACGGCGCTGGCATACACCGCGAGCGCCGGCGCGCCGAGGAGGATCGTGGCCGCGCAGCAGGCGAGGGCCAGGGCCGCGGCGAGGTAGGACGCGAGCAGCATCCGCGCGACGCCGAACCGCGCGCCGCGTGCGCTGATCAGGGGAGCGAGCAGACTGGAGGGAATCAGCTGCACGACGGCGATCAGTCCCGCAGTCGCGGCGCCCCCGCGCTCGTAGGCGTACACGAGCAGCGCGATCCACTCGCCGTACTCGGCCAGGATGATCGCCAGGTATGCGACGAGCAGCCGGCTGAGCGCTCGGTTGGAGGCGACCTGTGCGAGCAGGCGGGTGAACGTGCGGTGCATGCGGCACGCTATTCCGGCGGCGATCGTCCTGTCAACTGGGCGTGGCCGCGGTCAGCCGAGCGTTCGAACAGGGCACGAACGCTCGACCCAACGGGGTTCGGGTGGCCGGCGAGGGCCACCCGA
This sequence comes from Solirubrobacterales bacterium, assembly GCA_025963935.1. Classification (GTDB taxonomy): domain Bacteria; phylum Actinomycetota; class Thermoleophilia; order Solirubrobacterales; family Solirubrobacteraceae; genus Palsa-744. The sequence continues at coordinate 4,405 of JAOPZV010000055.1, forward strand.
ACCCGCGAGCTGCACGTCTAGAATTCAGAACCGCTTCAGAGTGAACGATCCACGCGAATTTTCACCTGTGCATTTTTCGGCGACCGGTTCGCAGGTCCCCGTGTACAGGAGGTTCGCCCCTGGTTCCCCTTCCGGACCGGTCGTTTCCGGCCATTTGAAGCGGACGGCGTGTGTGACGGTGTTGTACGACCATTTCCCGCTGGAGAAGTTCCCCCCGAACATAGTTCCCGAGATGATCCCATTGGCTTCATGCTTGGTGGTCAGGGATATATTTTCAGCTTCGGGCGGCAGTCCTTCGCGCGGCGTTTCTTCGAGCGTCACCGCCCCGCCGGGGAAGCCAACGCTCCACACGAGGACGTACAGCTTCACCGAGCGGCTCATGCCGCTCACGTCGTCGGTCGCTGTGATAGTGAAGTTGAACTTCCCCGCCTGTTCCGGCGTGCCGGTGATTTTTGCGCAGTTTTCGACTTCCGGCACCGGCGGGGCGAGGGTCAGTCCTTCGGGTAGGGTGCCTTCGCTCAGTACGTAGGTAGAGGAGGCCGAAGCGCCGGAGGCGCAGATTGCCTCGCCATAGGACTGTCCCACCGTGGCTGTCGGCACTTCGCGGCCTTCGTGCGGGGACATACCGAGCCCCACGTGAAGTTTGTAGGTCCGGGTCCCCGTCGCCGCCGAGGCCGTATCAGCGGCGGCGATCGTGAACGTATAGGTGCCAGCGCGGTACGGCGAGCCGCTCAGCTTGTCGTTGCCCGGTTCTGAGAAGAGTTCCACTCCTTCCGGGAGGGCCCCCGACACCACGGAGAAGTTGTACGGGCCGGTGCCACCTGTGGCGCTGAGGAGCGTCTGGGAGTAACTCCAGGCGTTCGCTTTCCTGAGCGACTTCGGGCCGACGTCGAGCTGCACCGTGAGCGTGTAGGTCTTTGTCGCCGACTGGGCAGGGCTCGAGGAGTCGGTGGCGAGCACTGAGAAGGTGCTCGCGCCGGCCGCGTTCGGCGTGCCGCTGAGTTCGCCGGAGGGGCTGAGACTGATGCCTTCTGGAAGAGAGCCGGATTCGACCGTGAAGGTGTAAGGCGCCGTGCCGCCGACTGCCGTCAGCGACTGCGCGTAGGGCACCGTCGCGGTGGCCGGCTTGACGGTTTCGGTCCTGATTTTCAGCGGCTTGACCGTGCTGACGACGGCGCCGGCGCTCGGCGCGCCGAGCAGCAGGCCGGTGACGAGGGCAGCGGCAAGCGCCCCCACGCGCCGCCACCGGTCGCTGATCTGCGGGCGTTCCATGTTCCCCTCTCGATAGTTACTCGTGCATCCTGCGTGCGGCATCATATCCGCGGCCCGCACTGCGTCAAATAGCCCATTTGGGGGTGCTGAGGGGGCGGTCAGTCGAGTGCGCCGGCTGCTCAAACGGGCTGGAGCCCGGATGACTGCACGAGGGTCGCGAGCCGCTGCTCCTCGGTGATGTCGTCGACGGTCGTCAACAGCTGCCGGCTGCCGGCGAGTGACACGAATCGCGCGGTGCTCCGGCCGACGCGAACCGTCCCATCAGGGCGGCGAACGCGCGCGAAGAAGCCCTCGACGACGCCGTGCGACTCGACCTCGCGGATCAGCCGGTCGCGGTCGCCAAGGTCGAACCAGACACCGCTCTCCGCCAACGGTTGGCTCAGCAACTGCTGACGCGAGCGTCCCGTGAAGCTGCACACCGCGTCGTTCACCTCGTGCACGACCGCCGTGTCGGGGTCGGAGATGACGACTCCGGTGGCGCTCGCGCGAAGGACCAGCTCCAGCACTCGCTCGGTCTCGGCGAGCAGGGCCTCGGGCCGCTGGGCTGCGCGCGAGCGAGACGTTGAGTGACCGAGCAGCTCCTGAAGCCCGCCGATCTCCGAGGTGCCCGCGTCGCCGCGCATCTCGCCGATCAGCACGAGCAGCAGGTCGCGCTCCTCGAGCATCCGCCTTGCGCCGGCGAGCAGCCTCGCACCGGCCACCGTCAGCCGAACGCCGCGAGAGCCGCGGTCGAGCAGCGGCCCGCCCGCGAGGGCCTCGAGGTTCCTTATGCGCTTGGCGACCGCCGGACGGCTGATCCGCAGCCGCGCAGCGGCCCCCGCCAGGCTTCCCTCGGCGGCGCAGAAGACGAGCGTCTCGAGCTCGCTGACCTCGGGTGCGCGCACCGGCGTCGAAGATTCCGTCGGAAGCTTGTGTCTCATGGGCCGGTCGCAAGCGTCCACAGCAGGTTCACGCGGTACACCTCTTCGCTGGCGAGCACCCTGAGCGTGGTCGGGACGGACAGCGCGAGGCTCGTCGCGGAGAAGCCCGACGTGGTCCACGTCGATTCTCCCGCGCCGCCGAGCGCGGCCGAGGCCACCTTGACCGGCGCGGCGCTGTCGAGGATGCAGCCGGCCGCGCACTGCAGCGTCGGGGCGGCGCCCGTCCCGCCGCTGAATTTGGCGCCCGTGCTGGTCAGCTTCAGCGAGCTCGCCGCGAGAGCGTGGCCCAAGGCGACGTAGCCTTCCGGGTTAGCTCCACATTTGGCTTTTCCGCAGTACTCGGCGAAGACGGCGCTCTTGCCGGCCCCCGACTGCCCGGCGACCGTTATGTTCCAACCCGATTTCGTCCCACGCGTGTCGGACACGGCGAAGTTAGTCATCGTCGTGTTGACCGTTTGGGATTTTCCGTTGATGGTGACGCTGGTCAGGGTGGGAAGCGCGGGAGCGGTTGCAAATATGAGCGGTCCGGCTCCGGCTCCGGACGGGACCGCGAGGAACACGAGCGTGAGGCCGACCGCGGGGACGGCGAGCCGGGTGAGCTTGCGAGCGGGGCTCATGGGGCGAGACACTCACTGCTCGACGGTCCGAGGCTCGCGTGCGCGCCGGCGCAGCAGCAGCACCGTGGTAAACAGTCCGTAGAGGATCGCCGCAGCGACACCGGCGATCTTCCACCACGCCGTTCCGCCGCCTCCCGTCGGCGCCCCGTGCGCGTACTGCTTCTGGATGACCGCCTGGCGGTGGCCGAAGGTGACCGTCGTGTCGAGCCGCGCGATGCCGCCGGCGTACTTCATCCAGGAGGTGATCCGGTAGCGGGTGCCCTCAGCCGGCCTCTCGCGAAACGCATTGACGGGGTAGGCGATGCGGCTGTTCGTGACGAACGTGCCGGATTCGATCGGCCGCGAGACGACGACCCGTCGACCGCGCGTGATGCGCACCTGCCCGTGTACGCCTTGCAACACCACGTTGCCGGCGTTGCGCGCCAGCAGCAGGAAGGCGAGGCCGGCGGGCTGGCGCTGCAGCTGGGCGCCGGTGAAGCGGATCAGCGGCCGGCGCGGGCCGGGGAGCGAGAGCTCCACGCCGATCACGTAGCGCGAGACGCTGGCGATCGACACACCCCGTCGCTTGACCGCCTTGACGCGCTGGTCGAGCGCTTCGACGCTCACGCCGCTCAGGTAGTCGCCCGCCGCAGCGCCGCGGGGGACAACCGTCGAGACGGGCACGGACGTGCTCGCCTGCGGCGCGAGCGTGACCGCGCGCCGGCCGATGCGCAGCCAGAGCGTCGTGCCGTGCGCTCGCGATCGCGGCGGGGCATAGCCGGAGCCGAGCGTCCCGAGCGTTTCGCCGTCGACCGCCGACAGCACGACGTGCAGCGTGCGCCCGGTCGGGTTGCGCAGCTCGATGGCACCGGCCTGAGCCGAGGACCCGGCTTGCGCCTGCAGCTTGAAGTAGCTCAGCCCCGGCTGCGACGCGGGCCGGGGGACGACGATCAGGCCGGACGGGGGGGAGGCCAGCGCAGGCTGCGTGGGAAAGAGCGCCGCGGCGCAAGCGCACGCCGCGAGGCAGGCAACCGGCAGGGAGAGTCGTGCGCTGCCATGTCGCAGCCGGCGGCGCGGCGGAATGGACAGATGCATCGCCCTACCACATTCAGCGTAGGCTGTTTGTATCCTGCAGAGCGAGCGGAAGGCGGCGCCGGCCTAGGGGCCGGTCGCGAGGGTCCACAGCAGGTTCACGCGGTAGACCTCGCCGTTGGACAGCGCTTTCAGGGTGGTAGGCGTCGCGAGCGACAAGCTGCTTGCGCCGAAGGTGGCTGTCAGCCAGGTGCCCATCCCGGCGCTCAGGGCGGCCGAGGCGACCTTCACCGCGCTTGCGCTGTCCACGTTGCAGGCGCTGGAGCACTGGAGCGTCGGCGCGGTCCCGGTCGAGCCGTTCTGCGCGGCGAACGTGGCGCCGGTGCTGCTCAGCGTGAGGGAGTTGGCGGCCAGTGTCGCGCCGGACGGTACGTAGCCTTTGACGTCGGCGCCACATGTGGCGGTCGGGCAGTACTGGGCGAACACGGCGCTTTTTTCGGCGCCGGTCTGTCCTGCGACCGTCACGTTCCATCCAGAGCCGCTGCCGGTCGCGTCCGCCACGCCGAAGTTGGTCATCGCCGTGGTGCTCGTCTGCGCCTGTCCGTTCAACGTGATGGCGCTCAGCGTCGGCATCGCCGGCGCGGTCGAGAAAGATAGGGATCCAGCGACCACCGTGAACTGGGTTTTGTCTTCCTGCGTCGCCGCGGGCGACATCGACGGAGCGAGCGCCGCGAGCAGGGATATGACAGCGAGGACCTCGAGCAGCCGGACGGCGCGGCCGGCGCGCACGCCCGCCCGGGGCAGGCGCGTCGCGCTGCGGAGGTGATCTGATGGGATCGTCAGAGACATGTGGGTGAGTGGCTGCGGCAGGGCGGGCTGTGCTTGGTGCACGGTTCGCGGAGCAGGTATCGGCTGCGACGTGCCGGCTGCCTAGTCCATATGCGTTGCAGCGGCGGGAACCGTGGGTTTCATCCCCCGTTCGGGGGACGCGGCGGCCTCGCGTCGGCGGCCCCCCGCGTGGAGCCGCCGGCCAGCGGCCGCGGGCCCCCGTAACAGCCGTGCGCGCCCGGCGTGAACGACTGACCCCCCGGCTACAGTCTCAGCGCATGCCCAGTCGGCTCCGGCCCCGCCCACGCACGGCGCTCGTCCTGCTGCTCTTCGCCGCGATGCTCGGCGGGTGCGGCAGCTCCTCCTCAGGGAACGGGATCGCGTCGAAGTCCGCGACACAGATCGTGGCGGCGGCGAAGGCTGCCGCGGACGGGGCCGCGACGGTGCACGTATCGGGGACGGTCACCAGCGAACGCAAACCGTTGACAATTGACATGGAACTGGTCAAAGCGAAGGGCGGTCGCGGCCGGATCGCGATCGCGGGCGTCAGTATCAACCTGGTGCGGGTCGGCGGAGCTGTGTACATCAACGGAAGCCAGGCGTTTTATCGCCGCATCGCCGGCCCGGCCGCCGCTCGTCTTCTTCAAGGCAAATGGTTGAAGGCCCCGGAGAAGAGCGGCAACTTCGCATCGCTCGCGTCATTGACAGACCTGGCCAAGCTCGTCGACACGACGCTGGCCAGCCACGGCAAGATCGCGCGCGACGGAACCAAGACCGTCGGCGGGCAGAAGGTCGTGGCCATCACCGACGTCTCCCAGGGCGGCTCGCTGTACGTCGCCACGACGGGCACCCCGTTCCCCATCGAGGTGGTCAAGGCCGGCGGGGGCGGCGGCAGGATCATCTTCGACAGATGGAACAAGCCCGTTACGCTCGTGGCGCCGGCGAACGCCATAAACATCAACCAGCTGCAGAACGGCCACTAGACCAGGTCGTCTATATGTCCATCGCCGCCGAAACCGTGTCAAGCCCCCCACCGAGACCGTCGAACCCGAGCGTGGAAAAGGACGCGAGCCTGGGACTGATCAAGGACGCGAGAGTTCTCAGTGAACGGTGCAACCCAAGTCAGCTTTCGAAGGCCCGCCCAGCGTGGGGCGAGCGCACAGCAGGGTGGGAGCCAAGCTTGGAAGGTCGGCTCGCTGCCGGCGGGAGGCGGTTACCCAATGGCTGATCTGATCGGGGGCACGGCGCGCTCCGGCGGGCAGCCGCCCGACGGCAGCCGGGGGCGCGGCGAGCTCACGAGGCGCCGGCCGTCGGCCCTGTGGCTGGGGATCTGGACGCTCCTCGGCGCGGCGGGGGCCGTAGGAGCGGTTCTGGCCGGAGCCTCCGCGACGGTCGCCGGGTGCGTCGTCGTCCTCGCGTGCGCCGCCACGGCGCTCGGCTGGCGCTTTGGCGAGCAGCGCCGAGCGGCGCTCGTCGAGGAGATCGAAGGACGAACCAGAGAGCTGAAACGCGCGCTGTCCGAGCTGGAGATCGCGCAGGCCGAGACGGTGCGACGCCTCTCGATGGCCGTCGAGTTCAGAGACGAGGACACCGGCGCGCACATCGAGCGGATCGGGCGCTTCTCCCGGCTGCTCGCCGAACACATCGGCATGGATGCGGAGTTCTGCGAGAGGCTCAGCCACGCGGCGCCGCTGCACGACGTGGGGAAGGTCGCGATCCCCGATGCCATTCTGCTCAAGCCCGGTCCATTGACGCCCGAGGAGCGGGCGATCGTGGAGACGCACGCCGAGGAGGGTCACAGGCTCGTTCGCGGCTCCTCATCCTCGATCCTCGACATGGCGGCGACGATCGCCCTGAGCCACCAGGAGAAGTGGGACGGCACCGGGTATCCGCGCGGGCTGAAGGGCGAGGCCATCCCGATCGAGGGACGGATCGTGGCCGTGGCCGACGTCTTCGACGCGCTGACCAGCGACCGCGTATACCGCAAGGCGTTCCCGGTCGAGGAGGCGATCCAGATGATGCGCGAACAGCGCGGGCGTCACTTCGATCCCGTCCTGCTCGACGCGTTCATGGAAGTCCTCGGGCGGTCGGGCCCAGATGCGCGCGAGCAGGTCCGCTCGGATCCGGCGGCTCTCGTGGAGAGCACGCTCGAGACCTTCGCCACCGCGCTGGAGCGCGGGGACGCCGAGATGGCAGAGGCGGCGATCGCCACGGCGATCGAGGACGGCATCTCTCCCACCACTCTGCATGCGGAGGTCATCAATCCGGCGCTGCGGCGCATCACCGTGCTCTCGGAAACGGGGGAGATCGGCGAGGACCTCGAGCGTCACGCCACGACGATCATCCGGCGGGTCCTCGCGACCCTCTACCGGTACATGACCGGCAACACCGAGCCGACACGCGAGCGCGTCCTGCTCGCAGGCGTCGAGGGCGACGAGCACACGCTCGGACTGCAGATGGTGCACGACCAGCTGGCCGCGGCGGGATATCAGACGATCTTCGACACCGATCTCTCGGCGGAGCGCCTCAGCGCGATGGTGGAGAGCCAGTCTCCGGCGCTCGTGGTCGTCGGCGCAACCGAGGACTCCACCGGCGAGGCCGTGGGGACGGCGCTGCGCGACCTCCACGCTCGGCACCCGGGAATCCCGATACTTCTGGGAGGCGCCGCCGTGGGTGGCGGCCTGCCCAAGGAGCGCGACGGCATGGCTGTGCTCGAGCGCATCGACGAGTCCGTGAGAGCCGTCGAAGGTCTGCTCTCCACCGCCGCCGCGCCCGCGTCCGTATAGATTTCCGGGCGTGGCCCGCAGCGCGATAGTCACCGGCGGCGCCGGCTTCATCGGCTCGCATGTCGTCGATGCGCTGCTCGCTGACGGCTACCGGGTCACCGTCGTCGACGACCTCTCAACGGGCGACGCCCGCCGAGTCGCCGACGAGGCGGACCTGCGCGAGCTCGACATCGTCGACCGGCCGGCGCTCGAGGCCGTCGTGACAGAGGTCCGGCCGCAGGCGATCTTCCATCTCGCCGCGCAGGCCAGCGTGGTTGCCTCGGTGGAGGACCCGCGCCGCGACTGTGAGGTGAACGTGGTGGGCACGCTGAACGTCGTCGACGTTGCCGGCGGAGTCGGCGCTCCGGTCGTGTTCACGTCGACCGGTGGAGCGCTGTACGGCGATGCGGCACCGATGCCGACGAGCGAGGACCAGATCCCCGCGCCGCTGTCGCCATACGGGGCGTCGAAGTGGGCCGCCGAGGCCTATGTGAACACGTGGTCGCTGTCCTCCGGCGTGCCGCATGCGGTCTGCCGGCTCGGCAACGTCTACGGTCCCCGCCAGAGCCCGCACGGCGAGGCGGGAGTGGTTGCGATCTTCACCCACCATCTGCACACCGGACAGGCGCCGAAGCTCTACGGTCAGGGCAAGCCGACACGCGACTACGTCTATGTCGCCGACGTCGTCAGCGCGCTGCTCGCCGCTGCCGGGAAGGCGGGCACCTACAACATCGCAACGAGCGTCGAGACCGACGTGAGCACGATCTGGCGGGAGCTGAGCAGCGCGGCGGGCAAGGACATCGAGCCGGAGCTCGCCGACCTTCGCCCCGGCGAGCTGCAGCACAGCCGCCTCGACATCACCCGGGCCGAACGGGAGCTCGGATGGCGCCCACAGGTGCCGATCTCCGAGGGCCTGCACCTGACCTACGAGGCGCTCGTCGAGGAATTCGACCAGGGATAGCGGCGTCCGAGGAGGAACTTCGGCGTCGGCGTCGACGCCTGACTCGGACACACGTGTAGTTTCGCCCCACGAGCCTCGGGTGCGCGGTCCAACCGGCCGACCCGGTGGACATGAGGCGTATGCCCCTAGCGGCTCTGCCCGCGCTCACGACGGTCGTCTTCCTGTCTGCCGTTTCGCCCCAACCGGCGCTGGCCGGCACTCCGGGCGGGACGCCGGCGCCGACGGCCGCGCGGTCGGGCGGCAGCCAGTACGGCGTGCCTGCACGCGTCATCGCTGGAGGACCTGTTGTGAGCCGGCTGAGCGTCCCCCGGACCTCGCTCCCCGGCCGCCCTCCGCGGGTGTCCCTGCGGCTCGATGAGCCGGGGGTGGCGACCGTGGCGGTGCGGGTGACGGTCACCGATCTGTCGACCCACAGCCCTGTTGTGTCCGTGTCGCTCGGCTGGGCGCGCACGGGACGCACGCTGACGGTCAACTGGCCCTCAGGCGCGAACCTGACGCCGGGCAGCTACCAGATCGGCGTGCGAGCCCACGACCACCGCGGCGGAAGGCTCCTGCGCACGGCCCACAGCTCCGGCGTGGCGAGCCTGACGGTCGCGGCCCCGGTGACACCCCGGGAACCCGCGCCGCCCGCGCCGGTTCCCTCTCCGATCGTGTTCGAACCGGGGGTGCCCACGCCCGCGCAGTCTGCGGCCGCCGGCGCGGTGTTCCCGGTCGCCGGCGCACACACTTTCGGCGGGCCCGAAAACCGCTTCGGCGCCCCACGCGGCACGCACACGCACCAGGGTCAGGACATCCTCTCCGCCGAAGGAACACCGATCGTCGCGCCGATGGCTGGCACGATCACCTGGACCAGCTATCAGGCCGCCGGTGCGGGCTACTACGCGATCGAGCACACGTCTGCCGGCTTCGACTTCATGTTCGCCCACTGCCAGGCCGGCTCGCTCGGCGTGAGCCGCGAACAGGCGGTGTTGGCGGGTGCCCAGATCTGCCTGGCGGGCCAAACCGGCGACGCCAGCACTCCTCACCTGCACTTCGAGATGTGGGTCGGGGGCTGGCAGGCATCGACGGGGCATCCGATCGATCCGCTGCCGTATCTCGAAGCATGGGACCGCGCAGTGCCCGGCGCGGCGTAGCCGCGAACCGACGCTGCCATGGGAAGATCTCAAGAGGGCTCGAGCGGCCGGTGAGCCGGTAGCATCGGGCGCCGCGGCGAGATAGCTCAGTTGGTAGAGCACACGACTGAAAATCGTGGTGTCCCCGGTTCGAGTCCGGGTCTCGCCATTTCTTGTTTTGCCTGCTCAGGTGAGCTTTTTCGCGCTTCGCAGTTGTCGTCTCAGGGGCGGAGTTTGGGACCGCGCGGTCCCGTTGCCGCTTCCCAAACCCTCGCTTTAGGGCGCGCTGGGCCCGACTCTGTGGGCACCCATGCCGCCGGGTAGCATCATGCACGCTCGATCGTGACCGAGTAGACGTTGACGGTGATCGGCGCGAAGCTCTGATCGGCGATGCCCTCGGCGTCGTGACGGTAGATCAGCCGTCGGGTCGGGAAAACAAAGCCATCGAAGGTCTTCTCGTCGTAGGTGTACTGGGCGATCGGCGGGTTGCCCGTGACGTCAGGCGAGTAATCCATGCGTCGCTGCATGAAGTGTTCGTCGTAGTAGAAGACCTGGTTGGCGTTGTGGTTGGCGTTCTTGTCGGGGAAAGTCACGGCCAGTCGCCGCCACGTCTGGCCGTCCTCGTCCCACGGCTCGATCTCCCGGGTCTCGACACCCGTGTAGGTGAAGACAAAGGGCTCCGTGAGGTAGTTCCAAACGGCGGCACTCGCGAAGTAAGCCACCTGGATCGCGTCCCACGGAGTCGTCGCGAAGTCGTAGTTCGTCGGAAACGACCGGCGGGGTTCGGTGCGCTCTTCGACGACCTCGCCGTCAGCGGTCTGGATCACCACTCGCTCGGGATCGACCTCAAGGACCGAGGTCCGGTCAGGTGCGGTGAAGGGAGTGAACGCGATGTGCTCCCGATGCGCGTCGAGTGTCACGATCTGACCGGCATAGACGCCCGGCCAGCCCCGCGCCGCCCAAAACGGACCGCCCAACTCGAGCTTCACCGTCAGGGTGGTGGCTTGCCACCAGTTCTCCAGACCTCCGTAGGCGTTCAGGACACTGCTCAGCAATTCGTCCATGAGACGTGGCCCTTCTGTCCGATTGACAATTCGCAAATCAGGCAGCACGTCCGGCGGAGGTCACGCAGCCCCTCGTGGTCCAGGACAGCCTGTCTCATCGCGTCACGCAAGCCTCGCCGTCAGACCGATCTCCGGGATGCCGGCGAGCGCCCTCGATACGGGGCATGTCTCCTTGGCCTGTTCGGCGTAGCGGCGGAACTCGTGCTCCTCCACATCGGGAACCCGACCCTCCGTCTCGAGATCGATGCGAGCCAGCGTGGGGGCGCCGTCGATGTTGCGCAACTGCACCTTCGCGGCCGTGCGCAGCGAGTC
>JAOPZV010000077.1 GCA_025963935.1 Solirubrobacterales bacterium
CCCGTCAACACCTTCGAAGTCACGCTGCCGGCGGGACCGCACTCCGCGTTCACGGGATTCGGCGACCTGTGCAAACCGACGAAGAACGTCACCAAGCGCGTGAAGGTCACCAAACGCGTCGGTAAACGCGTGATCCACGTCGTGCGCAACGTCACCCAGAAAGTCGCGGCGCCACTGATGATGCCGACGGTGCTCACGGGCCAGAACGGCAACGTCATCGACAAGAAGACGCCGCTGAAGGTGTCGGGCTGCAAAGCGGTGAAGAGCTTCAAAGCCACGAAACACAAGAGCAAGAAGAAGAAGAAGAAGAGCAAGTCGAAAAAGAAGAAGAAATAGCCGTTGTATGAGGTAATTCTGGGTTTCCGCCCAGACGGCGGGGTGTTTGCTTTAGAACCGCCAATCGGCTTGTGTTTCGCTTGACCTGGTGGGGCTTTTCTGTCAACATCGCCCCCGCGATGTCGCATGGGGTGGCGCGCTCGCGACCCCTATCGCGGCAGAGACTGATCGTCCGGAGTTGGCGAGGGAGATGCGTCGTCCGGGCGCCGGGTAACTGAATCCGGGGGGGACAAGGAGACGAGATGAAGGGCATCAGAACTATGGGGGCGTGCCTGTTGGCCGCGCTCTCGATCGTTGCGATCGCAGCCAGCTCTGCGCTGGCGGCGAACACCCTGCCGGAAGCGGGTAGATGCGTGAAAGTGCCGATCGGTACCGGCGCCTACAACTCGGGCACATGCCTAGCCCACCCGACGAAAGGTGGGGGCAGCTGGGAATGGATCCCGGTGAGCGGGACCGAAAAACAGACGTTCACGGGGTCGGGCACGGAAACGACCATGACGACCGTCGGCCACCCGACGATCAAGTGCATCGACGCCAACTTCAACGGCGAATACACAGGCCCGAAAACCGCCACGGTGACGGTCGAATTCCAGGGCTGCCAGAACCCCACCGGGGCGTTGTGCCAGAGCGTGCAGAACCCGAACAACAACTCCGAAATCACGACGCTGCCGCTCGAAGCGGAACTCGGGTTCATCAAGAACGAAGTCAAAGAAGGAAAAACGCTCGTGGTGGTGGGCCTCGATCTGAAGCCGCAGCCGCCGCTGACGGAACTGGCCGCGTATAAATGTGCCGGCTCCAATGAAACGGCGCACGTGACCGGCTCGGTGATCGGGAGGGTTTCGCCGATCAACAAAATGACGACGACGCTGAACCTCACGTACCTCGCCACCAGAGGCGGTGAACAGCGTCCGCAGCAGTTCGAAGGCGGGCCGGTGGACACGCTGAGCACGACGTTCACGAACGGTCTGGAAACGCTTGGGTCGGGCGCATCCAGCCTGAACATCCACACCTACGCGGGCAGCAACACCAACCCGCTGGAGATCAAAGCAATACAGAAATGAAATGCGCAGAGCTCTGAGCTAGGCCGAGAGCTCTGAGCAAGACGAGTCAGTGCGGAGGGCGCCATGGATGGCGCCCTCTCGCATTCCAGGGCGGGGCCGCGCTCGACGTCGGTCGCTTCGCCGCGGCAACACGGCGAGATCGTCTACGACCTTCGAGCGGCGCGTCGCTACCCGGGCTCGTTCTGCAGCGAGCGCCAGAGATACCGGCAGGCAAGAGTGCGATACGGCCGCCACGGCTCGGCGATCGCCTCGATCTGCGCCTGTGTGGGGAGGGCATCCAGACCGTACGCGCGTTCGATCGCCCGCCTTATTCCGAGATCGCCTACGGCGACCACGTCCGGGCGTTCCAGGTGGAACATCAGGAACATGTGCGCCGTCCAGCTGCCAAGACCCTTGACGGCGACCAGCTCGGCGATGACGTCATCGTCGCCCAGATCATCGAGGTGCCCGAGCTCGAGCTCGCCGGAGATCACGTGCTCGGCGAGTGAGCGCAGGAAGCCGACCTTCGCACGCGAGAGACCGGCCGCGGTGCGCAGCTCTTCGGGGTCGTCGGCCAGGAGCTCAACCGGTGTCGGGGGCCGTCCGCCGAAGCGCGCCGTCAGCCGTCCGTAGATGGCGCGGGCAGCCAGCACCGAGAGCTGCTGGCCGACGATTGAGCGAACGAGCGCGCCGTAGTGGTCGTCCGGGTCCGGGCGTCCCACGCGGGCCGCCGGCAGGGGGCCGATCTCCTCGATCAGCCTGGCGAGGACGGGGTCGGCGCCGCTCAGATGCGCCGCGGCCTTACGCTGCGACGGGCCTCTGCGGCGGCGCGGCTTGCTCGCCGGCTGCTTCTCTCGCGCCGCTGCGCCATCGGGCACCGCGGGCCGCCTCAGGCCGCCGGGAGCGCGGCCTCGAGCGACACCGGCTCGCCGTCGAGCGCGTTCAGGGCCCGCCCGAGCGACATCGCCATGCAGGTGAAGCTCGGGGTGTCGCGCACCGTGTAGCGCGACGCCTCGGTGGTGCGCAGCCGCTGCACGAGGTCGAGGAACGTGCCGATGTCGTCGGTATCGAACGCGACGACGAACTCCTGGTCGTCGAGCCCGAATGAGTACGTCGTGTGGTTGTCCACCCCCGGGTATTCGCGGCCGACCTCGATGTGGCCCTGCATGATCCGCCAGCGCTCCTCGGCGGGGAGCGCGTACCACTCGCGCGACTTGACGAAGGGGTAGACGAACACATACTTGCCCCGGAAGCGCCGCGCGACGAGGCGCTCGTCTTCGGAGTACTCGGAGCTCTTTCTCATGCCGAGGAACGAATGCGGGATGCGCGCCCACTTCATCAGCCCGCTCTGTCCGAGCACGACGTGGAACTCGTGGATGCGGTCGAGGTTCTCGGCCTCCGCGATCAGCAGAAGCTCGGCATCTCCGCGCGTTCCGACGAGCGAGAACGTCTGAAGCAGGTGCCCGTCGCCGAAGTCCTCGCAGGCGGCGACGAACTCGCGCTTGTCCTGCGCTCGTTGCTCCGGCTCGAGGCGCCGCCACTGCGGATCGAGCTGCAGGAACGTGTACTTGACGAAATGACGTGGGGCGGCCACGCGACCGATTATCGCAGCCGCCGCGATGCTCGCGACCCCCTCGATGGATACAGTGTCAAGCCGTGCGGATCGCATTGGTGTCCCCGTACTCGTGGACCTATCCGGGTGGTGTCACCCGGCACATCGAGGCGCTCGCGTCGGAGCTCGCCGCGAGCGGACACGAACCCCGGGTCCTTGCGCCGTTCGACCCCGACGACGCCCTGTCGCTGCGCCTCCACCGCGGGGCACGTCCCGAGCGGCGCCCGGCGCCCCGCGACTTCGTCTCGCTCGGTCGCACGGTTGGCCTGCCGGCGAACGGCGCCGTGTCAAACGTCGCGCTGACCCCCAACGGCGTCTTCGCGCTCCGCCGCGAGCTGCGCGAGGGCGGCTACGACGTCGCCCACATCCATGAGCCGGTCGTCCCGGTAATCGGCTGGGACGCGCTGTTCGGTGCAGGCGAGCTGCCGCTCGTCGGCACGTTCCACACGTACTCGGAGAACATGCTCACCAACGGAATAGCGGCGGTTCCCCTCGGCGGTCGCCGGCGGATGAACCGCCTGCACGTCCGGATCGCCGTGTCCGAGGCCGCCGCGTGGACGGCGCGGCGGTTCTACGGTGGTCGCTACCGGGTGATCCCGAACGGCGTTCACCTCCTCGACCGCCCGGCGCCTGCAGGCGTACCGTCGGCCGATCCGCTGCGCATCCTTTTCATCGGCCAGGCTGTTGAACGCAAGGGCCTGCCGGCGCTGCTGCGCGCGTTCGAGGCTCTCCGCGAGCACGTTCCAGCCACGCTGACGCTCGTCGGCGCAGGCCCCGAGGAGATCGCCCACATGATGCTCGACGATCGAGGCGTGGTGGCGCTCGGGAAGGTGTCAGAGGCTCGCAAGCGCGAGGAGCTTGCTCGAGCTCAGGTGCTCTGCGCGCCATCCCTGCACGGGGAGAGCTTCGGCATGGTGCTCACCGAGGCGCTTGCCGCCGCGACGCCGGTCGTCGCTTCCGACATCCCGGGCTATCGCGATGTCGTTCGCGATGGGACCGAGGGACTGCTCGTCGCACCGGGAGATGCCGTGGGGCTGGCGGAGTCGCTTCGCCGGCTCGCGCTCGACGCGGCGATGCGCGCGCGGATGGCGAGCGCAGCGCGCGAGCGTGCCGAGCGCTTCGCCTGGCCGCACGTCGCCGCCGAGGTGCTGGGCACCTATGAGGACGCGCTGCGCATCGGCACCGCCGCGACGCGTGTGGGGCGATTCGCGGTGCGCCGCGGGCTGGCGCCGGCGGACCTGCTCCCACGGATCCCCGCTGAGCGGCTGCCAAGCCTTCAGCCGCCGGTCCCGCCCGAGGCCGGCGCACAGCGGAAGCTGCGCACGTTGCGGCGCCTGGGCCTGGCGGCGAGCACGGGCGCCGGCAGCGTCCTCGCGGCGCTCGCCTTGCAGCGTGTGGGCATCGCGCACGTGGCGGCGTCGCTCGTTGCCTCCAAGCCCGGCTTGATCGTGGCCGGCCTGGCGCTCATGTGCGGCGCGATCTTCGCGCGCGCGCTGGCCTGGCATTCGATTCTCCGCACCGCATCGATGTGGCGCCACGCGAAGAGGCGCGATGCGATGCAGGGGACCTTCATCGGCGTGCTGATGTCGGCGACCCTTCCGGCGCGCATGGGGGAGCCCTCCCGCGCTCTGATCCTTGCGCGCCGCGTCGGGCGGGTGCGCGAGACGCTGCCCGTCGTGTGGAGCACGATCGCCTCGCAGACACTCCTGAACCTGCTCGCGCTGGTGGCTCTCGGTGGCGTGATGATCTCCACGGCGCGGTTCGATGGGAACGGGTGGCAGACGCTGCTGGTAGTCGCGCTGATTCCCATCGCGGCGATCATGCTGACCCTGCTCGGCCCGGTCCTGGTCGGGCCTGCGGCCACCTCCCGCGCCGAGCGCATGCGGATCGCTCTGGCAGCGGTCCGTCCTTCCCTGCCTCGCTTGCGCGAAGGCCTGCATCCCTTCCGTCGCGTGCGCTCGGGCGCCGCAGCCGCCGGCTTTCAGGTCGTCGCCTGGGGGCTTCAGTGGGTTTCCTGCTGGCTGCTGCTCATGGCGCTGGGGCTCGACCTGCAGGCTGGGGCCGGCGCCGCGGCGGCGGTCCTGTTCGCCGTGAACGTCACCGCCGCCGTGCCGGTGACGCCCGCCAACGTCGGCGTCTTTCAGGCGGCCTGCGCCGCCGTTCTGGTCGGCGCCTACCACGTCTCCGCGCCGGAAGCGATCGCCTACGGCATCGTTCTGCAGGCCGTCGAGCTCGCGAGTGCTCTGATCATGGGCCTCCCGGCGCTCATCAACGAGGGCCTCTCCTGGCGCGAAGTGCGCCTCCGGGCGATGCACGCGGCGCCCGTCAGCCTCGCGCCGCTGCCGGCGCCTGCGATCCCCGAGCACGCCGCCGCCGCGGGCGCAAAGTCCTGAGGGACGGCAGGTCCCGAGCGCGGCGTGGCGTATCGGAGGATGTGTCGGACGCCTGGGTCTACGTGCTGCGTTGCGGTGACGGTTCGCTCTACACCGGCTGGAGCACCGACGTGCCGCGGCGCCTCCTACGCCACCGCGCGGGCAAGGCGAGCCGCTACACGGCGAGTCGCCTGCCGGTCGAGCTGGCGCTCGTGCTGGCGATGCCCGACCGCTCTGCGGCGAGGCGCGAGGAGGCGCGGATCAAGGCGCTCGGCCGGCCCCAGAAGCTCGCGCTGATCGCCGCCAACGCCGGTGCTGGCAGCGAGCGGCCGCGCCCACGCCGGGGTACGGAGCGCGGTTAGGGCATGATGGGGGGATGGCCAGTAGACCTCCCGCACGTAGCGTCAAGATCTCCGACGACGAGCGGACCGGGTGGTCCTCGGATCGCCCGCGCCGCGACGGTGCTCCCCCGCGACCTGCCGATCTGACGGTTCACTGCCGCGTGCTGGCGCCGACCGATCGGCTGCGCTACTCGCCCGGCAGCCTGCTGATAGTCGTCTCCGCCTCGGCGGCCGAGCGCGACCGCTTCCTCGAGCGCCTGATCGAGGATCGCGCCTCGCTGCTGTCGCTCGACAAGGTCCGCGGCCTGCTCGCCGGACGCGTGGCCGAGGACGAGGTGGAGGCGCGTGCTGACGAGCTCCTGCAGGCCGCCGTCGCCAAGCGGCTCGAGAGCCGGGAGACCGTCGTGCTGGCGGCCGACGGTCTCGATGCGGCCGAACGCGAGCGCTTCGTGCGCGCGGCCTCCGCGTTGAAACGGCCGCGGCACCTGATCCTGCTCGAGACCGCGCGCGACCAGGTCCGCGAGGAGGACCATGCGGCGCTCAACGAGCTGCGCCGCGCGCTCGACGCGGGCGAGCTGGGCGCCGAGGGCTTTCAGACGGTGCTGCGACTGGGCGGCGGATCGGCGCAGGAGGTCAAGCGGATCCTGTTCCGTCCCCCTCCCCGCGAGGAATGACGCGGCGCTAGCTGCTCTCGCCGGCCATCGCCGGCTCGTCCTCTGATTCGATGGAGCCGTCCGGCGGGTCGGTGTCGTCGAGCTCGCCGAACAGCGAAGGGTCGCGCCCCGAGCCTCGGATCACGTCGTCGGGAGAGCCATCCGGCAGTAGGCGGCCCTGGCGCGTGCCGAAGTAGATCGCCTGGGGATGGTGGGCGACGAGCGCCAGCGTGGACTGCTCGGGCTCAGGGGCGTAGCCGTCGGTGATGCTCATGCCGATCTGCTGAAGGTCGAGCAGCTTCTCTACCTTCAGGTGCTCGCTCTGCTCCGGAACCGCCGGGTAGCCCCACGAGTAGCGGCGTCCCTGCGTGGCGGGGATGTCCAGCATGCCGCGCACCTCATAGTGCAGCCACTCGGCGAGGCCCTCGGCGGTCTGCACCCCGAGCCCGTGCACGAACAGCTGCTCGGCGAACTCTCCCTCGGCCTCGAGCCGCGCCATCAGCTCCGTGACCTCGCTGCCGACGGTGACCGCCTGCACCGCTATGACGTCGAGGTCGGCGGGAGGCGCGCCGTCCACGGCCGGGCGGAAGAAGTCCGCCAGGCAGATCCGGTCGCCCTTCGGCTGGCGCGGGCAGACGAAGCGGGTCAGCTCGCTCGTGCGGTCCTCGGGGTCGAGGACGACGATGTCGTTGCCCGAGGAGTAGCACGGGAAGAAGCCGAGCAGTGCACGCGGGTGAAGGTAGGTCTGCTCGCTCCACATGCGCTCGAGGCGCGGGCGGAAGTCATCGCGCAGGAGCGTCTGCCATGCCTCACCTTTGACGCCCCGCCCGCCCCAGTGAAGCTTGAACAGAACGTGCGTGTCGAGATGGCGGTAGACCTCCTCCAGATCGACGGGGATCTCGCGCACCCCCCAGAACGGCGGCGTGGGCACCGGGGCGTCGGTGCGCGCGGGTGAGCGCACCGAGTCATCGGCGAGGTTGACCTCCTCGACGGGCGCGTCGCCTTTTGCGCGGAACTCGGTCGCTCCGGTCCGCAGCTTCTCGACGAGCGCTCCGTGGGCGTCGCCGTCGATCAGCTGGTCCATCACCGCGAGGCCCTC
>JAOPZV010000094.1 GCA_025963935.1 Solirubrobacterales bacterium
GGGCGCGGTGCGCTACTGCCGCCTCGGTTGCTCGCCGTTACCTGCATCGGCATCGCGACGCTCGGCCTGGTCACGATCTACCAGGCGCGTCCCTACCTGAAGATCTCCCACGACTATCCGACTGCCAAACGCACGATCAAGGAAGTCAAAAACTACTCGGCCGGGCCGGCCGCGCTGCTGGCGGCGTCCTCGGAGAACCGCGTGTGGGGCGGGGCGACCTCGGGGATGCGCGCGAAAGTCCACTCCAAGAACGAGAGCGTTCTCTTTCCGGGCGGCCTGATCCTGCTGCTCGCGCTGGTCGGGTTCGTGGGGGTGCGCGGGTCTCCCTATGCGCCCCGCTTGCGCCTCGGACTCGCGGTCGGGATCCTCACATGCTCGGTCCTCGCGCTCGGCTTCGGCCTGACGGGCGCCGGCTACCCCTATCGACTGGTCTACGACTTCGCACCCGGATGGAACGGCGTGCGCGTTCCAGGCCGGGTGTTCACGATGGCGACGCTCTTCTACGCGCTGCTCGCCGGCGCAGGCGTGCACCTGCTCGTCCGCCGCCTCGGGCCGTGGGCCAAGCGGCAGTCGCTGCGCAGCCTGCCGGCCCTGGTCGGAGTGGCGCTGCTGATCGGCATCGTCGGCGAAGGGGCGGGCCACCTCGCCCACCCGATCGTCCCCCAGCCGGCGCGGGCCGAGGTCGGGCTCCCCGGGCCGCTGCTCGACCTGCCGACCGACGGCCCCGCCGACCGCCTGTGGCAGTACTTCTCGACCAACGGCTTCTACAAGATCCCCGTCGGCAACAGCACCTTCGACTTCCTCGCGGTGGACGACCTGCGCGGCGGGATGCAGGGCTTCCCGGATCGCGCGAGCATCGAGAAGCTGCGCTTCTACGGCGTGCGCACCGTGGTGCTGCACCTCCGCATGCCGCGGCTTCCGGGGATCGTCGGCTACGCCCACGCCGAGCCGCCCGACTCCGCTGCCGCCGCAGCCAAGCCGGTCTCGGGCCTGGGCGTGACCCGTCGGCGCGTGGGGTCACTGGTGATCTATGAAATCGGCCCGGGACCGGCCGCCCTGCACGGAACCAATTGATGGGCGCGGCGGAGGACCGGTTGCCACCGGGCGCCACGCCCGCCCCGTCCGGGGCCGCGGTGGCGCGCCCGGCCGGCTCCGATGGCGGCGTCCCCAAGCGGCGGCGACGCACAGCGCTGTGGGCGGTGCTGCTCGTGGGGCTGGCGTTCGCCAGCGTCATCCAGAACTGGTCGGACAACCAGAGCTCCCACTATGACCTGATCCGCGCGCTCGACGCCGGCCGAACGACGATCGACGCGGGGCCATACCGAACCAAAGACAAGGCCTACTACAAGGGCCACTGGTATTCGGCCCGCGCCCCCGGCCTGGCGATCTACTCACTGCCGTTTTACGAGGTGATCAATGCGGTTGACGCCCCGGCGTTGGCGCGCACCTCACCGGCGCTGCGGGGCGAAGACGAGATGATCTACTTCATCGGCCTGTGGGGCAGCGTGCTCCCGGGACTTGTGATGCTGCTGCTCGTATGGCGCGTCGCGGAGCGCTTCGAGCCGGGGTACGGCGGACCCGCCGCGGTCGCGCTCGGCCTCGGCACGATGGTGCTGCCCTTCTCGACGCTGCTCTTCTCGCACGTCTTCGCCGCGACGCTCGGCTTCGCCGCGTTCGCGACGATGGTGCGCGAGCGGGCCGGGCCGCCGCGGCCGCTGCTGCTGGCTGCGGCCGGCGTGATGATGGGCTACGCGATCGCCTCCGAGTACCCGCTGGCGTTGGTGGCCGGAGTGCTCGGCTGCTACCTGGTCTCGCGATCGGACGCGCTGGCGCCCAGACCGCTGGTGATGCGCGCTGGCGCCTACGTGCTCGGCGGCCTCGTGGGAATCGTTCCGCTGCTCCTCTACAACCACGCGGCGTTTCACTCTTGGACGCACCTGGCGTACTCCAACATCCCCCAGCAGCACAAAGGGTTCTTCGGGATCGGTGCCCCGAGCCTCAAGGTGCTGGGCACCCTGCTGTTCGACTCGCGAGGGTTGTTGACGCTGTCCCCGGTGCTGCTGATGGGGGCGATCGGCACCGTTCTCCTCTACAAACGCGGTCGCCGCGCCGAGGCACTGACGATCGCCGGGGTCTGCGCCTGCTACCTCGGCTACAACTCCGGCTACTACCTGCCGTTCGGGGGCGGCGCGCCGGGGCCGCGCTTCCTGATCACCATGCTGCCGTTCCTGGCGTTCCCGATCGCCCTCGCCCTGCGGCGCTTCCCCGGGCCCACGCTGGCTCTCGCTGCGGTCTCGGTAACCACCGCGGTGATCGCCACGATCACCCACCCGCTGGTGGGCTATGAGAACGAGACCGTGATCTGGATGCGGTTGCTCGGCAAAGGCTCCTTCCAGCCGACGATCGCCTCGGCCTTCGGCCTGGGGCGCGGCTGGGGTGCCGTCTGGCCGTTCCTGCTTGCTGCCGGCGCCGCGGTGCTGATGGCGGTCCGGGCGATGCCCCGGACACCCCTGCCGGGCAGGCAGCTGATGGCAGGGGTGCTCGCGCTGCTTGCCTGGGGTCTGTTCGCGGCGCTCGCACCGACGCTTCTGGGGATCGACCACCAGGGCCTGCTGAGCATCCTCAAAGCCGGCGATCACACGGCGCTCAACCTGACGCTGCACCAGGGCACGCGGTTCCCCCTACGTACGCTGGCCCCGGTGGCCGCCGCTGCCGGCGTCCTCGCGCTCGCCGCGACGCGGCTGCTTCGAAACGACGCCGGCCGGCCCTCGGCGCCGGCCGACGCGCACGCCGCGGCGCACCCGCCGGTGGCGCTGAGCGGCTAGCTAGTTCCTGGCGAGCTTCGCCGAGCAGGAGACGGCGCGAAGCTGTTTGCAGACCACGACGTAGCCGGCGCGCGGCTGTTCGTGCGCGTTCGTCAGGCCCGCGTCGAACCGCGTGGAGTTGGTGCCTCCGAGCCAGTTGTAGATGTACAGGCGCTTGATCTGGGGCTGCGACGCGGCGACGCCGAACATGTATTTGAGGACCTTCGCCGCCCTCGTCAGACCTGACCCGTTCCTGTTGGGGTAGGCGCCGCCGAATTTGACCAGCCCGCCGGTCTCGGTGAGCCATACCTGGCCGCCGAACGCGCGCACGAGTTCGCGGGTGCGCCAGCTCTGCAGCCGGTTGATGTCCGAGTAGTTGTGAAGTCCCCAGATCTTCGGCATGACGGTCTTGAGGTGACCGACTTCATGTTTGAATTCGGAGATGTAGCTGAGCGTCGGGCCGATGTTGTTGGCGTCGAGCACGTCGAGTCCTATCACCGTGCAGCGGTTGCAAACCCGCAGGAGCGCCTGGTAGTAGCGGGCCG
>JAOPZV010000169.1 GCA_025963935.1 Solirubrobacterales bacterium
CCAGATTGAAGAGTGCGAGGAGCACCACCGAGATGGGGATCGCGAGCCGTGGGAATTGGATCTTTCGGACCAGGTTCTCGCGGTCGACGACACTGCGCACCGCACCGCTGGTGGCTTCGCCGAAGCAGGTGAACAGGACGATCGAGGCGAGGAGCTGGACCCCATAGAAATGCGCCGCAGGGCCTTTGGCCTTGTTCACTTCGAACACCAGGACGAAGAAGACGTAGAGAACGCCAAACAGCAAAAGCGGTCGCACGACCTGCCACAGGTAGCCGAGGGCCGAGCCGAAGAACTTCAGTTTGAATTCGCTACGCGCGATGTTGTACGCGAGATGCCAGAAGCGCGGCCAGCTGTCGCCCAGCGCGCGTGGCCCGCGGATCGGCTGCCCCAGCGGATCAGACGCGGCCGGTGCCGGCTGGACGACGGGCGCCGAGACGCTCGGCGCGCTCACGGCGCTCGTCCTATGGAGGGCTCGATCAGAGAAGAGGTTCCCCAACGATCTATCTGCGCTTGCACCGGTATCTCCACCATTCCGCCACTCGAGGTCAGTCCCGAGACGACGAATGAAAGCCCTCCCGCGAAGCGATCGATGACGTCGAGGCCCTCACCCCGATGGGTGATTGTGAATACGGTGTGGTAGCGGCCGGGAGCGAGCATGTTGTGGAACGAGAAGGCGAATACGGCCCATTCTTCCGCCTGGAACCCGCCCGTCTCGTCGAGGGCCTCCACGGTGGTCGCTACCACGACCGGCTGCCGGTGCTCGTTCAGGAGCGTCATGCTGACTGCCGGATCGCGAACCTCGCCGTTGAACCTGACGAGCGCCTTGATCGCGAGAGGCTCGGATTGAGGCGCGATCGCAAGGCGTTCCTCGCGGTCGTCGCCGAGCCACACGTCCTTGACACGGGCGGTGCCGTCCCCCATGCGGGCGCTCCCCACCGTCGGGTCGGCAAAGCCCACCTCTCGGCCGAAGGCGATCTCGAGGTAGCGGTCGGCGACGTCTCGAGGGTCGCCGATGCTCACCATCTCTCCACGCTCGAGCAACATCGCCCGATGGCAGAAGCGGGTGACCGCTCCCATGTCGTGCGTAACGAAGATGATTGTGCGGCCTTCCTCGCGCATGCGGTTGAACACGTCGAAGCACTTCTGCTGGAAGGCGGCGTCGCCAACGGCAAGCACCTCGTCGATCAGCAGGATGTCGGCATCGACCTGGATCGCCACCGAGAAGGCCAGCCGCACGTGCATTCCCGAGGAGTAGTTCTTCAGCTTGAGGTCTTGGAACTCCTCGAGCTCGGCGAACTCGATCACCCGCTTGTAACGCGCCCGCGCCTCCCGCGGGGAGAGGCCGAGCATGATGCCGTTGAGCGCGACATTGTCGTAGGCGGCTAGGTCGGGATTGAAGCCGACGCCAAGCTCGATGAACGTCGACATCCGGCCGTTGCACCAAATCTTCCCCTCGTCGGTGCCGTAGATCCCTGCGAGGCACTTCAACAGCGTGCTCTTGCCGCTCCCGTTGCGTCCGACGATGCCAAAGAATTCCCCCGGCGCAACCGCGAACGAGATGTCCTTCAGCGCGTAGAGCTCCTCGTGACGCGAACGGCGAAGCGGGTGAAGCGCGCGCTCCTTGAGCGTGTGGCTTCGCTCCTCGGGAATCTTGAAGCGCTTGTGGACGCCCCGGGCGGCGAGGGCGGGCAGCCCCTGGCCTGATGTCTCGTCGGTCGGCATCGTCATTGGAGGGTATAGCGAGGCACCGATCGGATCGGCAGTCCTGATCTCAGCGCGAGCGGCCCAATAGACGGCTAATCGCGCGACTGACGGCGCGCGAGGCGGCGAACAGACTGGCCACCGCCCCGTAGAGGGGCCGGCTCAGTCCCGGGCGGGCACTCAGGGTCAGCAGTGCACGCTGGGCGTTCTCGGGCAAGGTTCCGTGCGGGCCGATCAAGCTCAGCCCCGAGCCGACCTCGGCGTTGAGATCGTCATACATGCGCTGTGCGTGCTCGCGCTCGCCGACGAGCCTGCGAATGACGACTTCATGAGCTTGCGTAAGCCGCCGTTCACGGTCGACCGCGTCCCGAGCGAGGGTGGCAGCCTCACGCACGGGCGCCGTCGCCGCCTCCCGATAGACCTCGACCATCGCGGCGGCTGCGGCCGACCAGGTGAGTCCTGCCGCGGCGTCCGCGAGCGTTCGCACGTGCCGCTCTCGCGCCTCGGCATCGGTGAGCAGGGCATATGCCCGGTCGGCGCTTGCGCCAGGGTCCCAGGGCAGGATCGTCGCCGTGCCGGCGGGCGCGGCCTCCGCCAGCGAGGACTGCGAGGCGAACACGCAGGGCACGCCGCTGAGAGCGGACTCAAAGGGCACGAGGCCGAACCCCTCGTAGACGGAGGGGTAGACGACGGCGCCGGCGTTGCCGATGAGCCACGCCCTCTCCTGCTCGTCGACGGACCCGAGCGTGACCACCGCCGTGCGCAGCGCGTCGTGCTCCTCGAGATACCTGCGCTCCAGCTCGAGCGAGGACCCGTTGGGGATGTGCGTCCCGGCGAGCACGAGGCTTCCACGCCAGTCGTGGCGGTCGCGCAGCGCCGCCAGCAGACGCAGGGCAAACAGCCGATTCTTGTGGCGGAAATCCGTGCCGAGACAGAGGAGGAAGCCGGAATCGAGCTCGCTGGGGAGAGCCGCAGGGGGTCGCGGATAGGGAGTCGCTCGGCGGTCCAGGCCGGGGGGCACGATCCTGATGCGCTCGTCTTCGACGAGGGCGTCGGCGACCAGCTCCCGGCGTGTGTGATCGGAGAACACGACGACGCGCTCGGCTGCCGAGAGCCCGTGGCGGCTCGCGCGCCGGTAGTCCTCCCAGGCTGCCCCGTCGGGGAAGTAGCCCGGGTTGTGGTAGGCGATGAGGTCGAGCTGACTGACGACGATCCGCTCGCCGAGTCTCATAGCGAACTCGACGTCCTCAGCAGAGAATGCCTGCTGTGGGCGGTGATACACGCGCGTCTTGGGCGTGTCGTCCGCGACGGCGTCCTCCGTGAGCAGCCCGGTCCCGGGCAGCGTGCGGAGCAGGTCCAGTGTCGTGGAGTCGATCCTGTCCTCCCGCACGAGCAGGCGTAGCTCGAGCAGGTCCGCCTTCGCGAGCGCGACGATCAGCTCGAGGATGTGCACCTGGGTGCCCGTGACGGCCCCGTCCAGTGCGCGCGCGTCAAGCGTCACCCCGACCCGCCGCACCGGCCCCCGTGCCGCCTCCAGCGCACGCGTGAGCACATCGGATTCTCCCAGCGCGTCGCGTAAGGACAGATAGGGATAGCGCTCGAGCACTCGGGGCGCCAGCTGCCGGCCGGCGCCTCCAAGCGACGGGGCGAGGCGCTCGACCACCACGTCGTCGGCCGCGACGTGGGCCAGCCCCGACAGCAGGCAGCGCTGAGCGAAGTCCAGCTCCAGCGCCGCCCGAAGATCGAGCTCCTCGTCGAGGGGACCCACGAGCTCGATCGCCTCCCGGCGCAGGTATACGCAGGGCCCAGCGGCTCGACTGAGACGGGGCTGGAGTCGCAGCGTGCGCTCAGCCACGCCTTCGGCGAGCTCGGCGAAGGGCTGTGGCGAAGCCCCCTCGGGCCAGAGCGCGAGCTCGGTGCCCACGTCGGCCAGTGCGCTCGCCGTGGCTGTGTTCGTGTCGTCGCGCGCCGTGTCGCGCAGGCGCTCCAGCCAACCCTCGGACACGCTGCACGGCTCGATCAACACGATCACGTCGGCTGGTTGAAGGCGCTCGATCGCGCGGTTGCACTCTGCGGCGGTCGGCGCGACCTGCAGCACTGGTCCGTTCGCAGACGTATGAGCCTCGACAGACTCGAGGCATCGCCGGATCTGCTCCGGCGATCCGTCTGCGGCGATGACGACGCAAGCGCTTCCCCGGCTGGTGGGTTGGCTTCGGAGGGGCGACTCGTTCACGCGCATCGTGTCCCGGCGGGCGGAGCAGGCAGCCTAGAGCAGTGTCGCGGTGGCCAACGGCATTGGGCGATAATGCCCGCCAGCACGCCGCGATGACCCTTGACGATCAGACCAGACCGGCAAGCCGCATTGGCCGCCTGCCCCGAGACCCGCGCCGTCGTCTACGCGAGGCGGCGCGTCGGGGGCTCTCGCGCCTTGCGCGGCCATACGCCCGCCGCCGTGTCCGGGAAGCCGAGATGGCCGCGTCGCTCGGGCGCCTGGAAGCCGACTTCCGACATGTTCGCAAGCGCCACGACGAGCAGATAGAGCGGCTCGAGGAGCTCGTACGCGAACTCATCCTCACCGCCGAGTCGCTGAGGCGCGCCAGCGTGCGCCCCGAGGACCGCGGGAGCAGCTGATGCGCGTTCTCACTCTCGCGACCCCGGCCAGCCTTTCGCGGGCGCGAGCCCTCGGCCGATCATTGCGACGCCACCAGCCCGACTGGGATCACGAGGTGTTGATGATCGGTCGCGACGGATCGTCGGCGACCCCTGCGGACGAAGGAGCCCTTCACGTCGGCTCGGTCTGCCGTGAGCTCGACCTCGACATAGAGCCGCTGCTGGCTCTCCACGACGAGGGCGACCTCAGCGCGCTGCTGCTCCCGAGCCTCCTGGCTCGCTACTCGCAGCGAACATCGGAAGCGGTGCTGCATCTGCCGAGCACCGTCTGGGTGTTGGGCGACCTCGAGCCGATCGCGGCGACGCTGTCCTCGCACCACGTCCTGCTGGTGCCCCGTCTGAGCACCGATCTGCCTGACGACGGTCTGCAGCCGACAGCTGCCCAGCTTGAGGCGGCCGGCCGGATCGAGGAGACGATCATGGCGGTCGATCCGAGCTCGGAGGCCCAGCGGTTCCTCGCCTGGTGGGGTGAACGTGTCGAGCTCATGCTCGGTTCGCTCGACGCGCGGCGCAGCGGCGCGCGGCCCGAGGATCGACCCTGGCTGGGACGCTTTCTGGAGCTCGCGCCGGCGCGCTTCGCGACGGGCGTGCTGGACGACCCCGGCTGCAACCTGAACATGTGGAACCTGCATCAGCGGGATCTGCATGCGACTGCCTCCGGCGTTCGCGTCGACGGGCGCTGGCCGCTGCGCTTCATGAACCTGCCGGGCTTCGAACCCGAGCGTCCCCACCGCCTGAACAGCGCAGCGAGCCGAGCCCGCGTCAGCCGCTCGCCGATCCTGCATGAGCTGTCTGAGCGATATGCCGAGGAGCTGCGCGAGAGCGGATGGCGCGACTCCGATCATCGCGCAGACGTGGGCAGGCGTCTCGCCGATGGGCTCGTCTACGACGACTCCCTGCGGTCCGTCTACGCCTCGGCGCTCGCGCTCGGAGAGAGCTTCCCGGACCTATTCACCGATCAGGGCACCGGTTTGTTTCTCCGCTGGCTGGAGGGACCAGCACCCCGGGGCGCCGTGCACGGGATCAACCGTTACGTCTTCTACCGCGTCGCCCGCGAGCGGCCGGACGTCGTACGCGCCTACCCGGATGCGGACGGACCGGACGGGGAGGAATACGTCGCGTGGTGCTGGGCATTCGGCAGGGACGAGCTGTCGATCCCCGACCGCTTCATGCCCCCCCGCCCAGGAGAGGCGCAGTCGAACTCGTCACAGGCAGACTCACAGGCGGAGCCGCGGTCAAGCCAAGCCGAGCGAGAGCCGGCGCGCAATCGCCACGACGGCGCTGCCAATCGCCTGGCAGTGCGCCTGACGGGCTACCTCGGTCACACCCTCGGCCTCGGTGCGGCGGCTCGGGGCTACGCTCAGGCGCTCACCGCCGCCGGTGTCCCGGTCAGCACGGTCACGGTGCCGCTGCACCACCTGGCGCTTCCGGTCGAACTCGAGGCCGGATACGGCCGGCACGGCTTTGAGGACCTCGTGCACCAGGGAGCTCACGGCTTTGAGATCGTTGCGGTCAACGCCGACGAGCTCCCCGACTTCGTGACGCGTCTCGGAGAGAGCTACTTCGAGGGCCCGCGCATCGGCATATGGGGGTGGGAGACGAACAGTATCCCCCCGCGCTGGCAGCGCGCGTTCGCACTCGTCGACGAGATCTGGGTGTACTCGCGGTTCATGGCCGAGAACATCGGCGCGGTCGCGCCCGTGCCGGTCGTCGTGCTGCCCCCGCCGGTTGACCCACCCAAGGATCTCGTCAAGCCGGTCCGGCTGGGCGTTCCCGAGGGGTTTCTCTTTCTCTTCCTCTTTGACTACCTGAGCACCGTGCAGCGCAAGAACCCGGTGGGCCTCATTGAGGCCTTCAGGCACGCCTTCCCGGCGGGCGATGGCCCCCAGCTGCTGATCAAGACGATAAACGCGCCGCTTCGCCCGCTGGCCGAGGAGGAGGTCCTGTGGGCTGCACACGGGCGGCCCGACATCCACGTGGTCGATCGCTCGCTCAGCGCCAAGGAGCTGAGCGGGCTGATGGCGGCTTGTGACTGCTACGTCTCGCTGCACCGAGCCGAGGGCTTCGGGCTTACGATGGCCGAGGCCATGGCGATCGGCAAGCCGGTGATCGCCACCGGCTACTCGGGAAACGTGGACTTCATGAACAGCGAGAACAGCTACCTCATCGACTATTCGATTGGGCGCGTCGGCGCCGAATGCGAGATCTACCCGCCCGACGGCGAGTGGGCTGATCCCCGTGTTGAGCATGCCGCCGAGCTGATGCGCCGGGTGTACGAGAACCAGGAGGACGCCCGGCGCCTGGGCGCGAGGGCGGCCCAGGAGATCGCGGCGAAGCTTTCGTCCGTCGTCACTGGAGCGGCCATGCGCACACGGCTCGAGGAGCTAGCCGGGTCCTCATCCGCGGGTCGACGCGAACCCGGCGCGGCGCAACCTATAGCTTGACCCGCAACGCGTCGGCCGGCGGCCCGCCGGGGGCCAAGACCTCGAGCCACTCGTAGCCGACGGGGGCGGCGCAGATCTGGGCCACCCGGCTCGCTGGCGCGACATAAACGTGACTGTCGCTCAAATCCTCCCGACTGAAGACGATTGCGCCGATGGTGCGAGGCGTCGTTTCGACAGGAGGGTCTCCACTGCCCGGATGAAGGCTTCCGCCACCGCGCACGAGTCGAAGCTCGTGCCGGCCCGCGCCGAGCGGGGTGCCGCTGACGAGCAGGAACTGGCCGGGATAACGCTCTTCGTAACCGATGCTCGAGACGCGCCTGCCATCGACGTAGAAGGCTAGCGGCCTCCCCAGCGATCCCTGAAGCCAGATGCTGTAACGGCCCGAGCTCGGCAGCGTGAACCTCATTGTTGCCGAGCCGGCTCCGTAGGCGGCCAACGCTGATGGTCCGAGCTGTTTCCAGTAATCGGGGTGCGTGCCTTCGACTGGGTTTACGACCGCTGCGGTGGGGTTCTTCGCGTATGCGACCTCCGCACCGGGACCCGCGCGACGCGCGGCCGCCGTGACCACACGGCAGAGCGCGGGGGAGCGCTCGTGCGGAAGGTCCGACAGGGGGTAGTGCTGCAGGACCGTGCTCGTCGGCCGGTCGCGCCGCCACACGTCGAAGAACTTCGACCGTTCGATCAGGTCGTAGTTGCTGGGAGCGCGACTCGCGGCCGGACTGCGCGGCTGGATGATCAGGGGGAAGCCCTCGACGTAAGAGAGCACCAGCTGGTTGAGATCCCACGCGAAGGCCTGACCCCCAGGCGGTGCGGGCACCCCGGGTCTCACGGCCAACGAGAAGTTGGCCGGGTCCACGAGCGTTGAACCCTTCTCCGATCGCAGGAAGTACTCCGCGTACTCGTCGAAGTAGGGATCCAGGGTGGGGCCCTGGCCGGCATGGCGGGCGGCGATCGCAGCGAGATCGTGGTAGCGGGCGCCCGGCGCGAGAGAGGTGTCGTGATAGATCAGCGCGTTTCCGTACAGCACTCCACCCGCAATCACGATCCCAGCAGCCCAACCGAGTGCGCTCCGCCAGGGCCGACCCATCCCCTGCAGGGCGGCGGCGCCGGCGAAGGCGAGCGTCACGGCAAATGCAGCGGTGATCGTGAAGGCCTTTAACTGGATCCAAGCGGTGCTGTGTTTGATGAAGTAATCGAGCGCGATCGGCGTGGAGACGCCGAGTACGACCAGCGACCAGCGCCTACGTAGCGCCGCAGCGATCACGCCGACCACGGCTAGGCCGATGACGATCACATCGAAGATGTGACTCGCGGTCGTATGGACCAGCGGATAGCGATAGTCGCCGGTCAGCCAGACGCCTGCGCTTGCCCAGCGTGAGACCGGGGCGGCGAGGTTGCCGAGTCCGAGATCCACGACCCCTCCGACGGCCGCTCCCGCGACACTCGCGAGTTTCACCGCGGTGATCAGGCCCGGCAGCGAGATCACGATCGCGACGGCCGCGAACACCGCCCAGCTTTCAAGGATGTACCTGTGTCCGGTGCGTCGGATGAGCGACACCATGAAAGCTCCCGCAAGCAGCAGTCCGAGCCATGGCGCCAAGCCGAGGCTGAACGCGCCAAATGCGCCCGAGACTGCCACGGCAAGGGGAACGACTCCTCGGCGCCGGCCAGTGCCCGGAAGGCGGTCTGCGAGCAGCGCCACCACGACCAGCAGCAGACTCGCCGTCGTGAGCTCCTTGATGCCGGCGTCCAGCGCGTAGCCGTACAGGATGTTCGGCTGGATCGCTACGGCCGCCCCGAGGCAGCGCATCAGCCTGTTTTGGGTGATGCGGCCCAGGACGGAGTAGATCGCCAGGGCCCCCATCGCGGCGGCGAACGCCAGGAACGCCTGATAGCACCACGCGATGTTCGTGTGAGTCACGTTCGCGATGGAACCGAGCGTCGCCTGGGACCCACCCGGATAGCCGATTCCGAGCAGCTTGCTCGTCACGATGTTGTAGGAGGAGCCACCGTTCGCGGGCGAGACCCGCCCGGCGTCAGCGAGGTGCTGAGCGAAGTCCATCTGAAAGGCGATGTCCACGATGCGCGTGTAGCCGGTCCAACCGATGCCGCCATTGAGAAACACCGGTGCCCCGACCGCGGCGAAGGCGACGACGGCGGCGATGACCGGCCATAGCCACGGGCCGGAATGCAAGCGCGGCATCGACGGCGACCGTGATCGTGCCTCCAGCACATAACCCACCAAAGCCGTCACCACGGCGATGGGGCCGGCCGCCGGCGCCAGCCACCCGTAAGAGGTCGCAAACGCGCAGATGGCGACGACCAGGGCAAAGCCCACAGGCGTCAACAGCAGGCTCGACAGGTCTCCGCCGGCGATCCTACGCACCAGCAGGCCGCAGCCGACGCTTGAGGCCAGCAGCACCAGTGGGAAGAGGGCCCAAGCGCTCAGGAAGGATCCGATCAAGCGCGCAATCTATAGCGGCTCGGTCGGCCGCGAGGCGTAACTCAGGTGGTTCCGCGTCCCTCGTCGCGGCGATACTGTCGCCTCGATGTCTTCGACGGAGCCAGGTCCGGGTGCGGGCGAGAGTCATTCCTGGTATGCCGTCGTGCTGAGCTGGAACGGGCGCGAGGACACGGTGCGCTGCCTCGAGTCGCTGACGCACGCGGCATACGGCGATCTCGGGATCGTGTGTGTCGACAACGGCTCTATGGACGGGTCTCAAGAGGAGGTTCGCAATCGCTTCCCGCATGTCGCTCTCATCGAGGCAGGCACAAATCTGGGCTACGCGGGCGGGAACAACCTCGGTCTGCGTCACGCCTTGGCGCACGGAGCTCGTTGGGTGGCACTGGTCAACAACGACGCGACGGTGGCCGAGGACGTGATCGAAGGGTTCGAGCGTGCGGCGGGCGAGCGCCCCCTTGCGGGGATTCTCGCCGGCAAGGTCTATTTCGCCGACCGCCCGGGCAGGATCTGGTTCGCCGGCCAGCGAGTGAGTGAGCTCGTCGGATACTCAGGCCGGCCGCGCGGCTACGGTCGCCCGGACAGTCCGCGCTACAGCCGGATTGCGTCGACGGGCCGCGCCGTTGGGGCGCTGATGGCTATCTCGCGCCCTGCGATCAAAGCCGTCGGCCTCCTGGACGAGGACCTGTTTGCCTATGTCGAGGACGTCGACTGGGCGTTGCGCGTGCGGCGCGCTGGCTTCGAGGTCGTGTTCGCTCCGGGCGCGCGTGCCTGGCACTCGGTGTCCGCCTCGACCGGTGGTGAGTCCGAGTCGACCACGACGCTCTACTACGGGGTGCGCAACACCCTGACCGTGCTTGAGCGCCTGAGACCGCTCGGTCGTCTCGGCGCCGCACTGAGACGTATGGCGATCCTCACGACCTTTTCCGTGCATGCGCTCACCCGCGCCCACCCGCGTCGCGCGCTCCGTGCGGTGGCATGCGGCTATTCAGATGCCCGGCATGCCCGACTCGGACAACGCAGCGATCACTAGCCTGCGCGGACCCGCCTGCGCCGCGTGGCCGAACGGGCGACGGCCCGTGCGACCCCCAGCAATCCGAGCACTCCTCCGATGCCGTACGCCGCAGAGGCCTGTTGGGCTGCCCGAGGCCAGTCGCGGGATGCGATCGCCCGGCGCGCCTGTCCCAATATCAGCGCGGCGACCACCGTTCGCGCCCGACGCTGCAGCGATGGATATCGCGCAGTCACGATCGCCATCGCCATCAGGGCCTCCTCATAGGTGACGCCGGAGGTCTCTCCGCGCGTGCTCAGGTTCTCGTCATGCCGCCGGTAGCGGACGAGGGCGTCGTCGATAGCGATGCACGGGCCCTGGCGAAAGACCTCGATATCGAACAGCCAGTCGTTGGTGTAGGTGAGGCGCTCGTCGAACCCTCCCGGCGGCAGCAGCGACGCGCGGATCATGGTCGCCGATGGCAACATCCGGTACGTCGGGTCAAACCACATCTCCACGCCACCGCTGCGCAGGCGTGAGCCGTTGGCGACCCGCGAGAACAGCCCTATGACGTGCCCGCTGAAGGCGTCGAACATCTCAGCGTCGTGGCAGCACCCCGCCGCCCCAGGCTCGGCATCGAGCACCGCCACCTGCCGTCGCAGCTTGTCCGGGTGCATGACATCGTCGCCGTCAAGCCACGCGACATACTCACCATTTCTGATCCCGAGGGCCCGGTTCAGCGCAAACGGCTTGCCCTGATTCTGCTCGCTGCGCAGCACCCGAAGGCGTACGGGGTCTCGCTGCGCGAGCGACCTCGCGATTGCCGGAGTCTCGTCGGTCGACCCGTCATCGGAGATGATCAGCTCGAAGTCCGTGAAGCTCTGCGCGAGCACGCTGTCGACGGCCTCCACGATAAAGCGCGCCTCGTTGTGGACGGCCATGATCACGGTTACTCGCGGGGTGTGCGTCATCGGCCAATCATGCCCGTGCTGCGCAGCGCTTGCACTGGCGGGCCTCGCGCTTGGCGGCTGCTCGCCTGAGTTCCCCAACGTTGACGGTCGAGGCGCGAGATCGCTCCCTTGACGTTAGGTTTCGAGGGGTGATCTTTGCCGGCCTCCAGATCCTGCGTGGAACGTGGTGAGCTCCCTTCCTCGCCAGCCGGTAAGGCCCGGCAGCAAGTCGGCTTGGTACTACGAGGAGCGGCGCAGCGACATGGTGGCCGCCTTGCCGCGCCCGCTCGGGCGGGTTCTCGATGTCGGCTGCGGGGCGGGTGCCGTGGGTGCCGAGCTTCGCGCGGACGCCGAGCGCCTCGTGGGGATCGAGCTCGACGCGGCCGCTGCCGACCGCGCCAGCCGGGTCTATGACGAGGTGATCGTCGGATCCGTCGAGACCGTGGTCGGCAACCTCGATGAGCCATTTGACACGATCCTCTGCTACGACGTCCTCGAGCACCTTGTCGATCCCTGGCGCGTGCTGGACGATCTCTATTCCGTCGCGGCAGCCGGCGCCCGGTTGCACATCTCTGTACCGAACGCACGCCATCCCTCGTTCGGACTGGGGCTCGTACTCAAGGGAACCGTCGGCTATGAGACCGCCGGTCTGCGTGACGTCACGCACCTGCGGTGGTTCACCCGACGGGACATCTCCGATGCGGTGACGGTCGCCGGCTGGGAGATCATCGCTCAGGGACACAACCCGATCTCACGGGCCCGCGCGCTCGCCGGCCGCCTGACGGGCGGGCGCGCGCTCGAACTCCTCGTGGGGCAGCTCCACGTGCTGGCGGTCAAGGCTCCGCGGACGTGACGAGGCCGGTGGCGCGCGTCTCCTCGACTGGTCGGCCAAGCGCGGCGAGAAGCTCGCGGGCACGAGCCCGAGTGGTGTTGCGTCGTGCCCAGTCCAGGGCACCAGTGCGCAGCCTCTCGTAGTCGGCATCATCCATCGCCCTGATGCGCTCGAGCAGTTCGGCGGCATCGCTGTATGGCACGCAGTTGCCCGCGTCGAGCCCGAAGGGGGCGGTGCGCGGGGGCTTGCGGTGGAGATCGCGAAAGCACGGAACACAGCCGCTCGCCGAGATCTCGTAGTGGCGCAGCGTCTCCCATCCGGCCTTCTTGGTGGTCACGCCGAACCGCGATCGACATAGATCGGCGTAGTAATCGTCTTCGCTGTCGAAGGCGTAGCTCGTCCGCGTATCTGGCACGAGCGCCGCGACCTCCGCGTCGACGACGTGGGTGGCGAGCAGCTTGTCCTTGGTCTCATGGCCGGTTGCGAGCCGGTCCTCGGGAATCGAGAAGGCCAGCGGCCTTACGCCCCGCAGGAGCACGCGATCGGCGATCGCAGGCGGCAGCAGGCCATATGAGCGCGCCCACGCGGTCCTGGGCGCGAGCTCGCGCTTGAAGACCTCGACGCGCCCGACGACACGCGGCAGCGGCCAGGGTCGCATCTGCCGCCACCAGCGAGGCCCGTGAGGGAACAGGACGGTTCCGTCGCTGCCATCGATCGCGACGAGCGTCACCCCGTTGCGGCGCAGCTCTTTGAGTCGGGGCCGCAGCTGCACCCACGGCGCCCAGTACCTCCAGATGTCGGCGAATACGACGATGTCGAACTCGCCGCCGACGGCGCGATCGATCCACCCGTGACGATCGACCGCGACCTCGGCAAGCCGGCCATAGAGCGTGAAACCTCGGCCGTAAAGCTTCCCGCGACGTTCCGCTGAGAGATCGTCGTAGAGGCCGTCGCAACGGGGTACGTCGACGACCTCCTCGCCGAGCACCTGCCTGAGCCCGTGAAGCAGGGAGTCGGCCATGTACTCCTCGTTGTTGGCATGAAGAAACAGGACGCGCGGGGCAGACATCGGAGCTCCAGCCCTCAGCCCACGCGCTCGTGCGAGGACGCGATCGACTCGAGCTCGGCACGCGCGTTCCACTCGCCGGCCTGCTCGCGCAAGCCGGGAAGCGAGCTGTCGGTCCAGGACTCACGGGCTTGTATCCAAAAGGCCCTGCCCGTCTCGCCACGCACGACCGACGCGACACCGAGCATCAGGAACTCGGCGCTCGCCGAGACCTGGGCGAGCAGCCGTCCCCTTCGGGAGTAGTTCTTTCGCCAGTAAAGACGGCGCGAGCGCGACATCTCGACGGCGCGCGTGCTCGAAGTGTGACCGCCAGTGGAGACCTGGCCGTCGTGCACCACGGTGGCGCCGGGCACCCAGTGCGTCTCGAGCCTTAGGTCGGCCAGACGGCGGGCGAGATCGATCTCCTCGGAATACATGAAGTAGCTCTCGTCGAACCCTCCGACCTCGACCATGGAGGCGCGCCGTACGAGGAGGGCGCAGCCCATCGCCCAGCCGACCCGACGGGGAGCGCCACCGCTTGACAGCGGCTTGGGTCTTCTCCCCAGCGTGATCGCGGCCACCGCATCGCCTGCCGGCGTCGGGGGCTTCCAGGCCGAGGCCTGCATGTCGCCGGCTCGGTTGACGATACGTGGAGCGGCCAGAGCCACGTCGGGATGCCCGTCGAGGTAATCGGTGAGGACGTCGATCGCGCCTGGGCGCACCACAGTGTCGTCGTTGAGCAGCAGGACATGGCGGCCGGCTGCGCGCCCCAGGGCGGCGTTGTGGTTCGCACCGAAACCGCAACGGCGTCGCTGCTGGACGAGCTCGACGGATGGAAAGGCGCTGCGGATTGCGGACGCCGATCCGTCCTCGGAGGCGTTGTCCACGACGATCAGCTGCACAGTCGCCCGTCGGTGCGTGTCGGCCTCCAAGCCTCGCAGAGAGGCGAGCACTCCATCACGATTCTCGTGGTTGACGATCGAGACGGTGACGTCGACGAGTCGCGACACGTTCAATCCGGCCGACGGGTGACACCCGACAGGAGGTACTGCACGGCCATGAATCGAGACAACCGGGTGGCGTCGAGCAGCTTGCAGAGCTCCAGGCGCCAGCCGGTCGTCCAATAGCGGGGCTCGACCATATCCGGCTCGACACCGGCCTGGCGTAGGAGCGCCACGGCATCGTCTCGGGTGAACCAGCGCAGGTGTGTCCGGTCGAAGGGTCCCGCCTCGTCGCGCGGCCAGCTCCCGGTCCGCACGAGGCGCAGAAGCCCGGCCCAGTGTGCGACGTTCGGGAGGCTGACCACGACCGTCGCGCCGGGCTCGAGGAGCTCGATGGCGCCTCGCAGGGCGGTCCAGGGATCGACCAGGTGCTCGAGTACGTCGGCGGCGATCAGACAGTCGAACGGCGCCTCGTCGGTCGGTGGATTGCGCAAGAAGGTCTCGACGTCGGACTCGATGACGCGATCGAGGCACGATGCCGCCGCGGCCGCGTAGTCGCCATCGAGCTCCACTCCCACGACGAGCGCACCCTGGCGGCGCTTGAGCGCGGCGCCGAGTGCCCCGGTCGAGCAGCCGAGGTCGAGGATCCGCATCGCCGTCGAGGGCACGTGCGCCTGAACGTCCGGCCGCGTCGTCTCATAGCCGTAGGTGTGGCTTGTGATCGGACGGCCTTCGGTGACGGTCTGTGACTCGGCGGACATCCCCTGAGCCTACGAGCTCAACGGTCCAGAGGCTTGACGGCCCCGATTCGCTGATTCATATGGTTCATCGACGTGGCCACATGGCGGGGCGACAGATTGGATCACATCCCGGCGCCCCTCGGCGATGCTGGCGCGGTAGCCGCCGTGGCTACGGACACCAGGATGGTGCCCAGCGGCTAGGCTGCCCTCAGTGGCTTCCGAGGGACGCAGGCCGAAGGTGGCGCTTGTCTCGGTTGGTGACCCGGCATCGGCCACGACGTGGTCAGGTGTCACAGCCGGGGTTCTCGAGGCGTTGCGTGGCGTGGACGTCGGTGTGCAGCCGATCGACGTGAAGCTGCCGCGCGGGCTCGAGGAGGTCCTGCTCGCCGCCGCCGCCGCGCCGACCCGCAACCGCTACGACGCCGAAGGCGCGCCTTTGACCATGCGCGCCCGCAGCATGCTTGCGCGTCGGAGCCTGGGGGGCGCCTCCTTCGACGGGGTGATCCAGATCGGGACGACGTTCGATCTGCCGCGTGGCGTGCGGTACGTGACGCTGGAGGATATGACGCTGCTCCAGGCCGGTAGTGGCCACCCCGTCTTCAGCCGCATGTCCGGAACCGCCACCGAGAGATGGGAGCGCCGGCGGGTCGCGATCTACGAGCGCGCCGTGATGTGCGCCGCGGCAAGCCGCTGGACGGGGGAGTCGCTGCGCGCCGACTATGGCGTTGCCCCGGAGAAGGTGGCCGTGGTCGGCTTCGGCGCCAACCACAGCACGACCGTGCCCGACCGCGATTGGCGCTCTCCGCGTTTCTTGTTCGTGGGGATCGACTGGGAGCGGAAGGGCGGTCCGCTCGTGCTGCGTGCCTTCTCGCGCCTGCGCGGCCTCATGCCGGACGCGGTCCTCGACGTCGTCGGTGGCCATCCGTTCCTACAGCAGCCGGGAGTCAAAGCCCATGGCGTGCTCTCCAAGGCGCACCAGGAGGATCGCGAGACCGTTGCCGAGCTGTTCAGACGCGCCACGTGCTTCGTGATGCCCTCGCTGATTGAGCCCTTCGGGATCGCCTACGTCGAGGCCGCCTCCGCCGGGCTGCCGAGCATAGGCGGCAGCGTCGGAGGACCGCGCGATGTGATCGGCGACGACGGGGGCATCGTCGTCGAGCCGCACGACGAGCAGGGCCTGTTCGAGGCGATGCTACGACTCGCCGATCCAGATACGGCCAGGCGGATGGGGAGCGCCGCGCACGAGCGCTCCGCGCTGTACACCTGGCCCAAGGTCGCCGAGCGGCTGCTGCGAGCGCTCGAGCTCCAGGCGCCGGACGGGCGTGAGCTGGCGCCGTTCCTTTGAGCACGTAACGTACGCGTGTTGATGGCCTCGGGACCAGAGATGGAGGGACTGGCGGCTTCGCCTCCCGCCGACATTCTCGATCGTCCGGAGGCGGGAGCCAAGGTGATCCGTGGCGGCGTCATCAGGGGGGTCACCTACGCCGCGACGATCGTCCTGACGGGGGCCACCGTTCCGCTGATGACCCGTCATCTCGGCGTGGCGGACTTTGGTCGCTTCGTAACGGCCTCCTCGGTCGTGATGATCGTCGCGGGCGTGACCGAGTTCGGCCTCAGCGGGATCGGCACGCGCGAATACGCGCTCGCGTCGCCCGCCGAGCGCCGTGCGCTGCTCGCCAACCTGCTCGGCCTGCGGACCATGCTCACGCTCGCCGGCCTCGCCCTGGCGGCGCTTCTGATGGTTCTGAGTGGCTACCCGAGGGTCGTCGTCGGGGGCATGCTCGTCTCCGGCGCAGGGCTCATGCTCCTCAACGTCCAGCAGACGTACTCGATCTCGCTGACGGCTCAGCTTGACTGGGGACTCGCCTCCGGGTTCGAATTGATCAACGCGGTGGTGGTGGCCGGGGGGACGGTTCTGCTGGTGCTGATCGGCGCGCAGCTGTTCCCCTTCTTCCTCGTGAGCGTCGCCTCGTCGGCGGCGGCGCTGCTGGCGTCCGCCATCTACCTTCACTCACGCGTCTCGCTCTTCCCGCTGTTCGACTTCGGCGAGTGGAGGCGGCTGGTGCGCGACGCGCTCCCGTACGCGGCCGCGGCCACGGTGGGGATCCTCTACCCACGGGTGGGCCTGATCGTCGTGTCGGGCATATCCAGCGCCAACCAGACCGGCTACTACTCCACCGCATTCAAGGTCGTGGAGGTGATCGGCGGGATATCCGGGCTGATCGCGAGCTCCGCCTTCCCGGTGTTCGCGCGCGCCGGCCGGGATGACCACGAGCGCCTGCGCTATGCGGTGGGCAAGGTGGGGGACACGGCCCTCATCGCCGGCGCCTACGTGACCCTGAGCCTCGTCGTCGCCGCGCCGTTTGTGATCGAAGTGGTCGGCGGCAACGCCTTCGGGCCCGCGGTCCCCGTCCTGCGCATACAGGCGATCGCGCTCCTGGCCGGGTTCCTCGCGGCGACGTGGAGCTACACGCTGCTCTCGCTGCGGATGCACGGCGCGTTGCTACGCGTGACCGTCGTCGGCCTCTTGGCCTCGATCGCGGTGTCGGTTGCCTTGGTCCCGAGCCTAGGCGGCGAAGGCGCGTCGATTGCCTCCGCCGCATGTGAGTTCCTGGTGGCCGGCGGGTATCTGCTTTCGCTGACGCGCCGCCACTCCCACCTGCGCCCGAGCCTCGCGACGCTCCCGCGCGTGGCGTTCGCGGCCGCGGCGGCGCTTAGCCCGCTTCTGTTGCCCCTGCCAAGCATCGCGAGGTGGGCGGTCGCCTCGGTGGTTTATCTGGCGCTGCTCGGCGTGCTCCGCGCCGTGCCGTCTGAGCTGCTGCACGTTCTGCGACGACGGGCGGGCTGAACTCTGCTGCGCCTAGGGTGCTCAGCCACCCACCGCCCTGCGATAGCTGGCGAGCGTCTTCTCAGCCGACGCCGACCAGGTGAAACCGGCAGCCCTCATGCGCCCCTGCTCACGCAGTCCTCGCGTCAGAGGCGTGTCATCGATCGCCTCCGTGATCCGCGCAGCGATCTGCCGCGGCTCGCGAGGGTCGAAATACAGGGCCGCCTCGCCCGCCACCTCACGCAGCGCTGGAATGTCAGAGCAGGCGACGGGGACCGATCGTGCCATCGCCTCGAGCACCGGAAGTCCGAAGCCCTCGTGCAGAGTCGGAAGCACCACGCAGTCGGCGAGCGCATACAGCGAGTCGAGCTCCTGGGTGGAGAGCTGCCCGAGCAGCCGGACGTCCTCGCCCACGCCAACAGCGCCGGCGTGCGCCCGGAGTGCTTCATCGTCGGTGCCGTGGCCGGCGACCACCAGCATCGGGCGTTCCTCCTGCGGAAGCAGTGCGAGAGCGTCGATGAGCGCAGGCAGGTTCTTGTGGGGGAGGTTGGTCGCGACCGCGAGCGCAAGCTGACCGCTCGCCAGACCGAAACGCTCGCGAACACCGCTCGTGGACGGTGCCTGCGGTGCGGGACGCACGCCGTTGGGCACGACATCGATGTGCGCGCCCCCGATACCCAGCCGGGAGACGATCTCCTCGCGCCCGGCGCCCGAGACGGCGATGATCCTGTCCGCACGGCGAGCGGCGGTGGAGACCAACGCCGAGGTTGCCGCGCGCATCTGCCACGAGAGCAGCTCGGGGACGGCCTTGTACTGGAGATCGTGGATCGTGACCACGCGCCGAAAGTTCCCCCAAGCGGGTGCGAAGTTCGCCATCGAGTGCAACAGCTCGACGCGTGCCCGGCGTGCCGCAATCGACACGAGCGCCAACTCGCCAAGTGCCCACTGTCCGCGGTTGCGGGCCGAGATCGGGAGAGCCACGGCGCGAACTCCGTCTCCGAGCTCGGCTGCGAGTCGCGGACCGGCATCGCGGTTGACAAAGGCGACGAGCTCGAGCTCGGGCGAGCGCTCGAGGAGCGCCGGCACGAGTTCGCGCGCGTATGTCTCCCGCCCTCCGGTCTCTCCCGGCACCAGGTAGAGGAGGTCCAGGCCAACCCGCATCAGTCGGCGAACAGCGCGAGGGCGCGCCGAACCAGCCGCCAGTAGAGCGCCTGGGGCGCTCCCACCAAAGGGCTGTCGGCGCCCGACAGGTACGGACTGTCAAGGGAGGACGTGAGGTGGGCGGCGAACGCGCTGGCATCGATGCGCCGGCATCGCTGCACGGCACGGCGACGCGAGAACGTCCGAGGGAGCCCGCCGATCACGGCGGCCTGGGCACGCACCTTGGCGCCGAGCCATCCCTGGCGCGCTGCGACGGCGAGGAGCGCCAGCTCGGCGGCCAGCAGAGCAGGGGCTAGGAGCGCGAGCAGCGCGGCCGGATAGACCGAGAGCACCGTCCGCCAGCGGTTACGCTCGAGCCAGAACCACTTCGAGGCCCCCTTGTCGAACTCGTAGCCGTGGAGGACCCGCGCAGAGGGCACGACGCCGACCCGGTGTCCCCCGAGCCAGATGCGCAGTCCGAGGTCGAGGTCCTCGCCGTACATGAAGTAGTCCACGTCCAACCCGTCAAGCGAGTGCCACGCATCGCGCCGCACGACCATCGCTGCTCCTGACGGGAACGCGACCTCGTGGTCCTCGCTCGCAAGCGCCGAGATTGGCCGCCCGCAGTCGCCTGCCCAGCCGATGCCGAGGTAGTGGACCACCCCGCCGCTGGAATTGATCTCGTCGTCGTCGAGCAACACGGCAGCCTGCCAGGCGCCCCAGTCGGGATGGCGGCCGGCCGCACCCCTCAGCTCGGCAAAGCAGGCAGCGTCGGGCCTGCAATCTGGGTTCAGGAACAGCAACAGCGGTGCGGCCGTCGCGCGCGCCCCCACGTGAGAGCCGCCGGCGAACCCCAGGTTCTCGCCTGTCTCGATCAGCGTCACGCGGTCGCCCAGCGATCGGGCGGCTTCGGCGGTTCCGTCTGATGATGCGTTGTCGACGATGACGAGCTCGTCGTCGTCTTGCAGCTGTGGGAGAACAGCAGCGGCGAGCGCCCGGAGGTGTTCGGCGGACTCGTGGGTCACTATCACGACCGCGAGGGCATCGGAGGATGCGTCCGTCAAGGCCGTTCTAGCGGCGGGTTGAGAGCTCTTGCGCGGGGACCGGCGCCTCCGCCTCCGCCTCGGAGTGATCAGGCAAGGCGCTTCGTTTTCCCGGCACCGGCGCGGCACGGGCGTCGGCGGAGCGTTCCTCGGCCTTCTCTAGACGTTGCGCGAGCAGCCCCAAGCGCTGGGCGAGGACCTTGTTCTGATCGGACAGGCGAGAAACGGCCAGCGAGAAGTGCAGGAGGATCATCGCGATCAGCCCGATCGCCACGGCGAACAGGGCGGAGGGGGGATAGGAGATCCCGACGTCGTGGGAGAGCGAGGTCAGTAGCCCCTTCCACACGGCGAGCACGAACAGCGTTGTGGCGGCGACGAGCCACAGGATCGCGTAGCGCTCCGAGAGGCGCTTGCGCCGCACGAGCTCGAACACGAGCAGCAGGAGCCCGAGCGTCACGGCGATCGCGAGCCCGCGCTGAAGCGTGATCTTAGTCATAGCGCATGCTCCACGGCCATCGCCGGACGATCTCCGGCCTCGATCGGGCGCCGGCGAAACAGGCCGACGAAGACGGCCAGGAGAACCTTGACCATGTAGTAGACCGACTGCGTCGAGGAGATGGCGGACGCACCGGTCAATCGCGGTTGCATGAGCACGGGGATCTCGCAACTGCGCAGCCTGTGGGCGTGTATGAGAAGGATCGCCTCGACCTCTGGGTAGTCGTGGGGATAGTCGCGAGCGAACAGCTCGATACCACGGCGGTTGGTCATGCGAAACCCACTGGTGGGATCCGTCACGCGCTGGCCTGTGATGAGCGACACCAGGCTGGAGAAGATGCGGATGCCCGCACGCCGAGCGGCCGAGGACTGAAAGCCCTGTCCGCTGGAGGCGAGGAAGCGCGATCCCGTGACCATGTTCAGCTCGGGGTCCTCCCGCAGGTGGTCGAGCAGCTCGTAGATGTGGCGCGGGTCGTGCTGCCCGTCGCCGTCGACCTGCACGGCCACCTCGTAGTCATGCTCGAGCGCGTAGATGTAGCCCCCCTGCATCGCGCCGCCAATCCCCAGGTTGAACGGCATTCGCAGCACCGTTGCACCAGCCTTCGAAGCTCGATGAGCCGTCGCGTCGGTCGAGCCGTCATCAACGACGAGGACGTCGAAGTCGGGGGCCCACTGGTAGATCGCAGCTACCGTGGGGGCGATCGAGTCGGCCTCATTGAAGGCGGGAACAATGGCGAGATTGCGTCTCATGTGTAGCCGACGTGCGGCGGGAGCGTCGATAAGAACGTTTTCGCGGGCGACGAGTTGCGCACCCTGTCCAGCGGTGGGGATAAGTGTAGGGGGAAGGCCCGTCGACGTAGACCGCGTGGGGCCCAGTAACCTCGGCCGCCGTGTGCGACCCGGCCCGCCGCAGTCGACGCACCTTCAACGCTGTGCTTTCATCGCCGCTACCAATGGACGCTGAGCAATGGAGGGCGGAGCAGAGAAAGCTACGCGAGGCAGTGCGCTCCCGGCGGCGAGACTTTTACCCAGGCTCGTCCGATCCAGCGGCAGGGACGCCTCCACTCGCGTCGGTGATCGTCGTGTGCTGGAACGCAGGGAAGGTGTTGGGGCGCTGCCTGGATCAGCTCTTCGCCCAGGACCACCCGAACTACGAGATCGTCGTCGTAGACGACGGCTCCGACGACGACACGGTCGAGGTGGCGGAGGCCGCGCAAGCACGAGGTGAGGTGACCATCGTGCGCAGTCCCCGCAATCGCGGCTGCCCTCACGCACGCAACCTCGGGCTCGCGCACGCGAAGGGTGAGATCGTCGCGTTTATCGATGCTGACGGGTTCGCCGCCCCGAGCTGGCTGCGTCACGTCGTCTCTGCCTTCGACGCCGATGCGACGGTCGGCGGGGTCGCCTCCACCGTCTTCTTCGACGCCAATCCGCTCGTGATCAACGGCGCCGGCGGGATCGTCAACCGTCAGGGATGGGCGGCCGACCTTTCGATGAACGAGTCCTACGCGCAGTCCGAGATCGTCTCGGATGCGCTTTATCCGATGGGCTGCGGGATGGCGCTGCGGCGCGGGGCGATCGAGCGTGTCGGACCGTTCGACGACCGCATGCTCAACTACTACGACGACGTCGACTACGGCGTGCGGCTCTGGCGCGCGGGTTATCGGGTGATCGTGGCGCCCGACGCCTGGATCGATCACGGCTTCGGGCAGGGCGGCAGCGACTCGGAGCAGAAGCAGCTGCTCTGCGAGCGGCATCGCATGCGGGTGATCCTCAAGCACGCCTCCGCTGGCCTGCTGGCTCGCTGGGCCGCACACGAGGTGCGTGGGCTGAAGCTCGCAGCCGCGCATCGTCGCGCTCTGAAGCTCAGAGCGATCGCTTGGAACGTAATGCACCTGCCCAGCGTGCTCGCGAGCCGCCGGCTGCTGCGCCACGCTCCGCCCCCCTCCGAGCGGCTAGTGGATCCGTCCTGGGGGG
Source organism: Solirubrobacterales bacterium (assembly GCA_025963935.1). Taxonomy (GTDB): domain Bacteria; phylum Actinomycetota; class Thermoleophilia; order Solirubrobacterales; family Solirubrobacteraceae; genus Palsa-744. The sequence continues at coordinate 22,258 of JAOPZV010000169.1, forward strand.
ATAGCTTCCCGGTCGGGGTCCCGCCGCTGTTGACGCCCGTTCCAGAACGAGCCGGCAACAGCATCGACATGGCCGAGCCAGGGAGCGAGGGCCAGCTCATTCACGGATGGTTCCCGGCAGAGCGGGTCGACGGGCGCAGCTATCGCTGGGCTGGGGTGCACGCGGCCGCGCTGTTGCGACTCGAGGCGCCAGCTCGAAGGCTACGACTCGACTATGCCCACGTGCCGGTGGACATCGGCGGAGTCGAGGTCAGCGTTCGGCGTCTCGGTTCATCCGATCCGTTCACGCTCGTATGGGCGACGCGCCTTACCTGGCAGTACCTTGCCCGGTCAGTCGAGAACCACCCTCTCACGTTGCCCGCCGGCGATTATGAAGTCGTGTTCACCGCTCGCAATGGGTGGTCGGATCCGCCGCTGGAGACGCGTTCCCTTGCGTTCGCGCTCGCGAGCATCTCGTTCGAGCCCTCATACGAGATCCCCTCTGGAGGTCTCGACATGGCCTCCCCCGACGTCGAGGGACAGCTCGTGAACGGTTGGTTCGAAGCCGAAGAGAGCAATAGGCGGCACTATCGATGGGGATCGGGGCGGGCCGCGCTGATCATGGCGCTCGCGGATCCCGTCAGCCGCGCGCGAATCAGCTACCGCCTTCCACCTGTCGACTCTGGCGTGGAGCTAACGATTTCATCTCTCGATCAAGGACGGAAGATATGGTCGACAACGCTCGCTTGGCGCGATGCTGAGTGGCACGAGGACAGTTTTCCGCTCGAGCTGATCCCGGGGCGCTACGTCGCCTTGTTTGAAGCCGCGACCCCTTGGTCGAACCCGGGGCAGGTTGACGGCTCGCTGTGGCCCGAGAGCCGATCGCTGGGCTTCGCTCTGTCGTCGCTCTGGTTCGATGCGTGAAATTGGCGACAGCCTCCCGTTCAGCATCGCGTCGGGTCGTCCCACGCACAAGCTCCTGAGGACCTATGCAGGTCGAGATGGCGGCAGATATCCTCTAACGGATGGTTGATCAGCTCGTGGACTCGCCACTGAGGGCGCTGGAGGGGGCGGCGTGGCCTGAATCGCCAGAGACTCAGTATTGCCTCTCGAACCCGGGTGCAAGCTGAGATGAGCAACGTTCGGGACGACCAAGCAGAACCGTCGAGCGACCAGCGCCAAGCGCTTCGAGCGTCCGGCGATCGACCTTCCACTCATGAGCAGATGCACGGGCAGCATGCTCTCGAAAAGGATCGCCTGGAGTCTGAGATCGATGAGCTGCGTCGCCAATTGGCGACGGCCGAGGAGCAGCTCGCGCGTATGCCGGCTCTTGGCTCTCAGCTTGCTGATCTTGTAAAGCTGAACGATGAGTTGCTCCAGGTCAACTCGGAGCTCGTGCAAAAGCAGGTCATACTGGACGAGTTGGCGGAGATCGCCGAGCGTTACACGGTGGTTGTCAATTCCACGAGCTGGAGGGTGACACGGCCCTTGCGCTACCTGACGGCGCGCGCCCGCAAAGCATTTCGCTGAGGATGGCCGCAGATCCTCGACCCTCCCCCGAGTTTTCCCTCGCTGTCGCGGAGGGCCAAAGCGAGTTCTTTGTCGAGCTGGCACACGCGCTGGCGTACGAGCTACGCGCCTTGGGCGTGGCTGCCAGCGTCAACATCGGCGAGATTCCGCTTCCGCGGCAGGGATTGGTTCATGTCTTTCTGCCGCCCCACGAGTACGTATCGTGGTCAAGGTATCGTCCTCCCGCCGAGCTGCTGAGGCGAAGCATCGTAATCTCGGCGGAGCAGCCCGACACGCATTACTTCGCTGCAAATGTCCCGCTCGCTCGGGACGCCGGCGCAGTGTTCGATATCAACGCCCGAGCCGTACGCGCGTACCGCTCGGAAGGTATCGAGGCCTCGCTCCTCGAGCTCGGTTATACGCGACTATGGGATCGCTTCGAGGACACGGCTGACGAGCCAGAGCCACCGCCACATGCTGCGGCGGCGGAAGGCGGCCGACGCGACATAGACATACTTTTCCTCGGACGGCTCACGCCGCGACGCTCAGCCGCGCTGGCGTCCTACGCCGGCATATTTGAACGCTTCCGATGCCACATTGCTCTGTCGGACGACGCTCGTCCGAACATCGCAGGAGCAACAGCGTTTGTCGCGGGCGACGCAAAGAGAGACCTGCTTGCACGCTCCAAGGTGATGCTGAACATTCACGGTGAAGATGAGCCGTATTTTGAGTGGCTCCGCGTATCGGAGGCGATCTGCAGCGGCTGCGCCGTAGTCAGCGAGCACTCGTCGGACATTGCACCGTTGAAGTGGGGTCGCCACCTGCTGACGGGCAGAGTGGGGAGCCTCGGCTTGTTCTGTGCATGGCTGGCGGAGGATGATGTTCGACGGGAGAATATGCGGCACGCCGCATATCAGCTCTTTCGTGAGGAGAGGCCGCTATCAAAGGCCGCGCTCAAACTCATCGAGGCTGGACGTGACGTGACTGCGGAACCGGTCAGCGCCCATCTCGTGCTGGCCGCCAGCCAGGAGCGAGTCCGTGGCCAATTCCGGGAGGAGCCACCCTCGTTTGAGCGTCAGCCGCCCGAGCGGGCCAACCTGTCTGACGGCGAGGCCCTGATACTGCGCGCAGTGAAGCAACAGATGCTGAACGTCAGGTCGTTGCGGCGCGAGCTTGCCCATCTCACGCGCGTCTCGCGTGACGAGAGTCACGACGAGCCGGATATACAGGTCGTCGCCGTGTCCCCTGCCTGGAACGAGGGACCCGCGCCCGCACTGTCGGTGATCATCCCGCTGTACAACGATCGCCGCGACGTTATTTGTGCACTTGGCTCGCTCGAGCGAGCCTCTACAACGGACTGGGAGGCCGTGATAGTCGACGACGCTTCGACGGATGGCAGCGGCGGCGCGGTCAGAGACTGGATGATCGAGCGGCCGCAACTCGCGTGTCGACTTATCCGCCACGAGCTCAATCGTGGCCTTGCGGCCGCGAGGAATACGGGCGTGGAGCACGCGCGCACCGATAGGCTGCTAATGCTCGACGCGGATAACGAAATCAGGCCAACTGCCATCGGTCGGTTGTTGTCCGGTCTCGCCGCCGATCCCAGGGCGAGCTTCGCCTACGGGATCATGGAGCGCTTCTCAGCTTCGGGATCGGAGGGATTAGTCAGCTGCTTTGGATGGGACCCGCAACGGCTACGCGGCGGCAACTACATCGACGCCTTTGCTCTCCTCCGCCGAGACGCCCTCGAAGCCATGGGCGGTTACTCGAACGATGAGCGCCTGTATGGGTGGGAGGACTACGATCTCTGGGTCCGCATGGCGGAGGCTGGGAAACACGGCGTGTTCGTACCCGAGATCATCGGGCGCTACCGCGTGCGGCATGGCTCGATGATCGCCCAGACGAACGTCTCGACCACCGACGCGTACGCGGCCTTGATCGAGCATGCTCCCAAACTCCTGGCCGGCTTGCGGGTTCCGCGATAGCGATCGCGGCGCCGCCATCCCTACTCCCACCTCTATTTCAGACGCCCGCACTCGATCGCGCCATACCAAACCGACGGGTCAGCATGAGTCGCGAGCGCCCGCGACTCATGGGCTATCCTGGCCGCCGCATCGTAACAGCCCGATCAGCGAGAGGATACGACATGAAACGAAACGGCACGAACACTCCCCGCACTAGGCGCGCGGGCGCGGTTCGAGGGGTCGATCTCTGCAAGTCGATGCTCCAGCGCGTGGCCGCAATCTCGCTCGCTCCGTAACGGATGGGACTACTGCAACGTTTGCGCCTGATCGAGCCACGACTCGATCAGGGGGACCTATTTCCCCCTATCGAGCAAGAGCTACGCAGCCACAGTCACCTGTTTGTGGGACGCGTGCTGAATGCCGGGGCCGGCGATCGCGATATATCCCATCTCATCTCCGGGCAGCTGGTGAATCAGGACATCGAGACCGGAAAACACAACGCGAACATCCATGTTTACAGTCCACTTGATGATATCCCCTTCGAGCATGGGTATTTCGACGCCATAATCTGCAACGCGGTTCTGGAGCACGTGGAGAACCCCGACCAGGTGCTAGCGGAGTTCGCCCGAGTGCTTCGACCGGGTGGTATGCTTTATCTTTGCGTCCCTTTCATGCAGCCGGAGCATCTCGACCCGACTGATTTTCAGCGCTACACAGTTGGTGGGCTCGCTTCGCTCGTCCGTCGCCACGGGTTTGACGTCCGTGAGGCGAGCGCCATGCATTCGGTCTATACAACGCTTGGCTGGATCCTCTTCGAGTGGCTGCGGCCATTTCCAGGTTGGCGTGGCTGGATGCTCCGCTGGGCGATCGCACCCTGGGTCCGTCGCAAGGCCCTGACCAGCACCAACCAGGTTCGTTCGCTGGCGTCGGCGTTCCGTGTGATCGGGGAGCGTCGAGCGTGAGCGCGGGGGCGCCGGTGATCAACGAGGCGGCGACGATCGCCCGACGGATGGCGGCGAAGTTGGGGTGTGAGACGATTGCGTTGATTGGATGCGTCCGACCACGTCTGATCACCGAGCTCGCCGCATCTCAGCTCGCCGGGTTCGACGAGCCCGAGCACATCAGCTATGCAGCGGCGGTACTTCCAACCGAGACGTGGCGGCCTTTCCGGGAGGCGATGACTGCCATCGGCGACCTGCCGTCCCCATTCGTCATGATCTCCGCGCGGGCACTCGATGCGCTGATGGATCATGACGTTGCCTTGATCCTCGCCTCGACACCCGCGGCGATCGTGGTCGACGTCGACGATCACGCCGGCCGCGGGGTACCGGCATTGACCCAACAGACCAGTCGGCTCAGAGAGCGTGGCTTTGTCTGCCTGCGCTCTGAACTGATCTCGTCGGTCGCCGAGGAGTCGCATCGACGGTCCAGTCCGGCCATTATTCTGGCTGACGGACACGACCCACGACCGGGGCCGCTCGTCGAGACGGGGTTAAACTCTCTGCGCCTAGACCCACAGGCTGACACTTTCTCCGCCGCCTCGCGACCTGCTCGCGTGTGCATCGTGTCCTATGAGGTCGTTGGACCATCACGGAATGGCGGAATTGGAACCGCTAACACGTCGCTGGCCCTCGCGCTCGCGCGTGCTGGGCATGACGTGTCGCTGCTGTTTACCGGCGTCTCGCCGGACCCGGGCTCACACACACGATGGCGCGAGACATTCGCCGAACAGGGCGTCTCGTACGCCGAGCTCGATCGAGGCCGAGTCGACGCAGTCGGTAGTCCCCACATCAACGTTAGGTTGGCCTGGACGGCGTACCAATGGGTACGCGAGCGTCACAATGAGCGACCTTTCGATGTCATCCATGGCCCCGAGTGTCAAGGGCACCTAGCGTATATCGCGCTTGCCAAGCAGCATGGGCTCGCCTTTGACGCTACCCAGATCGTCACTGGTTTGCACTCGTGCACTAGGTGGTGCTATGAGGCCAACCGAGAGGCAGTGAGCACTCTTAACTCCCTGACGGATGACTACCTCGAGCGGACGGCCACTGAGGCGTCGGACGTCGTCATAAGTCCAAGCGGGTACATGCTGAGCTATCTGAGGAAGCTGGGATGGCGGCTGCCCGAGCGGACATTCGTCCAGCAGTATGTGACGTCTCAGGCGGTTCGCGACATTGGCAGGCTAGTTGCTCATCGTCCGCCAGAGGTTGCCGACTCCGTGAAGGAGATCGTCTTCTTCGGGCGGCTCGAGCTACGCAAGGGCATCGAGGTCTTCTGCGACGCCCTCGACGAGCTGGCCGATGGGCACGTTCCCGAACTGTCCGTCACGTTCATGGGATCGTCTGTACGCGTCCACGGGAACCCCTCCACGACCTATATCGAGCGAAGGGCGGCCAATTGGCCGTGGAAAGTGAAGACGATGACAAATGTCCCACATTCCGATGCGGTCGCCTACCTCAGCGAAAGCGGCAGGCTCGCCGTGATGCCTTCACTGGTGGACAACTCCCCCAACACCGTCTACGAGTCGATAGCGCTCGGCATCCCGATGATCGTGTCCCGCTCGGGTGGAACCCGCGAGCTCATCGCGGTCGAGGACCTCGAACGGTCCAGTTACGCCGGCGAGCCAGAGGATGATCTGCTCGGACCAAGCTCGTCTGAGCCCCCGACGTCAAGGTTGAATCACGAATCGCTAAGCAGCACGATCCGGAAAGCGCTCGAGCACCCATCCGGCGCCGTGCGCCGGGCGGTTGATCGCGACAAGAACGACGACTGCCACATGGCCTGGCACGGCGCTCTTGCGAGCGAGCCCAACACCGCGGCGCCGCCGATTCGTCGGCCTACGCCGCGGGTGAGCGTCATTTTCGCCGCGCCTCTGGTCGACGGAACTCTGGACTCCCTGACCGCTCTGACGGACGAGATGGATGCCGAGATACTGGTTGCCGTCCCCGCCCGTATCGGAGCTGCGCAAGGATGGCGGCAAATTGAAACGGGGCATGTGACTCGAGGCCGTGCCCTAAACCTCGCCGCCCTGGCCGCGACCGGCGACGTTGTGCTGGCATTTCCGCCTGGCGTGCTGCCCGAGGCTCGGGCGCCGACCGTCATCGCTGGCGCAGCCTGCGGCTCGACGGCGGACGTGTTCACCTTTCCGGTGCTCGATGTGATTGATGGCCCGGACGGTAGGCCTGGCACCGTGGTTCCCGTCGGTGGCCCGGCGCTGCTTGGCCTCTCGTACGCCTACTTCGGGAGCTGCGGCTTCGCGATACGGGCGGAGGCGCTTCGACGGCTCGGCGGGTTCAGTGAATCGCGTACCGTCACCGCCCCCGAGGTCGAGTTGCTCAACCGCGCGGCACTCGCGGGGTTCCGCATAGATGTGGTACCAGAGATCAGCGCGCGTCGTACCAGCCCGGATCCGCTGTGGCGTGTCTACGCCAATGAGGTCTGGTTCGAAGCGATGGCTTGGGATGCCCCGCCCGAGGAGCAACTGGAAACTCTCCGGCTCTTCCGAGGAGCTGACATTTCCGCCGACCTTCCTGCTCTGTACAGGGGATCCCAGCAGTGGGCCGCGGACCTGCACGCTCGGCACCTCGCCGAACACGTCCGTTGGAGCGAGGCGAACGATGAGATTCACGCACAGGCCATTCGTACCCAGCAGGCGTATGAAGACCTGCGGGCGCACGCTGAGCACGTCCAGCAGTCATACGACGTCGTCGCGCAGAGCGAGAGCAGCCTACGTGCGGCACTCGAGGTGGTGTACAAGAGCCGTTCGTGGCGCATCACGTCCCCACTGCGCGCCCTCCGCACTCGCCGGCGCGCAATATGAACGACCTGCGCGCAAACATCGGCCCCCTGCTGGACGCAGGCCGTCCCGAGGAGGCGTTGCGGATTATCGACGCGGCGGTTGAGGAGTCTCCAAGGGACCTCGATCTGCTGACTTTGAGGGCCGTCTGCCTCGCCGATCTCGGTCAGTTCGAGATTGCGCTAGACGTCGCCAGAGCCCTGCTGTCACGTGACCCGGACAACGCGGAAGCACGCCGGCTTGTAACGGCACTGGAGCCAACGCTGGCCCCTCCCTCCTTTGGGCCGACGAATCCGCTAAAGCGGTCCTATCGCAGTGAGCTGCCCCGAGACGTGCTGTTGCGCATGCAGCAGGCCCTCCATCATCAGCAATATCGCGGCGTCCAGATGGTGAAGAACCCGCTCGATCTCATGCTCTACCAGCGTCTCGTTGAAACGGTTCGGCCCGCTACGATCATCGAGATAGGCTCTAAGGCCGGCGGCAGCGGCCTCTTCTTCGGGGATGCCCTGGTCAACCTGGGGATCGAGGGGCACGTTTACTCATTCGACATCGTGCCGGTAGAGAACGTGAGCCATCCGAATGTGACATTCACCTACGGCAACGGGCGACATCTCGACGACGTGCTCGACGCGGGCGGGATCGCGGCGCTGTCACGTCCACTGCTCGTCATTGAGGATGCAGATCACAGCGAGGAGACGACTGGTGCTGTATTGGCGTTCTTCCATCAGCATCTCGAGTTGGGCGACTGGATTGTGATTGAGGACGGCAACCTCTCGGATCTCCATCCGGAGATCTACCCCGAAGGGAACAGCGGCCCACACCGCGCGCTCCAAGCGTTCTTCCGCAACCATGCAGACGATTACCGCATCGGCGCGGAGTACTGCGATATGTACGCATACAACGGCACGTCGGCGTCGAACGGCTTCCTAGAGCGAGTGACGCGACCGGCCGACGCGTAACCTGCGTCGCCGTGCGTGCAACGCCGCTCCCCCTTGCCGAGCGCCCGGCCGTAGTGGCTGGTCTTGCACGGCCGCTCGCGCGACGCGTGGGATTGTCCGCCTGCGGACTGAAGAAGTGTTCGAACGGGCGATGGTCGTCCACGGACGCCGCGGCGCTCGTTGTCTTGACGGACTTGAGCCGTTGGTATTTCTCGCCAAGCGATCTCGAACCTAGCTGGCTGAGCGCTCAGATAAAAGCGCCCGCGTCACGTGTGCGTCCGCGGCTACAGCGGGGAGATGGCCGAAGGAGCCTTCGACCCGGTTGAGGAGCTCCTCGGCCCTTGAGAACTGACTGTGGTGCCGCAGCAGATTCACCTTGCAGAGCATCAGGTGGCCGGTGGTGTCGCCAGATGTCCGTGCAGTCGCGGCGTCCAACAGACGTTCCTGCTCGATCAGAGTAAATCGTTGCCGTAGTCCGAGGATCTCGTCCAACCGATCCCGAGTTATGTCTGACGTTACGGCGTAAACGCGGCTTGCCGGCACGTCCGCGACGTGCTCTACCGCGTCGTGCAGGAGCTCCATCGTAATGTGAATCCACGGCAGCATCCCGTGGACGTAGTCCTGCTGCACGATCACGCTCCGACCTGGGACCAGCGACGGGAGGAACTCGCGCATGACTACATCGTTGACCTCCCAGTTCTTGAGTACGTCCAAGAAGAGGATCTCGATGTCGCCGCCGGTCCAGCGGGCATCCGCTATGTCTCCTTCGTGGACGTTCGTCTCAGTCGCCAGATCCCCAAGCAGTTCGTCGAAGACGTGGCGGAAACTGTCGGACACGCCGACATCGGGCCACGAACCGAAGTACCCGGCGTGGATCGTGTACTCCTCAACGATAAACCGGTCGTATGTCGACAGCGGTGGGCTGAGTCGCAGGCCCGGATCGTGTGCTGGCCGGGCACGCACTCCCGCGGCCAGCGACGCAGTCGAGCCACCGAGGAAGCAACCTGCGTCGACTATCGCGCCCCAACCCTCCCACACATCGCGGGCCATCCAGTACAAGAGCCGACGCTCGTCCAGCGTCAGCATGCTTGGGTAGTTCGCGACGACGTGAGGTAGGTCAACGTCCCCCCAGCCACCGGCACGCAACGTATCGAGATCGGCCACGGGGCCAGAATACCTGTTCGCATGCACCAGGCTGCTCACGAGTCAGGAAGATCTCCGGTCGTTTAGGTCCCCGGATCGCGACTCGCCTCTTATGCGGGATCGGCCACGCCAGTTGCCTGGAGCACGCCGATCACGCGAGGAGTCAAGACGTCCGTGTTCGCGCCCGTTTATTGACATCTCGACCTGAGGCAAGTCGTCGACCAATGGCAGCGTCAGGTCAAGCGCCTCCCCTACCATGCCGATCCAGATGTCGATGGATGGCCGCTCGGACTCCTGGGTTTCGCTACGCGTGCGCCGCTTGCGCCTGCTCCGCGTGGCCCCCTGCCTCGTGCTCACCTGCGGGCTGCTTGCGCTGCTCGCGCCCGCGTCCAGCCCGGCCGCCGTCACCACCTTCGGCAGCCCGCTCTCGGTCCCGGCGAGCCTCAACACCACCGACAACCTCGGCTACTACGGCACCTACACGCCGGTCCCGCCAAACCCGGAAGCCCCCAACGGGCTCTTCCACACCAACCACAATGGAGCCGACACGGCCCTCTGGAACGCCGCGATCGCAGGCGGACAGGCGAACGCACCGGTGACCGGCCAGGCCGTGAAGGTGCGCCTCGAGGGCTGCGCGAAGCCGGCGGCCGGCGGACCGCGACCGCTCACCCAGATCCACTTCCAGGATCTCTCGCCGTTGCCGGGCGGCGGCGCCAAGGTCAACATCAGCTCGCAGGCCTTCGACATTCCCGTCTGCGGGGAGGGCGGTGCGAGCGGCTCGACGATCACGACGTATGAACCGATCAACCTCTGCGTCGCCCAGGGCGACTACGTGGCGTTCAACGACAACGGCGGCTACGTGCCGAACGTCTACCGAAGCGGAGTCCCCTACCAGGTGATCGGCGCCGTCGATGGCTCGACGATGAACTCGTTCATCCGGGGCAACGGCACCGGCAACGGCTCCACGCTCTCGGCCCACGACACCAGCGCCAACGACGGTTTCGCCTCGAACCCCAATGAGCAGCTGATGCTGCAGGTCATCGAGGGCACCGGCCCCGACGCCACACACATCTGTGCGGGCGGCACGGCCGGCCGGCCCGCCGTCCTGCCGGCGCTGAAGATCAGGCCGCAAACCGACGGTGTCAACCATTCGCGGGTGATCTCCGTCGCCGTCTACTGCAGGCCGACCGGCGGATGCGCCGGCCTCGCCACGCTGGGGTTGTCGAGCAAAACGTCCGGCTATGGGCAGACCGCCTTCAGCCTTCCCGGCAACAAGACCTCGCACGTGGCGATTCGGGTATCGCCGAAGCTGAT
>JAOPZV010000170.1 GCA_025963935.1 Solirubrobacterales bacterium
GCTTCGCGCGCTTTGGCGGGCGGCCGGCCGGAATCGTCGCCAACCAGCCCAAGCAGCTGGGCGGCATCCTCGACAACGACTCCGCCGACAAGGCGGCGCGCTTCGTGAACCTCTGCAACGCGTTCGCAATCCCGCTGGTGTTCCTGATGGACGTGCCCGGGTTCATGGTCGGGAGCAAGGTCGAGGCCGACGGGATCATCAGGCACGGCGCGAAGATGCTGCACGCGGTAGCCAACGCGACGGTCCCGAAGGTCACCGTGATCACTCGCAAGGCCTATGGCGCCGGCTACTACGTGATGAACGGGCGCGCCTACGAGCCGGATCTGATCGTCGCCTGGCCGAGCGCCGAGATCAGCGTGATGGGCGCCGAGGGCGCCGTGGAGATCGTGATGCGCAAACAGGTCGAGGAAGCCGAGGACCCGGAGGCCAAGAAGGCGGAGCTCATCGACGCCTACCGCGAGATCATCGACGTCTACATAGCCGCCGGAAACGACATGATCGACGACGTGATCGACCCGCGCGAGACCCGCCCGACGATCTGCAAAGCACTCGAGATGGCCGCCGGCAAGAAGATCGAGCGGCCCTGGAAGCGACAAGGAGTGGTGCCCGTATGAGCCTCGATGACCCGGTGGTGATCACCTGCTCGATCTCGGGGGCGATCGCCAACCGCGAACAGTGCCCGGCGATCCCGTACACGCCCGAGGAGTACGGGGCGGAGGCGCGCAGGATCGTGGACGAGGGCGGCGTGATGATCCACATCCACGCGCGCAAACCCGACGGCACGCCGAGCTATGAGATCGAGGACTTCCGTGCGATCACCGAGGCGATCCGGGACGAGGTGGGCGATCAGGTGATCGTCAACTACTCGACCGGCACGATCGGAGTGCCGGTCGCCAAGCGCGTGGAATACCTGCGGGCGTGCCGCCCGGAGGTGGCGGCGCTGAACATGGGCTCGATGAACTACGCGAAGTACTCGCGCTCACGCAAGCAGTTCGTCTTCAACATGGTCTTCGCCAACCCGTTCGACGAGATCATCGAGCTGCTCGACGCGATGAACGAGCTCGGCATAAAACCGGAGCACGAGTGCTTCGACGTCGGGCACGTCGGCAGTCTCGAGCCCTTGATCGACATGGGTGCGCTGAAGACGCCCTTGCATGTGGACTGCGTGATGGGAGTCGTCGGCGGCATCCCGCCGACCGCGCGCAACCTGGCGTCGATGGTCGAGAACATCCCCGAGGGCTCTCACTGGGGCGTGATCGGCATCTCTCGCGACCAGTGGATGCTCGTCGCGGCCGCGCTCACCCTCGGCGGCTCGATCAGGGTGGGGCTCGAGGACAACCTGTACCTGCCGGGCGGCGAGATGGCGCGCTCCAACGGTGAGCTGATCGCCAAGGCCCGCCAGATGACCGAAGACATCGGGCGCCGTCCGGCGAGCGTCGCGGAGGCCCGCGCGATGCTCGCCATCTCCGCGCCCGTGGGGAGCGGAGCGTGAGGGTCTCGTTGAAGGGCGGCCTGCCGGCCGCTCACGTCGTGCGCCGGGAGATCCACCGGTGAGCCTCCCACTCGAGGGCGTGCGCGTGCTCGACCTCTCGCGCCTGCTGCCCGGCGGCTTCTGCTCGCTGCTGCTGGCCGACTTCGGCGCCGACGTGCTGAAGGTCGAGGACACCGGCATGGGCGACTACATCCGCTGGTCTCCGCCCTATTACGAGGGTGCGCACGACAGCGCGAAGTCGGCGCTGTTCCTCTCACTGAACCGCAACAAGCGCTCGATCCGCCTGGACCTCAAGAACGAGCGTGGACGCGAGGCGCTCCTGCGGCTCGTGCGCGAATACGACGTCGTGCTCGAGTCCTTCCGCCCCGGCGTGCTGGACCGCCTTGGCGTCGGCTACGAGCGGATGCGCGAGGAGAACCCCGCGATCGTCTACTGCGCGATCAGCGGCTACGGACAGACGGGGCCCAAGCGCGAGGCGTCCGGACACGACATGAACTACCTGGGCCTCGTGGGGCTGCTCGGGCTGACCGGCGAGCGCGGGGGCGACCCCGTCCAGGCGGCGGGGCAGATCGCCGATCTCGGTGGCGGAGCGCTGATGGCGGCCTTCGGCATCCTGGCCGCGCTGCGCGAGCGAGACGGCGGGCCGGACAGCTCGGGGTCGGGCGAGGGCCAGCTGGTGGACGTCTCGATGGCCGACGGCGCGCTGTCGTGGCTTGCGATGGTGGCCGCCACCCACTTCGCCGACGGGACGGTTCCGCACAGGGGCGATCTCCCGCTCGCGGGCTCGCTGGTCTGCTACCGGCCCTACGAGTGCTCCGACGGATGGGTGACGCTGGGTGCGCTCGAGCCGAAGTTCTGGCAGGCATGGTGCCGCGGGGTGGGCCGCGAGGATCTCATCGCCAAGCAGTTCGAGCGGCCGGGCTCGGCGGCGCACGCGGAGGTGCAGGAGATCTTCAGGGGCCGCACGCGCTCGGAGTGGGAGGCCTTCGCGCAGCGCCACGACTGCTGCCTGGAGCCGCTGCTCGAGCTCGACGAGGCTCTCTCCTCGGAGCTCGTGCGCGAGCGCGAGATGGTGGTCGAGCTCGACCAGCCGGGGGCCGAGCGTACGGTGCGGCAGCTGGGGATCCCCGTGAAGCTCGCTCGCACTCCGGGCGAGCATGACCGCCTGCCCGGCCCGGCGCTCGGGGAGCACACCGAGGAGGTGCTGCTGGGCGCCGGCTACTCCAGCGCGGAGGTTGCCGAGCTGTTGCAGTCCGGCGCTGCCGCCGGCCCGGCGGAGCTCCAGCAGGAATCGACGCTGCGGGCGTGAGTCGGCGCTGACCGTGCGCGTCCGGGAGAACAACGGAGCAAAGGCGCGGGTTACAGGCTCCGGCGGCGAACGGCACGCCGACGGCGACCGGCCCCTGCTGAAGATGAGCGAGCTCGCCGAGCGCTCCGGCGTGAGCCCCGGAACGATCAGGTACTACCTGCGCGAAGGCCTCCTCGGTGGTGGCCTTGACATCGTCAGGACGAGCCGCAACATGGCCTACTACCCGGCCGAGTACGTCGAGCGGATCGCGCTGATCAAGCGCCTGCAGGAGGAGCGGTTCATGCCGCTGCGCGTGATCAGGGGGGCGCTCGAAGAGGATCCGGGCCGCGTGCGCGCGCTGATCGAGCTCGAGGACCGCATCCTCGAGCGTGCGCTGGCGAGCGCCGAGGAGGGCAGCCGACTCTCGCGCAAGGCAGTGCAGGAGCGCTACGGGATGCCGCGCAACGTGCTCGAGCGCCTCGCGCAGATAGGCGTCCTCACGCCGACCCAGCGCGGCTACGACAAGGACGACGTGAAGATCATCGAGGCGATCGCGAGCTTCCGCGCCGGGGGCTACGACGAGGCGCTCGGGTTCACCGTGTATGACACGCTGCGCTACCGCGAGGCGCTCGAGCCGCTCGTGCGCGAGGAGGTACAGGCGCTCGTCGGCCGCCTGGCCGGCGAGGTCGAGGTCGAGCGCGCGATGGAGATCGTCGCCGCTGGCACCGAGCCGCTGCGCGAGCTGATCGGCGCGATGCACTCCAAGTTGCTGCTGGCCGAGCTACGCCGTCACCGAGCCGACGCCGCCGGATGACCGCCGGCGCGCGGCGATGCGCGCTACCACCGCGCGCGGTGATGCTCGACGACGCCGCGCCCGCTGGCCAGCTCGATGCCTCCGGGAAGCGTCCCTGAGAACGTGCCGAACGGCGCCCGGTAGTCGCTGCTGAGGATCAGCAGGCGGTCGCGGCGGCTGCGCTCGCACTCCGGGCGGAAATACAGCTCGGAGCCGTCGTCGCAGCTGATCCGCGAGAGGTCCGCCGCGAAGTCGACCGCAGGCACCTCTCGCGGCTCGCCTGCCACCCATACCGCGCGCTCGCTGCCGCTCGCCGGGTCGTTGACGCCGCTCACCAGGTTCCAGGCGACGGCCTCGCCCGCCGGCGTGGACCCGACCCCTGCGCTCCAGCGCCACTCGGTGTGGCGGGCGTGGTGGCCCGCCGTGTCGTCGATCACGGCGAGCGCATCGATCTGGCGCGGCGGTGCGCCGTCGATCGACAGCGTGCCGCACGCGCGCACGCCCGCCTGCTTGCGCGTCCAGACCTCGAAGCGGCCATGCGGGCAGAGCGCCTCCACGCCGGCTTCTTCCTCGAGTGTCAGATGAAGCTCAACGCCGCGGTCCTCGATGCGCAGGCGCCCTGGGATATCGACCAGTGCATCGCCGCGCTGGAGCCCTTGGACGAGCTCGACCTCGCCGTGGCGCGGACGCAGTCGCGTCCGTTCGCGCAGCTCCTCTTCGCCGGGCAGCTGCAGTGCCCAGAACGACTGTCTTGCGGGGCCGATCTGAACGAGCGCCGCGCAGGCCATCAGCTGCTCGCCGAACACGCCCACATAGCGCCAGCGCTTCAGCGGCCGCGTGCCGCGGAGGAGTCCCATGCGGGCCGGGCGCAATCGTGCGCCCTCAGCGCCGTCAGCCTCGGCGGGCGTTATGCTTGGAGATGTTGACTGACCAGTCAATCTACTCGGTGGGTTGGGCGCTCGCGAAATCTGCGGTCTCGCTGCCCATGGGAGGCAAGCGCTCTTGAGGGTCGCGGCAGTCCAGCTCAACGCCACCGCCGATCAGGCGGCGAACATGGCGGTCGCCGATCGCCTCACGCGCGCCGCAGCGGCCGACGGCGCAACGGTGATCGTACTCCCCGAGAAGTGGACCGCGATGGGCGCCGAGGAGGACCTGCGCGCGGCGGCCGAACCGCTCGACGGGCCTGCGATCACGTGGGCCAGGTCGATCGCGCGCGAGCTGCACGTCGAGCTCGTGGCCGGGTCGATCCTCGAGCGCGTCGCCGGCCAGGAGAAGCTCGCGAACACCTCCGTGCACGTGGACCCGAGCGGAGAGCTGCAGGCGGTCTATCGCAAGGTGCACATGTTCGACGTGGAGGTCGGCGGCCACTCATACCGCGAGTCCGCGCTGGAGGAGCCCGGCGAGGAGATCGTCCTCTCGCACACGGCCGACGGCGTGGGGCTGGGCCTGTCGATCTGCTACGACCTCCGCTTCCCCGAGCTCTACCGGATCCTGGCAGTTCGCGGCGCGCAGCTAATCGCCGTGCCCGCTGCGTTCACACTGGCGACGACGCGCGACCACTGGGAGACCCTCGTGCGCGCCCGCGCGATCGAGAACCAGGCCTTCGTGATCGCCGCCAACCAGGTCGGCAGGCATCCGGCCGGGCAGCAGTCGGGCGGACGATCGATGATCGTCGACCCCTGGGGAGTGGTGCTGGCCCAGTCGCCGGACAGCGAGGGGCACATCGTCGCGGAGCTGGACCTCGACCGCCAGCGCGAGATTCGCGCCAGCCTTCCGTCGCTCGCCAACCGCCGGCCCGGCGCATACCGCTGGCCGGCCGAGGCGCTGGCATGAGCACGGCGCGGCCCCCGGCCGGACGCGCGAAGGCGGCGCCGGACAAGCGCCGTCTGATCCTCGACGCGGCCGTGCGAGTGTTCGCCCGCCAGGGCTTTCACACCTGTCGCGTGTCGGACATCGCAGACGAGGCGGGCGTTGCATACGGGCTCGTCTACCACTACTTCGGCTCAAAGGACGAGGTGCTCGACACTCTGTTCCTCGAGCGCTGGAACGTGATGCTCGAGTTGATCCGCGAGGTCGATGCCGAACCGCTGCCCGTGAGGGACAAGCTGAGGGCGATCGCCTCGTTCATCGTCGACAGCTACCACCACGACCCCGACCTGATGAAGGTGATCATCGTCGAGGTCACGCGCGCGGCGAACTCCTTCGGCGACACGCACATCGGCACGATTCGCGAGGCCTACGACCTGATCGGCGGCATGATCGCCAAGGCGCAGGCCGAAGGGGTGTTCAAGCCCGAGATCGAAGCGCGCTTCGCGGCGATGGCGTTCTACGGCGCCATCGAGCAGCTGCTCACGGGCTGGATATTTGGCCTGCTGCCACAGGGCGAGGAGCATTTCGAGCGGGCGAAGTGGCTCGTAGTGGAGACCGTCTGCGGAGGGCTCGAGACGCGCCCGGCCGGTCACGCGGGTGCTGTATCCGGCCCCGTTTGACGGGCAACTGGGCCGTTCAGGCCGCCGGAGGGGCCGCGCGGAGGAGTGGAACCGACCTCAGCGGGGAATAGACTGGCGCGATGACGGAGAGCGACGTGGTCAAGCGGCTTGTGTGGTCGGCGCTGCTGGCGGGATTCGGCGCGCTGGCGAGCGTGGCCGCGAACCGCGCCGCCGCCGTCGTGTGGAGACGTCTGTTCGAAGAGGAGCCGCCGGAGTGAGCGACCCATACGTACCTCCCCCGGGCGGCCGCCAGAACGATCCGCCGCAGAACATCGCGCACGCCATCTCGGAGGTCTCCGAGCGGGCAACCAAACTCGTCCACGAAGAGATCGAACTCGCCAAGGCCGAGATCAGCGAGAAGACGACGAAGCTCGTCAAGGGAGCCATCGTCGGAGCAGCGGCCGGAGTGTTCCTGGTGATGGCGCTCGTCTTTGCGCTGGTCGGCTGCGCGTGGCTTCTGTACTACTACCTGCCCGGCAACCAGTTCACCTACTTCTGGGGCTTCTTCGCGATGGCGGTGATCCTCGTGCTGCTCGGCGTGTTGGCGGGTCTGATCGCCGCGCGTGCCGTCAAACGCGCCTCTCCCCCCGTGCCGAACATGGCGATCGAGGAGGCGCGCAAGATCCGCGAGGCGGTGAGCGGCGGCCCTGAGGCCGTCCCTGTCGTCACCGGCCAGCCTGCCGGCACCGCCGGGACGGGGAGCAAGGGCTGATGGCGCAGCGCTCGCCGGCCGAGATTCGCAGCTCGATCCAGAGCAACCGCATGGAACTTGCCCTGTCGGTCGATCGTCTGCGCGGAGAGGTCTCGCGCATGACCGACTGGCGCGGTCACGTGCAGCGCCACCGCCCCGAACTGATGGTCGGCACGGCGCTCGTCAGCCTGTTGATCGGCGGCCGCCTGCTCCGCCGCCGCCGCGGCTGAGCCGCGCCCCGGAACAGCGCGCATGACGCGCGGCGCCGCCGAGCAGTGCCCGCTCAGGCGAGCATCTCGCGCGGCACGGCGCCGACGCCAATCAGGCCCGGTCCGGTGTAGGTGCCGATCACCGGCCCGACCTCCGAGGTGAAAACCGGCTCGGAGTCGAAGATCTCGCGGCAGCGGTCGATCAGACGCTGGGCCTGATCGGGTGCCTGGATGTGCTGCACGACCCAGCCGTCGGCGCCCGCATCGTGTAGCTCTTGCGCGTACCTCACCATGCGCTCGAAGGCGCGACCGGCGGTGCGCACTCGCTCGACGGGCACGATCTCGTACTCGAGTGACAGGATCGGCTTGATCCTGAGCGTTCCGCCGAGCCACGCCTGTGCCTTGCCGATGCGCCCGCCCCGGCGGAGGTACTCGAGCGTGTCGAGACAGAACCAGATCTTGAGCCTTGCGCGGGCCTCGTGCACGCGGGCGGCCACCTCGTCCTTGCTGTGACCGCCATGCGCGGCGGCGCATGCGGCAAGCACCAGGAGGCCCAAGCCGCCACACGCCGTTTCGCCGTCGATGACCTCCACGCGCTCGGCGAGACCGCGCTCACCGAGCAGCCCATGGGCTTGACGCGCCGCCTCGCAGGTCCCGGAGATGCCGCCCGCGAGGTGGATGGAGACGACGTCGTTACCCGCCTCGATCAGCGGGTCCCAGACGGCGAGGAAGTCGCCGATCGACGGCTGCGAGGTCGCCGGCAGTTCGGGATCGCTGCGCAGGCGCTGGTAGAAGTCGTCGAACCCGTCCATCTCGAGCTCGCGGCGCTCGCCGATCTGAGATGCGTCGCCTTTCCACCCGACGTACAGGCCGACCTGGCTTATGCCTTCGCTGTCTGCGAGCGGGCGCGGGAGGTAGTGCGTGCTGTCGGTGACGACCGCGACCGGGGGCATTCGGCGCGGGACGCTACAGTAACGCCTGGGCGAGCTCTCCCGACTCGTACATCTCGATCACGATGTCGCATCCGCCGACCAGCTCGCCGCCCACGAACAGCTGCGGGATGGTCGGCCAGTTGGAGAT
Organism: Solirubrobacterales bacterium; assembly: GCA_025963935.1. Taxonomy (GTDB): domain Bacteria; phylum Actinomycetota; class Thermoleophilia; order Solirubrobacterales; family Solirubrobacteraceae; genus Palsa-744. Next base: position 8,043 of record JAOPZV010000170.1, read on the forward strand.
TGCCGAGAGCTCCTGGCGGATGCGGGGGTCGGGCAGGATGTCGACGGCGGCGAACGGAACGTCGAGCGCCTGCAGGGCGGCGACCGTCCGCGCGGAGAACCCGCACGCGGGAGCCTCCGGCGTTCCCTTCATGAACAGGATCACCCGGTGCTCGCCGATCGCCTCGGTGATCGCGTCGCGGATCGGGTTGGGCTCATCGCTGGCGACGGGTGCCTGCTGTGGCTCGCTGCTGGCCATCGGGATGGGGTCGAACTGACTGGACATGGAAGGCTCCTGGCTCTCAGTTGGTCTCTGTCTTCACGGGAGTCTGGGTCTTCAGCGCAAGCGCGTGAATCGCTCCGCCGATCTCCCTGTCGAAGACCTCGTAGACGAGGCGATGCTGCTCGATGCGGCTGCGCCCCTCGAAGGAGGCGGCGGTGACCGTCGCGCGAAAGTGGTCTCCCCCGCCGGTGTAGTCCTCGACCTCGGCCCGGGCGCCCGGAATCGCGGCCTCGATGCGCTGGCGTATGTCCTCTGCGGACGGCATCGCCCACCAGCGTAGAAGATCTCCTGCCATGTGCACGCCCGGGCCCGCGGCGGGCATCTGACCCTGTGCCAAGGCCCGCCAGAACGCGCGGGGGCGATCGCTATACTTTGGAAAGTCTTGGAGCCGTCCATAGGAGCGAACCGATGATCACGATCAGCGACAAGGGCGCCGAGAAGGTGCACGAGTTCCTCACGGCCCAGGAGGCCGACCTGAGCGTGGCCGGCCTGCGGGTCGGCGTGCGCGGCGGTGGCTGCTCGGGGTTCCAGTATCAGCTCGCGTTCGACGAGCAGCGCGACAACGACGTCGTCTTCGAGAGTCACGGGCTGAAGCTGCTCGTCGACCAGGAGAGTCTGCAGTTCGTCAGCGGCTCGACAATCGACTACGAGGAAAGCCTGCAAGGCGCGGGCTTCAAGGTGAACAACCCCAACGTCGTTGCCGCCTGCGGCTGCGGCTCGTCCTTCCGGGTGGCCGAGGAAGAGCAGGTCTCGGCCGTCTGACGCAGGCCCCGCGCGGTCTTGGCGTCGAGCGGGTCATCGTGGCGGCATCGCGGCGCCGCCCATTTGGGGCGGCAGGCAGTCCGCGTCCCTGCGCAGCGCACGGCCACCGTGCGGCGCCGCGGGCGCGTCGCTCTCGCGATCGCCGCCGGCATGCTGCTGGTGCCTGCCTACGGATGCGGCAAGGCGAGCCAGAGCCCGGGTCGAACAAACGCCGCAAGTGCACCTGTCGCGAAAGCCCCGACCCCACCCGCGCCGCCCGCCGCGAGACCGGCGTTCGGCCTGACCGAGGACGACGCCGGTCTGCTGTGGAATCCCCAGCAGCCCTCGCGCACCTC